>DATNBP010000175.1:0-8305 GCA_035572015.1 Puia sp. | reverse complement strand
TACCCCGCCCCTTCGGCCCCTGCCCCGGCCCAGCCCCCCCGGCCGACCCCGCCCCCCAAAAAAGGCGTGCCGCCGCAAAAAGCAACGGCACCGCCTGCGTCAACATTCGAGAGTTAGGGTATAGGGACGTACTTACGGTATCTTGACAAATTCGACGCGCCGGTTGATCGCCTTGTTCTCCGGCGTATCGTTCGGGCCCATCGGCTTCGTATCGCCAAATCCCTTCGTGGTCAGCCTGGAAGCATCGATACCCATCGCGACCAGTTGCGCCTTGACGGCGTCCGCCCGTTGTTGCGACAGGGTCAGGTTGTGCGCCGCGTCACCGGTGTTGTCCGTGTGGCCGTCCACCTCGAATTTCAGCGCCGGCGTCGCCTGCAACAGCTTGTAGATGCTGTTGATCGTGCCCATCGACTCAGGCCGGATCGTCGATTTATTGACGTCGAACAAAATGCCATGCGTCACGATCTTGTTATCCGTCGTCATTTCCTTATAGATATCGATCCCGCCCGCCGCGATCCGGATATTCTTGATCCAGGAGTGCTCGTACCCGTGGACGTTGAAGACAATCTTGTTCGCCTTGCCCACCAGGTTATTCACATTCACAAACCGGTACTGATCCATGTAGATCTTGCCGGCATTCTTGTTGATGGCGATCGCGATATGATGCCATGTCATTGGCTTGCTCAGATCCAGTCCCTCTGGCGCATCGACGTCCCCGTTGGACCAGGAGAATGAAGCATTGTCCCCGCCGATCATTTTGATCTGCCCATCCGCGTCGTCATTATCGCCAAAATAGATATCCAGGTGGTCGAATCCGAATAATTCATCCTTGAAATCGAACTCGATAGTAAACTGGTCTGGCAAATATTGCATATCCTTCATCCGGGGCGAGAAGCGGGCTCCCGGTCCCTTTGGCGTATGTATCACATTTTCTCCGTCTTCCTGCTGAACGTCCATCTGTCCCTGGGTGAGGGTAAACTGCGAGGGAATTTCCCCAACCGACTCGCCAGCCAGATCCGACTGAAAAATAATTTTGTCGCCGGGTACAAAGTCATAGTTTTTATAATTGGTCAGCGACGCGGTGGTCTGATCTCCTCCCGCAGTTGCCGCTGTCGCCGTACCGCCGGCAGGCGTGGCCGGCTTGGCAGTAGTCGCGGGATCGGTCTTCTTTTTCTTTTTGAAAAGGCCCTTGATGGCGCCCTCCGTCTTATTGAGCCCATTGTTGACCGAATTGTCGATATCGTTGTTCGCATGATCGGTCGCGCCCGTCTTGGCCGCGTTTCCCGGGTTCTCCACTTGTGCCTGCAATGCGCCGCCGATCAGCAGCGAGAGCATGAGTTGCAGCACCAACAGGGTCTTTTTCATGGCTTTTTTTTAGCCATAAAACTACATTCCGCCAACCGCCCCGACCATCCCAAAAAAGTGTTACGAAAGCCCCCCCTTGCCATATACCTTGTTCAGCGCCTCCGTCCGGCTCTGCACGTGCAGCTTCTCGTAGATATTGCGCGCATGGCTGCGCACCGTCTCGATGCTGATCCGGAACTTCGCCGCGATCTCTTTATACCGCAATCCCTCCGAAAGGCTCTTGAGTACCTCCTTTTCCCGCGTGGTCAGCTCATCAGCCGCGGTGATCCCGTCCTTCTTCTGGAAGGTCCCGATGATCCGCCGCGCAATTTGAGTGCTCATCGGCGAGCCGCCCTGGTGGACTTCCGTGATCGCCTCGAGTATCCGGGCCGGCACCGTCTTTTTTAGCAGGTAGCCCGTCGCGCCCGCCTTCAGCGATTCAAAGATATTTTCGTCGTCTTCGTATACGGTGCTCATAATGAATTGGGTGGCGGGACAGAGCGGCTTCACGCGGCGGACGCACTCCAGGCCGCTCATTCCGGGAAGGTTGATATCCATCAGCACCACATCCGGACAATGTACCGGAATCCCTTCCAGCGCTTCCTCCGCGGTAGCATAGACCTGCGAGCAATGGAATCCCTCGCTGAAATTGATCAGCATTTGCAGCCCCTCCCGGATCTCCCGGATATCCTCGACTATGGCAACCTGGATCATAATAACCTGTGAATTTATCCTTTCGGCCGCAGACGGCCGTAACAAAAAAGGGTGAGCCGTTCAGGTTGCGACCTCCAGCCTGACCCTCGTCCCCTTGCCCTTCTCCGACCGGACGTCAAACCTCGCCCCGATCTGCTCCATCCTGTTCTTCATATTCCTTAGTCCGTTCGAAAACTGCCCGACCTCCCGCACCTCGAACCCGCGCCCGTTATCCGCGATCTCTATCTCGAATCCATCTTCCCCGATCCCCACGCGCACCAGGACTTCCGTACAACCCGCGTACTTGAGGATATTGTTGCAAGCTTCCTTCACGGTCAGAAAAACGTTGCGCCGTTTCTCCTCCGAAAGCGGAAAATCCTTTATCACCGGGTCCGCGACGACCGTACAGGCGATCCCCGACGGCTCGAAGAAGTCCTCGACGTGGTCCTTGATATACAGCAGCAGGCTGCTGAACGAATCATTGCGCGGGTTCAGAACCCAAACAATATCCTCCAGGTTATCCACCAGCTCCCTGCTCGCATTCGAGATCACATCCAGGTTCGACACCGCCGCACCCGGCTCCTGAAGCCGCGCCTTCGTGACCTCGCTGAGGATGGCGATCTTTGTCAACCCGCTGCCCAGATCGTCATGCATGTCCCGGGCGATGCGGTTCCGTTCCTTTTCCACCGCCTGCTCCTGTTGCAGCCGCAGGATCCGATCGCGCAGGTTGCGCTGGACGACATAGCGGACCGAGAAGAATATGGCCGCGCCGATCAGCAGGGCGCTGATCAGCCGGAACCACCAGGTTTCCCAATAAGGCGGGCTGATCGTCACCGGCAGCCGGAGCACCTCGCTCCACACGCCTGCGTAGTTTTCCGCTTTCAGCTGGAAGGTATAATGGCCCGGCGCCAGGTTCGCATAGGAAGCAAAGTTGCGCGTGCTGTAGATCCATTTGTTGTCCACGCCCGCCAGCATATAGGCATAGACGTTTTGTTCCGGTTTGACGAGGTTGATCGCGCCGAACTCGAGGGTGATCCTGTCCTGTGTGTAGCTGAGCTGCAGCGGCGAAGCTGCGGCGCTCCTGGGAAGCGTGCTGTCGTTGACCTGGATAGAATGCAGATAGAGCGGGATAGCCTGGGCAGCGGTATTCCGGCTGCTCCGGTCGAACGTATAAATGACATCGTTGCCGCCGGCAAAAAAATGCACTCCGTCCGGGCTGCGCAATGTATTGAGATCGTCGTGCACCTCCAGTCCGTCTTCCGTGCCGAACAGCATAAAATGCCCGCTGTTGACGCGATAATAGACCAGGTGTTCGCGGTTCACGAACCATATATCGCCGCCCGCATCCACCGTCACGGCCTCGATCACATTATTCCCGAAGAGCGGCGACCTGATCTTCGTGCCGGAACCCGTGGCGGGTGAAAACCGGAATAGCCCCGATCCCGTAGCCAGGATCAGGTCGCCGCCCGGCAAAGCGTCGATGTCGCTCACATTAAAGGAGGATTGGTCGGGGTTTAGATTGTAGAGCCTGAACCGTCCCGCCGCCGCATCGTAGCGATACAGCCCGTTGTCCCCGCCCAGCCAGACCGTTCCCCCGTGCTCGAACATGCAGTTGATGAGATCGTCCGCCATGCCCGACCCGTCATTCCTGGCAAAGCTGCGCAGCAGGTGGAAATGCATATCGTATATCGAGAGCCCCCGCCGGTAATAGGCCACCCAGGCCGTGTCCCGGTGGATCAGCACGCCGTTGGTCCGCGGCGTGACCAACTGATCCCGGCCGCGAAAAAGCGTATCGGCGTGCGGCAGGGGCCGGAACTCCCCGTCAAGGATGTCCAGGCCGGTGAGGGTGGACAGCCAATAACGGCCCTTGCTGTCGAGCGCGAGACCCGAGACGTTAGCGCCGTCCCCTTTCACTGTGCGCTTATAATATATAGTCGAGGCATCCGGGTTAGTCACCGTGAGTCCGCCGGGAACGTACCAGGTCGTGAAGGCGATGGCCGGTTGGTGATGGTAGGTCACCCCCTGGATACCCGTCACCAACCCTTTGATCTCCGTCGGCAACGCCGCAAATTGGCTATGTCCCGCAAAGACCCGCTTCACCGTAACGCCCCCGATCCAGACGTGATGATCGTTGTCCTCCGTCAAACAGGCCGCGCCGGTGGTCGCTACCTTCGCAATGTCCCGAGGGTTCATCCCTTTCGCCGGCGGCTCGCCCATCTGGTAGATGGCATCCTCCGTCGAGACCCAGTACCTCGGCGCTGCGGGGCCGCCGGTTTCCAGGATGCCCGTGACGATATTCCTGATCTTCCCCCGGACCGGCTTGTCAGGGGCGACCATGGTATATACCCGGCCGCTGCTGTCCAGGATCCAGCAGCCGTTGGCCCAGGTTCCCATCCAAAGACGGCCGTGGGTGTCGACCAGGAGCCTGGTGACCGTGATATCCTCTTCCCGGAACAACCTCCGGTAACCGCCGTCTCGCGTATTGTACAGGACCAGGCCACGGAAAGTCCCCAGGGCGAGGGTGTCGCGCTTCCATTCCGTTATCGCGTTCACATACCAGGCGTTGTCGGGCGGGTTGCTTTTGCCGCGCCAGACTGTGCGAAAACGGCCGCCCTCCAGCACGGTAAGCCCCTCGTTGCCGCCCAGCCAGACCCTGCCATCGCGGGAGACCAGCGGCTTCAGGTCGAAGTCGAAGTCGATATTGTGCCGGGGCGTGCTATACACCGTGCATTGCAGCGTATTGGGGTCGACCCTTGCGGCGCCGTGCATCGTCCCCACCCAGATATTTCCCGCCCGGTCCTCCGCAAGGCCCGCGATCATGTTATTGGGCAGCGCAACCGGGCCGTCCGCCTCGTGTTGCAGGAGGTCTACGTTCGTCCCATCGTACCTGAAGAGCCCGGTTTCGGTACCGATCCACAGGAAGCCACGGCTGTCCCTCAACATACACTTTACCCGCTTGACCCCCGCCTTTACAAGGGCATCCGGTTGCTCGAACGTCCCCGCCACCTGCGGACGCGCCGCGACGGATAGGGCAAGCAGTATGGTCAGCAGAAAAAGACGCATGAAAGGGTCTGGGTTTTATGGCGGTTACCAATCTACTCATATTCCCGGTACGCGCCAAATCTCGCCAGCCTGTCCTCGCCCCCCGGTTACCCGACGCTTCCGCCAACACGTGCGCCGCTCCTCCGACCTTGCGTGCCCCGCCGGCCCCCAGCCGCTCGCTCAATTCCCTGACCAGCCGTTCCCCTCCGTGCACCTGAGCCTCCAGCGTATCCGTTTTATATCCGTGCTCCACGTCCATGCGCGCCAACTGCGCGTCCAGCTTTCGCCCCAATTCCCGGCATGCTTTATCCGTCGAAGCACCCAACTCCCCCCGCAGGATCCTGATCTTTACATAATCCACGATGCCCTCCCGCAGCTTCTCGAAGCGGATGCAACTATTGCCGCCGGGATAGACCATATAACAGTCGCCCGCCGGCCAGCTTCCGTGTCGCGCATCCCGGTTCGGGTCGCCCGGCCACGCGTCATAAGCCCAGCGCAGGAAGCCGCTATAGCCGTAAGCGGCGGCGTACCAGCCGATCCATCGGCGATTCCTTTTCCTTCACATACGAGTAGTCGTCCAGCAGATCTTTCAATTCCGGGTGCCAGTCGCCGGCATAGGTGATCTTCCAACCCGCCCAATTCGATTTCACAAAGCGGATAGCCGTCAGCGTTTCCTCCAGCGGGTTCTCATTGATGCCGATATAGGTCTTGTTCAACCATCCCTTTTCGCTCAAATGCCGCCTGAGATCGTCCAGCAAGGCCCCCCAGTACGCCCGCCAAACATTCGATCCCGCCGCCCAGTACGCCGTCACATAATCCCCCGTCGCGGCGTCCACATACCTGAACCTGTTCCCATCCGGGACCGGCGTATAGACCGTGATGGCCTTATCGACTCCCACACTCATCGCCAGTTCCACATAGTCGTCGAAGATCGGGTAGTTGAATGTCCAGCTTCCGTCCTTTTCCTTCGTCGATTCGATCATGCCACCTTCATTCCAGTATGAGTTGTCGTTCCAGGGGGAGTTCACCGCATAAGTCGTGATATACTTGCCGCCGGCATCCGCGTACAGTTTGAGATGTTGTTTTAAAAGGAGTTTGTGTTCCGTGGACCACGGTTGCAGGTGGTTCTGCCAGGCGACCACCCAGGGGTTCTGCCACAGATCGAGACGGAACTGCCAGTCCCGCGGCGGGGGCAGGAGTTGGTTCTGGACCTCGAGACTTACCGGCAGTGAGCGTTGAAATCCCTTGCCCGCCACTTCCACCTTGCCCGTGTAGCGGCCCGGCCGGGCATCCGGCGGGATATTGATGCTGACCCATACCGTTCTGACCGTCTTCCCCGGCACATCCACCCGGTCGAATGGCTCGAACCGGTCCGCCAGCAGGAACCCGTCCTTATAGGGCGTGTCGCCACAGCTGCCCTGGCTCGAACCGTAAGGGTAGTTGGCAAGTACGTACCGCACTAAATTAACGCTGATCTTGTCCCGTCCGATCCTCGCCCCATCGGCGCCCACTAACCCGTCCAGCCTCACCCGCACCTGTTCCAGCGTATCCGCCGACCAAATCACAACCTGTGCATTCACCCTTTCTCCCTTCCAGCCCCAGGCCTCCCATCTGTCTCCCCCCTTCACCCGCGGCACCTCCGTCCTGAAATACCGCTCGTCCGTCGACCCAACGACCACATGCGGCCCGTCCTGGCCGCGCCATGCCGCCGGATCGGTCGGTTTATCCAATGTATATTCCTCCTGGTAGTGCGCATACATCGCCGGCAGCAACGCCGAGTCGATCCGGCCCGGGTACACCTGGGCCTGCGCCGCGGTCATTATCCCCTGCACGGCGCAAACAATCAACCATCTCGCTCTCATAGGAGCAATTTACCACAAATTAATCCAACGCAGCTTTGTTCCGAGCCGCGACGACTGGATTGCCGCATCCTCGTTTTCAAAGATACCTAACCCGAAAATCTGCCTTCCGTCTATATTCCCCCTCTCGCTCATAATTGGGCACGTTCGCCCATTGTTCGGTTATTTCATCCAACATTTCAGCCGCATGCGCGCGATCCTCCGCCGACTCCCTGCAGAGAAATTCCTTAGCGTTCCGGATGACGAGAAAATAGTTCGGCTCCTTGAGCCATTCGAGGTCATTGATGCATTCATGAAACGCATCCAAATTCCTTCCAGGTGCGACTTTGCCGGCCGTCAATCACCGCCACGAAATACTGCGAGCCGTCAATTTGTTCAGCTGCCAGCAAGTCCGAAATTAATTTGTCCATGTAGCGATATCAACTTTCAAGTCATAATATTTGCCCGCACCCCCACCTATCCCAAACATAATTACCGCGAATTCGCACCATTTAAGACCCACACTACCATCCATTTATTGAATTGTAGCCCGGAACGGGCCTCGAATGATATACTCGCCTTGGCGTCGGGCATCCGGATCAACGTACACACAACGGATGGTCAGACTTCCTTCCAAAGATTCGCCCTTTTTTGAAGCTGGGTGCCGCAACCTCAGTTCTTGCCCGACGACAACCAACTTGGAGAATGACAAATTCGTGTATACGTATTCCGCGTAAAATTGATCACCGACGATATGGATCAGCAGTCTGTCCCAGGTCATCGACTTCGGAAGCTCGATACAATTATCCTGGAATTGCAAGCGAACCGAATCTCCGCCATAATAGGAATATGCTATGCAATTATCGAACAGCGTGCCGGGTTTGTAGGAGCCTTCGAGATTCGCATTGATGACTTTGTTCGAGATGTCCCAGTCGATCGTATCGGATTTGCCGGTCGTTTCGTTCGTAATTACCCCATGGGTCGACCGTGTCTCACTCCTTCCTGACATCGCCTGGTCAAATGTCGGGTTCGCGTCGGAACTGTCAATGATGATCTTGACGAAATGCCGCCCTGTTTGGGCGGAAGCCACGAAGGAGCCGACCGAGAATATAATGAAAAGAAAGACTCTCATAATGGGATGACTAACATCCCTAATTAAATATATTTTCCACTAATTTCTATCTTCCTTCACAACAAGCGCAGCTCCCGCGTCCCTTCACCCAAATGCTCGTTCGGCCCCCGCCCCTTCACCCCGCGCTCGTTGAGCCCGCCCACGCCCCCTCACTCCGGCTGCCTTGCCGCAAGCAGGAAACCAGCTATGATCAGCCAGATGAAACCAGGGAACCTGGTCAGCGGAATGAGCAGTGTCAGCTTGGGCAACAGCAAGG
>DATNBP010000174.1:0-53848 GCA_035572015.1 Puia sp. | reverse complement strand
CGACGGAAGGGACCCATGACACCTATCCCAGCAATTTCGGCATGGATGGGCTGATCGATGAAGTCCAGGTCTATGACCTCGCACTAAGCCCCGCCCAGGTCCTTGCCACCTACAAGACGCTTTCTCCCGGCGCCGGCGGTTTGAACGCTCCCGACCTGGAAAGGCGAAAATTTCCCGTCCCGGCTACCGATGGTGAGTTCCAGGCCATGTATACGCACCTGTCCTACTATGAGACCTGGGAAAATATGTTCCGGTTCGGAAAATATGCGGATGTCGTGGTGGGCTTTGACCAATCGCCGGTCAAATATGTGTTCTGGCGGGGCGTAAGTTATATTCCCATGATCGTAAACGAAAAGGGTCAGTGGTTCACTAACCAGTTTGACGAAACCGGATTCACCAAAGACGCCCCGGGCGATTGCGAACCCATGTCCGATAAAGGATGCTGGGACTCGCAGGTCAGGATCATCGAAAACAGCCCGGCCAGGGTGGTCGTCAACTGGCGCTACCGGCAGGCGGATCCCAGTCATCACTGGGCTAACTATGATACGGCAACGGGTTGGGGGGATGTGTCCGATTGGGATTATTATATTTACCCGGATGGCGTAGCCTGTAAGGTGCTGCGGTGGTATTCCTCAAAACCGAAGGAATGGCATGAATGGGATGAACAGATCGCCGTACTCGGCGAAGGGCAGCGGCCGGAATCCGTGCTGGAAAAGACCCCCGTCATGACACTCGTCGATACCACCGGTAAAGCAAGAGACTATGACTGGAACCCGGATCCGCCAAAACCGGATTTTAAAGGGACGATGATCCAGCAGATACACTATACCGGTCGATTCGACCCCTACACCATTCAACAATTCACCGATGGCGACGTGTATGAAGGCGAAAGGACGGGGTACTCCGTCTTTCCCAGCTGGAACCACTGGCCAACCGCACAAATCAATTCCTCCGGGAGGAATGCAAGCTTCCCGGACAGGGCGTCGCACAGTTCGATCACCCACCTGTACTGGCCTATGTTCCGCGAACAGGACGGTCCCACCGCTTTTCAGGAAAAACTCCTGATCGAAGGGATGAACGATCAGCCTGCCGCAAAGCTGACCGACCTTGCCAGGTCCTGGCTGGACGCCCCGGCTGTCGTTTCCGCAACCGGTGGGGTTAGTAATGGCTATAACGCCGCGCACCGCGCCTACAGTTTCGTCTACGGGCAGGCGCCCCTGCGTTTTACCATCGCCGCAAACTCCCGGCAACCCATCCATAATTTGTGCTTCGAGATCAGGAATTGGAAAAGCGGCATGGCAAATGCCCGCGTCAGGATCAGCGGTCATCAGGTCAATCCCGGGCCGGATTTCCGGCAGGGTACCGTCATCGACGCGGACGGCAGCTACTCGCTTATCGTCTGGCTAAATGACAACGCGACGGCGGCGCAAAGTTTTGAGGTCTCGAAGCCGATGTGAATCGCCTGACGGCACGAATTCCCGAAGCTGCTGGAACGATCCGGCGGAACTGCTTGCCGGCTACTTTTTCCTGCACACGTCGAGTTCATATATCGACCAATGATAGGTGGGGTCCGTGCCGGTTTGGGTGATCTTTATAAAACGCGCTTGCTGAACCGGAAACGTAATCCTCGTCATGCCCAACTCCCCGCGGCCTTCGGCTACCGGATTTCCCCAATGTTTGCCGTCGGTTGAGACGGTCACCACATAATGAAC
Organism: Puia sp.; assembly: GCA_035572015.1. Taxonomy (GTDB): domain Bacteria; phylum Bacteroidota; class Bacteroidia; order Chitinophagales; family Chitinophagaceae; genus Puia. The sequence goes on along the minus strand of DATNBP010000174.1, from coordinate 52,136 downwards.
CGGGGAGTCCCACAAAGCCCAGGTATTATCCAGCTCGATGGCATCGAATTTCTCCTGCGATTTCATATCGACCAGGAACCACTGGCCGGGGTATTGGGTAGCGGACATATCGCGCCACCCGGTCCAATGGTCGCCGTCAATCGCGTTCGCCGCGGCAATATCGACGGGTATGTTGTCGCCGCTGAACAGGAAGGAACTGTCCCTGACGGAGGAAGCCGCCGACCATCCCTTTTTATTCAGTCTCCATTCCGCCGGCGGCGCCACGTAAGCGCTCCGGGGCTCGGGTTGTACCAGCGATCCGCTTGCCGAAAATGACCATGTCCCCGACGGGACCCTGAACTTGATATACTCCGGATCTTCTCCCGCCCAGGCCACACCGTTATCACCTCCTGTATACGCCCCTTTTGCCCAAATAACGGTCCCGTTAAGGCGGATCGTCCGAAGCGACGAAAAGGATCGTTTGGGTATCCCGGCAATGGCGCTTGTCCCTGCCGGGGCGACGACGGTGAGCGAATATTCCGAAGAGGTTTTGTTCACCCCGACTTTGATATTGCCATGGATCGTCGGCACCACGACCTGTATCTTCCTTAGAAAAGCCTCGCGCGGTAAAACATGAAATACCTGCCACCCTGGCTCCTCGGGCGAAACGCCCGCGATACGCTGCGACAGGAGGATCACCGGGGGGTTCCAGCCGTGATTGAGCGAAGAGGCGTCATCGAAAGCGTTCTTTTTCGTCGCCCACCACCGGTCATAGTGCTCCCACAGCGTGGTAAAGCTGCATCCGACCATCGTCCTGTACCGGTCATACATTCTCCGTAAAGCAAAATCCTGCTCGCCCATCTGGCACAGCGCCTCAAAGACCCACCGGTCAAAAAAGCAGCTGGCGTTGGTGACCTTCGTCAGGACATTGCGGTAGATGGCATTCCACCTGGAGGAGTCGGCCAACCCGGCGTTTACCGCCATGGCGTTCGCCCTGTCGTCGGGGGTATTCACCTGGGAGGACATATAATATTCACCCTTCCAGTACAGCCGGTCGAAGGACCCCTTTATGGAATCGAGTTTGCCGCTGATGGCCGCCGTATCTTCCCCGTGCCCGGTCAGGATCGCCATTTTCCGGAGCGACTTCAGGTCGATATACATAAAACATGTTTCGATCACGGCAATGTCCTTTGTCTCCGCGCCCCAATCGAACCACTGATTCCTTTTCCCCGGCTTATAGGTATTGAAGAGAAAGTGCTTTGTCGATTCGTATACGGAAGCAATCGACTGCAGGTTTCCGGTATGCATATAATAGAACCACAGCCCATATTCTCCCAGAAATTCGAGTTGCTGGCCGGGATAGAACCCCGCCTGGAGCGGCCTGAGCACAAGGTCTTTGCATAAGGCATAGGAAGAAGTGTCGAAAGCGTAGAAGCACTGGTCCAGCTCCGGCGTTCCGTCTCCCCAAAAGCCGACCCGTTCGCGATCGGGGCAATCATAAAAATGATCTCTCATACAGAGATAACCGGTCCTCGCCGCTTTCCGCCATAGGATGGTATAGGCGCTGTCATCGCACGCAAAGGAACCGGCGATCCTGGTATCGTAGCCCGTTTCACGATATTGTACAGATTCGACGGTCACGCCCGCGGGTAGGGTATAGACGGCCCCTTCACCGCTGATCCAGTTCTTTGCCTCATAGTCGGTAATCCCCGGTCCGGTCACAAAACTTTCCGTTTTGGTCAGATACTGCACCAGCGGGTTGCTCGAATTCAGGCTGATCACCTGACCACCCGCGCCCCTGACCCTTATAGCCGGTTGAAACTGGCAATTGTAGGGCATTTGGCATACCAGTTTCCAGGGTTTGCTTTCCGAATGAGGCAGGTCCTTTGACAGGTAGATATAGTCCTTGAGGCCGTAGTCTTTTATACGGGGCCCGCTTTGCGCCGCCGACGGGGCGGCGGCTGCGGGGAACTTCGCATCCTTTTTTGTCTGAGCGGCCTTTATTTTTTGCTGCCGCATAAATTCCGTGATGGCGCCTTTCCGGTTCCTGTTCCGGAACGCCGCGTAGGCCGGGTCATGGCAACTGCGCATGACCGCCGCCATTTTGCCGCGCATTCTTTTTATTATCGCTGCGTATGCCGGGTCATCGATCAGGTTGTGCAGCGCATCCGGGTCGCTCTTGAAATCATAGAATTCCTCCGGCACGCGGTGCCTGTACAGCTCCACGCGCGCGGCGATCTGCGGGTCGCTCTTTCCGGCCTTCACCATCGCCTTCCAGGTCAGGCCTGCGGTGGCATCCCCGGTCATGCTCAATTTGCCATCGGACCAGAAATTAAATATATATCCAAAGTCCTTGTCCTGAAGACACCGCATCGGGTATCTGGTCTTCGCAAATATTTGGTAGAAGGTGGTATACACATAGTCCCGGCCGCTTTGCCCTTTGCCCAGCAGCAGCGGCAGGTAGGTCTTGCCATCCAGGTGCGGGACGGACGGAAGATGCAGGGCGTCGAGGATGGTTGGCATCAGGTCGATACCCGACACCAGGTGGGTAGAGTCGATTGTACCCGGACTGATCCGATGGGGCCACCGGACGATCAGCGGCGTCTTGTCGCTGTTAAAATAACACTGCGATTTCGAAAATGGAAAGGCCGCGCCATGATCGCTCAGGAATATGACCAGCGTGTTGTCGGCAAGCCCGCTTTCATTCAGCGCCTTCAGAACGGCGCCGATACTTTGATCGGCCCTGTATACGGAGCCGTAATATTGCGCCACCTCCTTCCGGACATCCGGAATGTCCGGCAAAAACCCCGGCACGTCCACCTCGCCGGGGGTGAATTGGCGGGTCAAGGGAGGCAGTCGCCCCGCAAACTCGAGTGTATCTTCGGCGCTCCCCGCAAACGGCCGGTGAGGGTCCTGTGAATTGGCCAGCAGAAAAAAGGGCCGGTTCTCCGCTTTCGCCATGGCAAAGAATTTCGCGGAATATTCATAATAGAGCCGGGGGTTCCTTCCAAAGCTGTTCCTCCAGACCGAATCCAGTTCCGTGATGAACGGAATATAATCCCAGCAAAATTTCCAGACCGGCTGGTGGTGAATTTCCTTTCCTAAAATGCCATTGATATATCCGGCCTTCCTGAGTTGCTCCGAAAGGGTCGGCACGTCCTCGTTGATGGGTTCGAACCCCTCCGCACCGTCGTTGTGGGGGTACCTGCCGGTTTGCATGCTCTGTCTGCAGGGCTGACAGACCGCCGTGTTGACGAAGGCATAGGTGAACCGGATCCCCTCGCCGGCCAGCTTGTCGATGTTTGGCGTGATGCCCGGGACTTTGCACCCGAAGACGCCGACCGAATGATAGCCCATGTCATCGACGGTGAGGACGAGGACATTAGGCTGTTGCTGGCAAAACGCCTGACCGCATGCCAACAGGCAGGCAAGGGACAAGATCGTGGAATACCGGGTGATGCGGTTGGCTGTATGCATTTTGCTAGTTTGAAGGCTTTTGCGCGGCGGTGGCGTTATCCCAATCGTCTGTTCGAAAAGACGAGGCGGGCAATAGGTCATTATTAAAAAGCGTGGCGGTTGTCCAACTCCTCCATGCATACCGGACCGCCACCGGATCGGGTACCCGATCACTCTTCGCAAAAATCCCATAGGTTGAAGAAATGGACGCTTCCGCGGGATAAAAGACCCTGTCCGGTCCCGCAATTTCAAATCCCTGGAGCTTTCCACGCGCGTACAGGCCGCCTCCGGAATGCCTGAACGCGAGATAAATCCCGCTATCGCCTTTGTGCATGGAATCCAGCACCGGGCCCGAACAGTCGATGCCCTGAAACCCGTACGTCCCATGTAAGGCGTTATATAAAAGTCTGTCGGCTACATCCGATTTGTCGGGCGGGTGAATGATATGTTCGGTGCCGATATCCAGGGTCACCGCCATACCCGAATTCGGGATGATGCCGAGACACCGCAATTGCGCCTCACGCAGGAATGCCGCGTTGTCCGGATCGTCCATCCGGTTATTGTCACTGTAGGCAAACGGCGCGATCTGTACATAATAGAAAGGGAAATCCCCGGTTCCCCAGCGCCTTCGCCAGTCGCGGACCATCGCCGGAAAAAGCTGCGTATACAACCGGGGCTGGGAAATATTCGCCTCCCCCTGGTACCAGATAACACCTTTTATATGGTAAGGAATGAGCGGATGTATCATGGCATTGAAGAGGACCGTAGGGAACCGGTTTCCGCGTCTCAGGTCCACTTTGTCCAGGTCAAATTGTCGGATGGGGCTTAGCGCTTCCTTACTCATCCAGGCCTCGATCAGGCTGCCGCCCCAGGAAGCCTGGATCAATCCCACCGGGACGCCGAGTATCTGCTGCAGCCGTTTCCCGAACAAATAGGCCACCGCGCTGAATCCCCGGACGGTTTCCGGCGCAGCGGGTACCCATCCGCTGGCGGTCTGTACGTCCTTCACCGGATTGAGGCTGGCCTGCTGGCCCACTTTAAATAGGCGGATATTGTTGTCCCGCGCGCTGACCATCGCTTCCTGCGCGCCGTACACCGGCTGGCCGGGGTAACCACCGAGGGGAATGTCCATGTTGGACTGGCCGGAACACAGCCACACTTCCCCAAACAAAATATTCCCGATCGAAATGTCCTGGTTGTGCGTGTGTATCCGGATGGTCTGGGGTTTCCTGCTGCCGGTGGTCCTGATGATGGCGGACCAATTGCCGTTACTGTCCGCGATAACCTGTACGGGATCCTTTTGCCAGGATGTGCTGATCCGAATCCTTTCCCCTTTATCGGCCCATCCCCATACAGAAACCCCGGCATCGCGCTGGAGGACCATATTCGAAGAAATGATCGCAGGCAACCGTACGCCTGCGTACATTCCCGTGGTAAAAAGACAGAGCGCCGCCGTCCCTACCCATACCAGAAGGCGTTGTCTCATTTGCTGAATGTATTGATGGGAGAATAGACCCGCGTGACCGGACCCGGCACCTCGGTGTAGGGCACTTCCTGCATGTCCTTTCCCAGGTCGTGGAACCCGAACTTGTCCAGGTAATATGGGTAAGGCTTGAAATCAGGGTCTCCTATTTCCCGTAATTGCTTGTCGAGGACCCTTTCCATACTATCCTGCAGTGGCCTGTATTTCGGCAGACCGATCAGGTTATTCATCTCAAAAGGGTCGTGCCGGTTATCAAACATCATGATCGCTCTTCCGGGCGCCTTCACATACGTATACCTTTTCGTTTTGATCGCCCTGTACTCCGAGAAATGCGTTTGCGCAACCGGGTACACGCACATGAACAACACGGCTCTGTCCACATCTCTCTCCGGATGTCTGACGACCGCGGAAATATCCTTCCCCTGGATTGACGCCGGGATGGCGATCCGGGAAAGGGAAAGTAAAGTGGGCAGGATATCCGTTGTGTTCAGCGGAGTAAGGGTCGACTGTCCCGAGTGAGGTCCGATGCCGGGAAACCGGATCAGAAAGGGGACTTTGACGGCCTCGTCCCAGGCCAGCTGCTTCTCCCTGGGCCGCACGCCGTGCGACCCCATCATTTCCCCGTGGTCAGCGGTAAACACGATGATTGAATTGCCGAAAAGGCCCAATGACTTTATTTTCCCGATCAGGTCGCCGATCGCCTGGTCGGTGGCACTGCAATGCGCATAATAATTCTGCAACTCGGTCCTGATATTCGGGAATTTTCCGGCCGGAACGTTGACAGGCAATTCCAGACCGGACGGCGGATACATCTCCAGGAATTTCTCCGGCGCCCGATCTTTTGAAAAATGCGGCGTGGCCAACGAGACGAAGAGCAGGAACGGGTTGCCGTCCTTCGCGTGTTGTTCAAGATATTTCTCCACATCCGATTCCATGGCAAAGGGAGAATACCCGCTCCAGTATTTGATGGTGGGATCGTCATTGTCATAATACGGCATCTTATTGTATTCATGGGAACATTCCGCCGCCTTCCAATACGAAAATCCCTGTCGTCTTTCCGGCGCCACATTATTGAGCCGCCCGTGTCCGTCCAGGTGCCATTTGCCGTAATACGCGGTATGATAACCGGCCTTTCTGAAAATCTCCGCCATGCACAATTCCTTGTCGGGAAGATAGAGGTCGTTCATGAACATCCCGGTAGTAGTGGGATAACGTCCCGTCATCAACGCAGCCCTGTATGGGGTGCACTTCGCACAGACCGATACACAATTCTTAAAAATGACCGCGTTTTTTGCAAAACTGTCGATATTCGGCGTATGCACCTGGACATTCCCCGCATATCCGACCGCTGAGGATCGCCACTGGTCGGTGAGTATATAAATGACGTTGGGTCTTTTTTGCGCAACCCCCTGCAGGCCGGCCGTCAACAAGATCGCGCACAGGAATTTCCGGTTCATGTCAAGAGACTTTTTTTATTATTGGAATGCTTCCTGCCTGGTCACGATCGGTACATATCCCACCTCCAGGCCCGGAGGGGGTTGGACGATCAGCGCGGGATCGACCGGCACCAGGGCTTTGCCATTCCGGGGCGCCGGCATATACTCCTTGTCGGGTGTCCAGTTCCTATGGATCATTTCCACGAGGGACTGCATCGCAGCCCGGGCGGAGTCGCCCCAGCTATTTTTATATTGCTGCAAAGAAGGCTGATCGATGAACCGGTACCAGTAATAGGTGATCCGGGACCCATCCGCCGGGTAGGCATAATAAGGCCCGCGCACGGGGCCCGGATTACGCCACGCCCCGGAATCCGGGGAGGTATACGTGCCGCCATTCCTGGCGGCCGCGAACTTTTTGTCCCTTAACTCGCGGGGAACATCCTGGGCAGACACCGCCACGCGTTTACCCTGCTCCTCCCTGAAATATTGCGGCAAAGCACCCCGCGGGCTAACGGGTGACCTGGTCCATGCAAGCCCGAATGACGTCGAATCCGCGAACACCCGGGTCTGCACGACCTGTTCGAAACCCCTCAAAGGGATCCTTTCTTCTGCCTGGTGGAAATTGAAAGGGGATGCCCTGAGTGTTGCCAACACGCTGGCCGAGTCCGAAATAAGGAATTTTCCGGAGCAGGTCCGACCGCTCCTCCGCCAATCCGCAACGGCGTCGGCCAAAGCTTTTTGCGAATAGTATCTTACATCCTGGATGAGGATGGTCTCCTTGCGTTTGTCAACCGGGTAGGTGAACTGTGGAATTTTCGAAAAGACGGACCCAGCCGAATCCTTCATCTCGAAATACGGGACCGTATTTATTTCCTGTGCGCCGCCGCCGGACCTGCCGCCGCGGCTATCCAGTCCCCGGTTATTATCGAAGGCGTAATTGGCGGAAATTTTACTCCACGACTCCGGGATGATAAAGGCGACAGGCCCTTTGAAATTGGATAACGCAAAGAAGAGCGTCCAATACCGGTTACCGGTCGGAGGGCTTTCCGCTTTGACATCGGACAGCGGCAACGACATCCAGGAATACCCGAACAATTCGCCGTTCGGCTTCCCCCGGAAGGTGACGCCGTCGGGCGGGATCAACAACCGGTTGCTCAGCTGTGCAACCCCCATATTCGCATCCTTTGTTGCGGTCGTGCTGTTTCCCCAACCGGGCGATATGAGATAGTTCCCCGTATAGCAATCCGGAACCCCCACGATCTGGAATTTCGGTGACTGGTAGCCGGCGCGGAACTGTGTACTTCCCCAGATGCCCAGGCCGCCTTCGATCGTCTGGAAAACGTCTTTAAATGTCGGCCCCCTTCCTTTTTCCCAGTTGTCCCTGGCATAGGAACCCGGCGGACACAAGGGCTGGGTGAGATTGTCGGAATTGTCCGGCGTGATCCATGTCGAAGCAAGGCCGATCTGAAAATGATCGATGGGTTCCCGCAGCATCGGGTAGACGGCGGAATAAAAGCCGATACCCGAGGAATACCCGGCCGGCTGGGGGGAAGTCCTGAACGATATATACCCCATTAATCCGTCGCCCGACATCTCCCCGGAGGCGTTTTCCCCCGGCTTGTTCCCCGCATTTCCGGCCTTATGACCATCCAGTAAACCGATCATCGCGCGTCCTGCCGCATTCCCCATCCAAAAATAAGTCCCCGCGTTCCGGTTGTAATGGTGTACCTCCCGGGCCGGCGACTCCAGGCTATCCTTCCAGAACGGCCTGCTGTCCGCCAACGCGACATTGCCGGCAAAACCCGGACTTCCCGCCGCGGCTGCCTGCGCGTCGACGATAAACGTTTGCACCCGCCGCATCCACTTATCCGGCGTTGGTTCGAAACCGCCCTGCCCGCAATTGATGATCACAACGGGCAGTTCCGGCGCCTGCAGGTCGCGGCGAACATCCTGTATCAAATGGACGAGGTTGGAGCCATATTCCTTATATAATGCAGGGTCACCGGCATCGTTCCATCCCTGGTTCCAGACAAAACCCGCGAGCTCATAGCCTTGCCCTTTGTATCCGGGGAACTCGACGGCGAGGTTGTTCAGTGCGTCATGGACTTCTTCCAGCATCTTTGTATAGTACGGTCCGGTCGTACCACCCGAACCCGGCGGCCGGAAATCGACCCCGAGGCTCTTACCACCCCAGGCGGTCTTGATCAGCAACACCTGCTCCGGAAAGAAGTCTCCCATGACGTTTCCGAATTGGAATTCCGGACCAATTTCGCCATCCGTCGCGCCATATCCGATGGTGAGGTCGCCCTTTTTCAGTCCCTGGTCCTCCCGCTCGAACCGCACCCACACGTCGTTTCGGGCCTTCCAGTGTCCGCCGTCATCCACCAGGCTCCTGTATGCTCCGGAGCTGTCGTGCCGAACCAGGTACTCCAGCGACCCCACGGGCCTTCTGTTGGCGCCCGCATATACCTCCCCGTGACCCATCATGTTGGATTGCCCGGCGAGAATAAAGACTTTTACCGGCCGTTGGGCGGCGACGGCAACCGGAAGGATCAGTGTCACCGGAAGGGTTCGGAGAAGGGCGTGGGCGAGCGCGGAGAGGCTTCTCATTTAAAATTGTTTAAGTGCCTGCTTGTATCAGGATCCAAGAATTATTTTGGTTATTTCAGCAAATAGCTCCTTCGGTAGAGCGCCGGCCTCCCAACAACGAATCGTATCCGTTATCTGTCCGATCTTTCTCGCCCCCATCACCACGCGGGTCGCCTCCTGCATTGAAAAAAGGTATCGCTGGGCCAATTCCGGAAGCGGCAGCCCGTTTTCCGCCGCCAGGTGATGGACGAGTACTGCCGTCTCAATATCTTTTATCGAAATATTTTCTTCGTACCCTTTATTGCCCTCCGACACAAAATGTCCGAACCGGTTTCCCAGGAGACCGAAATGCAGGGAGGACGCCGCATAGACGCTGATCCTTTGCGGGATTGTTGCCGGCAGGATGTCCTCGAAAGCAGACAGGTTGCAGGCGTCCATTTTGTTGAAACTGGAAATGACCTGGAAGTAGCGGCTATCTATATATGGCGCAAACGCCGGGGACGGATTTCCGCCGATACCCAACATCCTCGTATATCCCGCGTCCCGGAACGACAGCAGCGTCTCCAGGATGCCTTCGATCTTCGCCACAGGGACCCACTGAGGTTCATGCAGGAACAGGAGATCCACGTGGTCAAGTCCGAGCAAATCCAGGCTACGAAAGAGGCTTTCGCGCATTCCCTGCGCCGAATAATCCAGCCGGGCGTCAAAGGCGGTCTCCGCTCTCAACCGTCCGACCTTGGTGCTTACAAAAGGGCGGTTGCCCTTCCATTTGTCAATCGCCCTGCCGAGGAACCGCTCGGCGTCACTGTACGAGGGAGACGTATCAAAAGCGCTGATGCCCTTTTCAAGGGCGTAGAGGATACAATCGATGCTTTCCTGCTCGTCGACCTGACCCCAAACCCCGCCCAGGCCGGATGTGCCGCAAACCAGCCTGCTGCCCGGGCCCGGAAAGTCGCTTTGATATATATCAGCCTTGTAGGTTGGCGTTAATTCCATTGCGATATGCGCATTTCATTACAAATGATAGACCTTCGTCGCGTTGCCGCCGAAAAAATCGTCCTGCTCGGAGGGTGAAAAGCGGTCAAAATAGTCCCTCACGATCCCATAGGTTTCGCCGTAGGACGCGGACAGTGTGCAGACCGGCCAGTCCGAACCGTACAAGATCCGCCGGGTGCCGAACAAATCCACTACCGCGTCCAGGTAGGGAATGAACTGTTCCTGCTTCCATTTTTTCCACCGCGCCTCTGTTACCATTCCGGATATTTTGCAGTAGACGTTCTCAAAGGAAGCCAGGCCCGATAACAGCCTTCTCCAGTCGTCGATCTCCTGCTCCCTGATCCCGGGCTTCGCGAGGTGATCCACGACGAATACCTGATCGGGAAACCGGCTCACCAATTGAATCGCGTTGGGCAAATGACGCGGAAAGATCAACAGATCATAGGTATAGCCAAAATGTCCAAGCTGTTCGATACCGCGTACGAAAGAAGGCCGGAGCATAAAGTCGGTATCCGGTTCGTCGTGAATGACGTGGCGGAATCCCTTGACGACCTTCCGGTCCCGATAGAAAGAAAGTCTTTCCGACACCGAACCGGACTGCAGATCAACCCATCCCACAATTCCCCGGATCATCGGATACCCCTCCGCCAGGCCCAGCAAATACGCATTCTCCTCTTCCGTCTGACTGGCCTGTACGGCGATCGAACCCTGCAAACCGCATTGCCCGAGCGACACGGCCAACTCCTGCGGTTCATAGTCCCTTTTCAATATATCCATATCACCGGTCATCCAGGTCTGGCGTCCCGGATCATATTTCCAAAAATGCTGATGACTATCGATTCGTGTCATAACCGGTACATTCGGGAATCAAAAGACCACAACCGCCTTGACCACCTGCAACGAAGGGTCATACAACCGTGGAAAGGTTTCCGCTACGGCATCATAAGGGATCCGGGTCGTGACCAAATGTTCCACCCTGATATGTCCGGAACGCAACAACCTGATGATTTTCCGAAAGTCTTCCGGCAAAGCTGCCCTTGAAGACTTCAGCGTAATTTCCTTTGCATGGAATAACGGATCGGGAAATCCGACGTCTCCTATGAACAAACCGACATACACGATGGTGCCGCCGTGAGCGACATACTCAAAACACTTCTGCATCGACTCCCGGTTCCCCGTGGCGTCTATCACCACCGTAGGTCTGTCGCCGTGATATCGCGCGCCGAGGGTTGATGGGTCTTCGTGGGCAGGTAGCGTGTTTACGCCCGGGTAGTTCTTTCTTACAAATTCAAGCCTGCTTTCATTGATGTCCGTCACGATAAAGCTGGCTCCCTTTAAAAGACCCATCGTGATCACGGTGATACCGATCGGGCCGGCGCCTATGACCAGTACGATGTCGTCCGGCTGTATGTTCGCCCTTTCGATCGCGTGGCTCCCGATGGCAAGGGGTTCGATCATCGCCGTCTGTTCCGGGGTCAGGCCGTTGGTGACGAAAATATCTTTCGCTTCCCGGATAAAATATTCCTGCATCGCGCCGTCTTCATGAACACCCATATAAGCGAGGCCGCTACCACAGTTGATCTTACCGCTCCTCACCGCCTGATCGCCGACCTTGTTCCGGTATGGCAAGACCGTACACAGGTCGCCGGTCTGTAAACCGGTGACGCCCTTTCCAAGGGAGACTATTTCCGCCGCGATCTCATGACCGAGTATCCTCGGATACGTGAAGAACGGCTGCCTGCCCTTATAGGCATGCAAATCGGTTCCGCAGATACCCAAACACCTGACTTTGAACAACACTTCCTGCTCGCCCGGCTCACCGGGTGCGGGGACGTCCGCGTGTACCAACGACCCCGGCTCTTGTAAAACAACAGCTTTCATAATTCGTCTATTTTCGGATGACCGCTTCGCGCCCAGCTTACGGAACTTCCGCGCGGGTTTAGCGGAATACGGCTATTTCGGCCAGCCCGGTATTGGTGGTTGTCGCCGACACACTGTCGATGGCAAACGCCAGCCAGGTGACTTCCTTTTCCGGGAAAGTTATTTCCTTCGCTGCACGGCCATCGTTGGGCAAGGGGCCGACCTGTATCGTCGAGCCATCCCCAAATATCAGCATCCCGGAGATGACCTGGTTTTTGAGGTCGGGCCGGTCAAAAAGCCAGATCCTGGACATCTTCTGCGGCTCCCTCCAGCTTAACCGGATAAAGCCCGTATTCGACTCCCCGTCGCTTACCCATTCCTGCAGCGGATGACGGCCTTCCGGATCCACCTCGCCATCCACGGCGCCCTGGCCGAAATATTGGTGCAGCTCCGTCATGGGTCTGGCGCTTCGCAGCGCGGATGAGACCACCACACTCGCGCGGCGGGCGATATTGCTGTCACTTTTCACCGGATCGGGTTCACCATCCTTGCCTTGCTGCAAATAGGCCTGCTCCTCCTTCTTATCGACAAGCTGCACCTGCTGCAGATTCCAGGCATACCGGCTGCCCGGAGGATCGGCTTTGGAGAGATCGCCAAAATATTGCTGGCTGAAATTCGCGGAGTAGCTCAGCCAGAACGATTTTCCGTCCGCGGCGATGAATTTTGAGGGAATGGTCATAAAATACCCCTGCGTCCCAAAGTCCTTCATATAGGTGACCAGTTTGTACGGTCCGGTGATATGTTCCGACTCCAGGATGTAGGAATTCATATTCCTGATACCCGGCCAGCCATCGGTTACACACATCAGGTATTTGTGCAACGGCTTGTCATAGGTAATGTTGGTGCATCCCATGTGGTGGATCCACTCCAGCACCGGCTTCATATCCGAAAACCTGTGCGACCAGACCGGATTTCCGGCGGCATCGTTGCCGGCGAAGAACTCGTAGCTTGCGAGGTTATTGATCGTTTCGGGCGAGACTTTCACCCTGCTCAAATACACGGCATCGCCGGCTATCCAGCTGTTATTGGCCACGCGCGGGTGCGGGTCGTCATCCGCGCCACCGTGACCGACCAGGTAGGCGTACCCGTCCGGCGAATTTTCAAGATCTCTGCCGAAGTCGACAAAATGCGGCGTACCCATCTTCACAAAACGCCCGCCTTTCCCGGACTCGGGAAACAAGGGATGCTCGAGGGTATGAGGGCAGGGGGTCCAGGTCTTCCCGTAGTCGGTGGATATGCGGAATCCGGGCAAAGGACCGCAAATGGCCCAGCTGTATGAACTATTTTCAGGAAGCGGATCGAAATCGATACCGTAGGTCCCGTAATACCAGATCCCTTTATAGACAAGGTTGGCACAGGGATATCTTCCCTGATAGGGCAACGCGGAAGCGTATTGTACGCCCAAAGAGGTTATTTTAAGGTGCATGGGGTCGTCGCCTTCTATTCTTGCATTTCCGGTGTTTGCCTTCGCCCCGCCGCTGGAATGCGTACTCTCGAGACCGATCTCCCCGTCCGCGAATCCGCTGTACATGTTTCCATCCGAAGCCCACGACGGATACCAGGTATCCGCGTCGGTGTAGCTCACGTGCTGTCCGAGGAAAGCAATGGCGGAGAACGCATCCGAGTGCCCGAAGGGACAATCCTTTGGAATATCGGCAACCCACACTTTGGGCAACCAGGGTCTGGGAACGTAAGGAACGTCCCGTTGCTGAACGTTGGTCTCCTGGCGGCATCCGCCGGCGACCAGCAGCAAAAAAGAAACAAGTCCTGTATACTTCATCCTGAAAAAATTATGTACCCATCCCCTGACCGTCCGCCCCGGGCAACGCTACGCCAACTTCAGGTTTTCGATTTCCGCCGGCGCCTTTGCCAAGGGCTTCCCCAACAACTTCTTTCCTTCCGCTGTGATCACGAAGTCTTCCTCAATCCTGACGCCTTTGGCGTCCATGAATTTCTCCAGCCGGTCGAAATTGATAAAAGCCTCCCCTCTCTTTTCCGCGGCCCATTCTTCGATCAGCCCGGGATTAAAATATAGTCCCGGTTCCACCGTAATGACAAATCCTTCCTCGAGGCGCTTGCCCAACCGCAACGACTTCAATCCGAATTGCGTGCTCTTTTTTACGGATTCGTCATAGCCAACAAACGGCTCTCCCAGGTTTTCCATATCGTGCGTGTCCAACCCCATCATGTGACCGAGTCCGCACGGGAAAAAAAGCGCATGCGCCCCCGTCGCGACAGCCTCCTTCACATCGCCCTTCATGATCTTGAGTTGTTGCAGGCCCTCCACGAGCTTTTCGCAGGCATGGCGGTGTATGTCTATAAATAATACGCCCGGCTTCAGCCAGTCGACCGCCGCCTGGTGAGCGGCAAACACGATCTCGTAGATCTCCCTTTGAAGGCCCGAGAACCTTTTGCCGACGGGAAAAGTTCGCGTGAGGTCGCCGGCATAATGCATCCCCGTTTCGGCCCCGCAGTCGCATAACACCATGCTTCCCTCCCTGAGGGCAGCCGGACCGTACCCGTTATGCAATATTTGCCCCTCCATGGTGAGGATCGTCGGAAAGGACAGATGCCCGCCCGCCCCGATCGCGATGCTTTGCAGGTTTCCCGCAATCTGCGCCTCCGTCATTCCTTCCCTCGCCATCCGGATGGCGGACAATTGCATGTCAACCGTCGTATTCACCGCCGTGGTGATCTCGCCTATCTCTGCGGGTGACTTATAGGATCGCTGCGCCACGACGGCCCTGATCAGGTCGATGGAAACGCTCCTTCTGATCATGGACGGATCGATTCCCAACAGATAGTCCAGTAGATCGATATGTTCCGGCCGGTAGGGAGGTAAGTAGTGGACCTTTCGCTTTTGCACGATGGCATCGGCGACCGCCAGATTCACTTGTATCCTTTCCATCGCCGCGGAGACGCCAGCGCGGTTCGCCAGTTCCTTCAAAGGCGGCTTATATCCGGTCCAAACCATTTCTTCCGTTGTCAGGTCATCACCGAACAGGCATTCCGTATCGTTATCCACGTCGATCACACCGATCACGCCGGGCTGGTCGATCCCGAAAAAATACAGAAAAGTGCTGTCCTGCCGGAAAGGATAGAGGTTATCCCTGTAGTTCATGCTGCTATCCTCATTTCCCAACAATAGGATCAGCCCCCCGGCGACAGCCGTCTTCAACCTGCGTCTGCGCTCCTCGTAAATGGACGGGTCAAACATTATGCCTTAGCAGATTTTATAAAACGGCCGCGGTTGCGTTTCCAGTCGCTGTTCGATCTCTTTCGCGGCTTTTGTAACGGACAGGCCGCCCAGGTTGGTACAGCGCAACGTATGGTGGATCTGGTTGCCGACACTTTGCATGGTGGCGATGACTTCATCCAATGGGATAAGATGATTGTAATCCGACAACGCCATATTGGCGCAGGAGACCGCGTTGGAGGCGGCCATGACGTTCCTGCCGAGGCAGGGGGCCTCTACCCTGTTTCCCACCGGATCGCAGATCAACCCGAGAGAATTCTGCAGCGCGAGTGACGCCGCGGCAAGGGACTGTTCCAAACTACCACCCGCCATCACCACCAGCCCTGCGGCCGCCATTCCCGATCCGGAGCCGGTTTCAGCCATACAACCGCCTACTTCGGCCGCGAAAGTGGCATGGGCGGCTACAAATACACCGATCAGGCCCGCCGCGAGCATGGCCTTAACCACCTCGTCCTCCGGCAAACCCAACGCGTCCGCCATCCCGATAATGGCCCCCGGCAGGGCGCCGCAGGATCCTGCCGTAGGCGCGGCCACGATAACCCCCATGGAGCTCTTCACTTCCATCATGGAGGACACATACATGATGATGATATTGTTGATGTCTCCCCCCAGCAATGCCTTTTGCTCCAGCTTCTGCCTCAGCTGAACGGACTGACTGCCCAGGATCCTGTCGGCGTAGGTTGTTCCTCTCAGCCCAAGCTGTATCGCATTTTTCATGATCCTTACAATGGATCGCATCTTCTCGAAGACTTCGCCCGCCGGGATATTACCCCGTTCCCGCTCGTATGCAACGGCCAGCTCCCATAGCCCGAGATGCCTTTCCCCGTTATACGCCATCATTTCCTCGCAGGTAATGAAGGGTACATGAAGGTCTTTGCGGGATAACACCGGAAGAACGGGTGAGAGCTTTTTCACATATTTCACTTCCTCCAACTCCCGGAGCTCCCGGGTCAGGCCCTCATCGGGAAACTGCTGTGCTTTGAGTTCCACGAAGCCGCTCCCGGAATCCGCCCCGTCCTTCCAGCTTATTTCGTCATAGCCGATGGTTCGCTGCAGGAACGGGATGACATTGCCGGGGTAGTCGCAATAGATAAGCGTTTCGTAAGAGTCTCCGCCCATCGAAACTTTATTTCCATCGATCTCAAGGACTTCGATCATTCCTCCGCCGGTGGAAATAGCGGTCAGCCTGTGGCACTCCTCCCGGTTGCTAAGCGTGAGTTTGTAGGTATTCGGGTGATCCGCCCCGATATCATGGATCTCGATCTCCACCTTGATGCCCTCCAGTTCGAGGAAATGTTCTGCCCTTGGCAACCTTTCGTCGTAGGCTTCCCAACCCAAAAAGCCGCCAAACAATCCCATATCGGAGCCCTGGCTCTTGTGCGTGGTGGCCAACGAGCCGTTGGGGTCGAACTCGATCAGGATATGACTGAGCTGACCGTCCATCAGGTCCCTGCATAATCTCCCGATCCTCAAGGAAGCCGCGCAGTGAGAGCTTGACGGACCCCTCATGACCGGCCCGATCACATCGTTAAATATGCTGGGATAGTTTTGCATAACAGGTGTTTTAAAAACAAATTGCATTAAAGATTGTCATTCCAGAACCTATCCATCGTCCGCCGCAAATGCAACGAGGTATTTTCTCTTTCAAAGATCCCATGGGATCTCATCGGGTAGGACATCATATAAAAAAGCTTGTTGTCCTTGATCAACTCGTTGACCAGCATTTCGAAACTCTGGTAGTGCACGTTGTCGTCCCCGGTCCCGTGAATGATCATCAGTTTTCCCTTCAGGTTCGCCGCGTAGTTGATGGGAGAGCCGTCGTGGTATCCTTTCGCATTGTCGCTGAGCAACCCCATATATCGCTCCTGGTAGGTAGCGTCATACAACCGTTGATCAGAAACAAAGGACACCGCCAGGCCGGTCTTGTAAATATTCGGATACCGGAACATGCAATTGAGGGTCATTTGCCCGCCGCCGCTCCAGCCCCATATTCCCACCCGCGAGCTGTCGATAAACGGAAAGGTCTTGAATATTTTCAGCGCTGCCTCGCTCTGGTCCCGCGACGCCAGGATACCGATCTGCTTATAAATCGACTTTCTCCACTCCCGCCCCCTGGGCACCTTGGTGCCCCTGTTATCGACGCTCATAACAATATACTCTTTTTGGGCCAGATATTGATGCCAAAGATCTCCCCCTTCCCAGCTATCCTGCACGGTCGAGCCGGCCGGTTCGCCATATACATAGAAAAGCACCGGATACTTCTTTGCGGGATCGAAGTCCCTGGGCTTGATCATCCAGGCATCCAACACGACATCGCCGATATCCACTTTGTAAAATTCTTTCGGCCGGAGTCCAAGGCTGTCATACCTGGCCTTCAGCCCGTGGTTATCTTCCAGCACCTTTACCGTGGTATGTCCGGGAAGGCTCACCAGGGAAATGACGGGCGGGGTGGTGACATTCTGAAAGGTCTGGATCGCCCACTTCGCGTCCGAAGACATCTGGTAAGCGCTTTGACCCTGCATGTCCCGGGGCGTCACCCGTTCAGCCTGCCCCTGACCGTCAAGCCGGCTCCTGTACAGATACCGCTGGGTATAATTTTCGGGCGACGCGATGTAATAGACATATCCGCCGGCGGTATCGATGCAGGATATTTGCACGA
Source organism: Puia sp. (assembly GCA_035572015.1). Classification (GTDB taxonomy): domain Bacteria; phylum Bacteroidota; class Bacteroidia; order Chitinophagales; family Chitinophagaceae; genus Puia. The sequence goes on along the minus strand of DATNBP010000174.1, from coordinate 34,362 downwards.
CGTCAAAATCCCCTTTCGTAATCAAATCCATTCTTTTCCCGTCCCGCGAAACCTTATACAAGTGCAGCCACCCGTCCCTTTCGCTCGACCAGGTGAAATACCGCTGATGGTCCATCCAGAGAATATCGTCATGGATGTCAAGAAAAGCTTTGTCCGTTTCGGTGAAGATGTTGTTCAGCTTCATGGAGTGAATATCGCCCACCCAAACGAAATTGCTGTCCTGCGGCCGGTTGAGTTGCTGGACCATGATCTCGTGGGATTCCGGTATGAAGTCCATCCGGGCCAGATAGTGATTCCGGGGATCGCCCGGGATATCGAACCATCGGGTCGCGCCGCCGGTGGCCGCGACCACGCCAACCTTCACGGCGGATAAGGTCGTTCCTACTTTCGGGTAGGGCAGGGGAATCGGCCGGGAGTAAATGGAATCAATGTTATCGATCAGATAGAATGTCCCCATCCCCCTGGTATCCGATTGCCAGTAGGCGATGAATTTCCCGTCCGGGCTCCAGCGGAAGCCGTCGCGGCAGGACAACTCTTCTTCGTACACCCAGTCAAATGTCCCGTTGATGATCGTCCCGCCGCCGTCATGTGTGATTTCCTGCACCTTTCCGGTCGAAAGGTCCTCGACATAAATATTGTCCTTGCTCACATAGGCGACGCGTGACGCGTCAGGGGAGAATTTCGCGAACATCAGCGTCGTTCTTTCCAACGCCTTCCCCAGTTGCTGAAGTCTGCCGGTTCTGACGTTGAGGACCCAATAATCGCCGCGGGTATTGTACCTCCAGACCCTGCGGGTGTTGGTAAAGATCAGTAATTTACTGTCGTCCGGGCTCCAGTTGTAATCGGCGATCACCAATGGCTTCTTTTCGCCCGAAGGGACCAGGGATTTTGCGGAAACAAGGACTTTTCGTTCGCCGGACGCCGCGTCGTACCGGACAATATCCTTCCCTCCATATTCGGCGTCTGTCTCCAGGGTAGAATACCCGGCATTATCTTTCATCCAGCGGACGGGACCAAACGACTTTTGCGCATAGGTGCCATTCTTGTAGATATCCTCAAGCGTCAGCGAGGGCGAGCTTCGCTGGGCATAGATATTCGTTTCCGCGAAAATGGTGACCAATGCAAGAAGGAAAATGCCTGCTCTGACTGTTCTGTACATGTATTCAATTTTACCCCAAACAAATATTATCTGACACGCCATGCCCGCAAAAGCCGATCACAACGCCGTTATCTCGTAGCGGCCGCCGCTTTTGGTTTCAAACTCCACCATTCCGTCCGCGGTCTTTTTCACCCGGATCTTTTTTCCATCGCTCTTTACCACCACCGGTATTCCTGCATTCAGCCGGCACAAGCCACCTTTATGCGACAGGAGGACCGCGTGGGTGATCGTCCGGTTCCGCCACGCCAGGTTCAGGGAAAATCCACCGCGTGCGCATACGCCGTCGAGTTTCCCTTCCGTCCATTCATCCGGTAAGGCCGGCAACAGATCGATCTCACCTTCCTGGGATTGCACCAGCATTTCCGTGATGGCGGCTGTAACGCCCAGCGAGCCATCGACCTGCATGGGCGTAAAGCACTTGGCAAACAGTTGAGGGAAGGCCTGCTTATCGATGTATCCCTTGAAGATCTTATACGCCCTGTTCCCATCGTTCAGCCGGGCCCAGATAGCCATTTTCCAGGCACGGGAAAAACCGGCGCCTTCGTCTCCCCGCTCTTCCAGCACTTTCTTGACCGGCCCGATCAATTGCGGCGTCCGGCGAACCGAAATAACATTGCCCGGGTATACGCCATACAGCAGCGACGTGTGCCTGTGTTTGGGCTCCAGTTGCGCGAAATCCTCGGTCCACTCCTGCAGCATGCCGTCGGACCCGACCTGCGGGGGGACGAGCCTTGACCTGGCTTTCGCCACCCTGGCGGAAAATTCCGCGTCCACGCCCAGGATGCGGGATGCCGTCACATAATCCCCGAAAAGATCGGTCAGGATCTGCATGTCAATGGAGGATCCGGCACAAATGGTCGTGAAATAGTACATGGCCGTTACCTCATCAAAAAAATAGTGGTACCCCGGCCCCTTGGGCGGGTTTTCGGGAGAGGTGGAAGGACACGTGACCAGCCATTGCTTGTGCTTGGGATACTCGACCAGAAAATCCATGAAGAATTGGACCGATCCCTTTAACACAGGATAAATATCCTTCAGGTAATTGGTGTCGAGCGTAAACAGATAATGTTCCCAGAGCTGCGTAGTCAACCAGGCCCCGCCGACCGTGAACGTCCCCCAGGTCGGGCCGTCCATCGGCGCCGCCACCCTCCAGATATCCGTGTTCTGGTGACAGACCCAGCCTCCGGCGCCGTAATGTTCCCTGGCCACCTGCGATCCCTGGTCGGTCAGATCCTTTACCATTTGGGTTAAGGGCTCCGACAATTCCGACAGGTTCGCCGACTCCACCGGCCAGTAATTCATTTCGGTATTGATGTTGGTGGTATACTTCGAATCCCATGGCGGGTTCATATTGTTATTCCAGATCCCCTGAAGGTTCGCGGGTTGCGTGCCCGGGCGGGAGGAAGAAATGAGGACATACCTGCCAAACTGGTAACTCAGGGACGCCAGCTGAGGATCGGATCCGCCGGCAAACTTCCTGATCCGTTCATCCGTCGGCAGAAAGGAATTCGCTGTGGCGGGCAGGCTGAGCGACGCACGGTCAAAAAAGCCCTGGTAGTCCCGGATGGCCCCCTCTTTAATGCCGGCATAGCTTTTCGAGGCGATATTGCGCAAATAGGATTCCACCTTCGCGTGATAGTCCCCGCTGACATCTTTATAATTGACGAAATTGGTGGCATCCACCAAATACAGCGTCACGGCGTCGGCGTTCTCCACCGACAGATCGTCCCCGTCGACTTTCACCACACCTCCGTCGGCAACGGCTTTCAACCTTGCCTCATACCGGAGCTTACCTTCTATCCCCATGTAATCCGCCGATTTTCCCGTGAGCGCCAGGCCGTCGTTTCCCACCCCGTCCATCCGGAAGTAATCGGTTGCGTAGTTGGACATGGAGCCATTACGCGTTCCCCGCAATTCGGCAGTAAAAGAGATGCTACCGGGTTTATCCGCCGTAATCCTGACAGCGATGACCTGGTCGGGCGCCGAAGCAAATACCTCCCTTTGGAAAGTAATCCCATTTACCGTGTATTGAACACCCGCGACCCCCGTCTTCAGGTCAAGCCAGCGTTTGTAACCGGAGACATGCTGCTCGTTCTTAAACGACAATACAATATCCCCCAGCGACTGGTACTTTTGTTGCTCCACCGGGTATCCCATCAGATATCTCCCGAAAAGCTTGTGCGCCTTAATGGGCTCGCCCCCGAATATATCCTTTTGTATCTCCGGCAACTCCTTATATCCACCCTTCACCACCGTTGAGTAAGGACCCCCGGTCCAATATGTATCGTCGTTCAGTTGTATCCGCTCTTCCCCGCTTTTCCCAAAAACCATGGCGCCCATCCGCCCGTTCCCGACGGGAAGCGCTTCTTCCCAAACGGAAGCCGGGGCCGTGTACCACAATAGCGTCGCAGGGTCGAAGTCCTTATGATCGATGGCGACGGGCGTAGGGGAAACCTGACCGGAAGCCGCTTTCGCGGAAAATGCCAGTACCAGCAAGAGCAAATTCGAATACTTTACCATTCAGAGCTAATTATCAGAAAAGCACATGTTGTTCGCGTCCGTATCCCGTAGATGACAGGAATACCTCAATATACGCCCGTCCTCGTATCCCACCACATCTGTGTACCCCAAAAAATATCCGTCTCGACGACGTTTGTCGGGAAATTTACATTCAAGGCCTTTTCTTCATCCGCATAGGCCATTCTGAAAGGCGGCCGGTTATGGCTGGACAAATAATTTACCGAGACATTGGTCATCAGCGGTACATCCGTCCGCCTCGACTCCGCCCAGGCCTCTTCTTCCTGCTTGAACAGGCTGGTCCATTTCTGCAAATTTATCTTCTGGAGGTTCGTCGACGTCCCGCTGTTCCAGGCTACCCCGGGTTGGGTTAAAAAAGTCGCTATCGACGCGGCATCGATGTTGTTTTCGAGACAGGACAAGGTAATCCCGTTTTCATAGGCCGCCTGGGCGTCCCCCGTCACCAGCCCTCTTTGATACACTTCGGCTTCAATGAATGCCACCTCGGCACAGTTCATAAACGGCGAGAAGCCGGCAGGATTCTGGCAGAACCTGTCTCCTATTCCGGAACAGTTATTGCCATTGTTCAGGGTGTCGCTCGTCTGGTTCAATTCAAATTTGTACCCGCCATAGTACCCGTTGTTATTCTTCCGGGCATAGACAGGCAGACGGGGATCGCTGGTGGCTTTAAGAGAACTGATGAGCACATCGTTCATCCTGTACTGGTCGGTGTAGAGACCGGTGCTCGATCCCAGCCGCTGGTACCAATATTCCAGATCCGGGGCGACGCCGGGAAAATTCAGGTAGGCATTGTCGCTATTGCTGGTCATGACCGGGTAGGAATCCGGATCACCCAGCACTTCCGCGAAGACCGCGGTTGCCCCGGCCTGGTCGACGTTGGACATCCGGATCGCAACCCGTAAACGCAGAGAGTTGCAGAACTTTTGCCACTTAGCTACATTCCCCTTGAATATCAGGTCCCCAATGCCGATCGAACCCGGCGAGTTGGACTTAAAAATATCGGCGGCCGTCTTTAGTTCCACGAGGATCTCGTTGTAAACATCCTGCTGCTTATCATAATGGGGATATAAGATGCCGGAGTCCAATTTGAACGCTTCGGAATAGGGGATATCACCCCACGCATCGGTGGTCTTTTGCGCGTCATAGGCCTTCATGGTTAGCGCGGCCGCATAGAGGTTTTGATTACCCGCGGCCTTCGCCACATCGGCGGCGTTAACGAGGGCGTTCATCGCCTGATACAGGCTGGTCCACATGCTGTTATTAATATCCACCCGGTATTCATAATCCCCGAGGCCGATACCCGCAGTCTGCCCGGCGTACGACCCGGTATAATATATATCCAGCCTTTCCCCGAATAAGACGCTGGCGGATGACAGGATCCCCCTGGCAAATATATTCGTGGCGGGAACAACAGTCGGCGCATTGGGGTTTACGTTAATGGCAGTAAATTTCTTTGTACATCCTACCAATAGCGGCAGCGCCAGACACGCTGCAAAAATGGATTTTATAAACGCTTCTTTTTTCATCTGCAATGGCTTTAGATTATTAGCATCCTGAATTCCGCAATTTCTTTTCATGTCGTTAGAATTTTACGGAAAGTTTCAATCCATAATTCCGGGTGGTCGGAATCTGGAAGTTCTCAAATCCGACACCATACTCTCCTCCGCCCATACCCACTTCAGGATCCAGGCCGAACAGGCGGGTGCTTTGATCCTGGTACAGGATCGCCAGGTTTCTGGCGAATACCGATACATTCAATTTTTGTATCCAGTGGACACTTTTAACATCCACGTCGTATCCGAGCACTATTTCCCTGAGTTTGATATAGGTCCCGTTAAGAATGGAATATTCATGATTGTTCCACACCCAGCCATTGGCCGCGCCGAAATAATCCTGCGCGGAAACGCGGATATCGTTCTTGCTGCCATCCTGCTTTACGCCGTCCACGATCAGCCCGTTCTCCCGGACATGGTTGGCGGTAGTGACTGTAAAGGTCCCCGTCGGGTAGGAATGCCATGCCGTACAGCTGAAGAATTTCCCTCCCCATTTGCCATCAACCAGAAAACTAAAGCTGAATCTCTTATAACTAAACGAGTTGTTGATACCGCCCACCCAATCCGGCGTGACCGAGCCGAAATTCTTGGCCACATTGGTAGAGAGGGGAAGTCCGTCACTGCCCACCACAATTTTATTCCCGTTCTTGGGGTCCCTGACATAAGGCAGTCCCCAAAGGCTTCCCCATTCCTGTCCGGGTATGCCCATGGTCACGCAACCCCCGAAGCCCGGCGATATCTGATATTGTGCCAGGCCCCCGTACAACCTGTTCACCATATCCCTATTCTTTGCCCAATTAATGGTCGTGGTCCAATTCAGACCGCGCCTGTTTTCAAGGATCCTGGCGGATGCCATGACCTCCACGCCTCTGTTTTCTATTTCGCCGGCATTGAGTTTGGCAGCGGTATAGCCGGTGGTCGGGGAGGTCGGAACACTCAGGATCTGGTTGACGGTCTTCTGGTCGTAGTAGGTGACGTCCAGGGAGATCCTGTTTCTGAAGAATCGCAGATTAGTCCCTATTTCATATGACTTGGTCTGCTGAGGCTTCAAATTCGCGGGAGGAAAGACCGATGACGGCTGGAACAAAGAAATGCTATTGAACGACGCTGCACTGTACGTACCCGCGAGCTGGTACGGATCGGTGTCCCCGCCCACTTTTGCAATACTGAGCCGAAGTTTCGCATAGCTTAATTTATCCGAATTTACATTCAGGGCTTTGGTTACATCCAACCCTAAGCTGGCCGATGAATAAAAATAGGACCTGTTGCTCGGCGGCAGGCTGGAGCTCCAATCGTTACGGCCCGTGATCCCCAGGAATATGATATCCTTGTAAGACGCGTTCGCGGCGCCAAAAACGCTGTTGGTCTGTTTGTGGCTGTCGAACATGGAAGTGGTCGGCGTGCCTTTTACGTTCCCGATCGTAAACAGGTTGGGGACCGTCAGATCGCTGGCGGCCAGATACGTGCTGTTGTACTGGTTATCCCTGTAATTCGCCCCGGCAAGTCCATCGATGTGAAAATCTCCGAATTCCTTGTCGAAATTCAATATGAAATCGAGGTTCTCTTCCTTGGTAAAAAGGTCGGTCTGGTTGAACTGGCCTCCGCGGCCTTTCAGCACATTCGATTGGGTGCCCGCGAGCGTAATTGATTTTTCCCGTTGATAGTAGAAATCAAGTCCACCCCTGGCCATGGCGGACAGCCAGCTGGTGAGCTTGTAGGTCGCGCTGATGTTTCCAAAGCCCCTCTGCCTGTTCAGGGAATTGGTGTTGTCATAATAATACCGGTAATTATCGACCCCGGGGAACATCACGACATTCCCGCCTTTCTTATACTGGTCGATCATATACTTCGTGTCGAAATCCCGCTGTGTCCAGACAAAATCTACCCCCACATGAGAATATCCGTCAAAGGGGATATTGTTACTCGACTTATTCAGGTAGGTCAGGTTGCCTACCACAGAGAGCCTGTCATTGGGTGTCAGGGTGAAACTGGCGTTTACCGTGTTTTGCTTCTGATCCGTATTTGGCAATATCCCCTGAGGTGTCGTCTGATTGGTATACGAAACCCTGCCGCTGGCCTTATCGCTGCCCGACGAAATCGACACGTTGTTCAAATACGTGACCTCCGGGGTATAAAAGTCCTTGTAGTTATTGGGTCTGGATATCCAGGCGCTGTTGGGGCCCGTCGAATACTGGTCGAGTTTGAGACCCACATCCAGGCGCGGCCCCCAGTTGATCGGGTTTGCATCGTTCACTCCCCCGCCGGCCCCGTCGACATAATTATAGGAATATTGCTTGGCATAGTCCTGATACGAGGTCCCGGGATGGGTAGCCAGAAATTGCTTATAGATATACTCTTCCCCATTCCAGCCGCCACCATAACTGTTTTGGAATTTCGGCCAGTATCCCGCCTTATTGACCACGATCGAAGAGTTGACGTCCACTCCCATCTTCCCCTTAGTGCCCTTTTTGGTGGTAATGAGAATGACACCATTGGTGGCCCGGCTTCCGTATAAGGCGGCGGCGTTAGCACCTTTCAGCACCGTCATGGTCTCGATATCATCCGGATCGAGGTCGGACGCTGCATTACCCCAGTCGATCCCGCCACCCCCGTTCAGGTTGGTGGTGGTATTGTCGATCGGCGTTCCGTCCACCACAAACAGCGGCTGATTATTGATGAAGCCCGCGTTACCCCGGATGACGATCCTGGACGAGGCACCAACAGTGCTTCCGCCGCTCGTGACCTGCGCTCCTGCTATTTTGCCCGAAATCGTATTGACGATATTATTATCGGCCGCGTCCGTCAGCGCAGCGTTGTTCAGCTCCTGCACGGCGTAGCCGAGGGTCTTTTTAGCCCGGGAAATTCCAAGGGCCGTGACCACCACTTCCCCCATGTTGCTTCCCGACGCGGCAAGCTGGATGTAGAGCGTTGAATTTTCTCCCAGTGTGATCGTCCGGGGATCCAGCCCGACCGCAGAGATCCTCAGTTGCTGACCCGGCTTTGCGGTAATCCTGAATTTTCCCTGCTCGTCCGCGCTGACCCCGGATTTCGTACCTATAATGTTGACGGTCGCAAACTTCACAGGTTCGCTGAAGCTATTCAGGACTGTCCCGGTGTATTGCCGCTCCTGGGCCGATACCGCCGTCCCTATTCCGGTAAAAACCAGAAATAATCCAAAAGCAGTTAATAATTTTCTCATAGTCAGTCGACATTTTAGTTTTGGAAAAAAAATTTCAGATCATCCGGCTAGTACTTCCCTATTATAATCCGATATGTACTTTCATATAAAGGTAGGACCGCCAACAGCAAATTTTTATACGTATATTAACCAGTCTGCAACTGAATTTCCCTTTTTTTCGGTAATCCGCCCTGACTAGCCCCCTGGATTGCTCGACTTATCATCAATCGATACGGGCCACCACGACTACCGAAACAAGGCATACATGAGGATAAGGAAGAGCAGCAGAAGTCCCGCCAACAACCTGACGTCACGGATGCCTTCGAATTTCCCCTGCGTCAGGACCGATAGCGGGCTAGGCCAGGTACACCTGGCGATCGCCTTCGGGTCCGGCCTGGGCGTACAATAACTCACGACGAAATATAAAAGACAGCAAAAGCAAAACAGCCACCAGGCCTGCATCATAAAAGGAATACCAAGCCCTTCGGTAATGTACATTTTGCCGCTAATAGGCACATAGTCAAAGCAAAATGAGACGATACCCAGCAGGAACCCGACCGACAGGGTGATGATGGACGCCTGTTTTGTGCCCCGCTTGCTGAAAACGCCCAGGAGGAATACCGTCGTGATCGGCGGCGCCATTGCAGCGGCAATTTTATTGATCGCTTCAAAAATGCTGGAGAAGTTTCCTCCCTGGGTCGACCATAACATCGCCGTGAGCATAATGGCAACTGCCGCAATCCGTCCTATCAATACTTGCTGCCTGTCGGTCGTCGACGGTCTGAAATGCCTGACGATGTCAACCGATACCAGCGTCGCCGAACTATTCAGCGCCGCGGCAACGACACTCATGAGCGCCGATAGCAAGGCCGCAGCGACGACGCCCTTGACCCCGACGGGAAGCAAATGAGAAATCATGACAGGGTAGGTCTGGTTCGCGTTTGTCCCGATAATGTCCTTATATAATACGTACCCAATGACGCCGGGAAGGATCAATATGAAAACGGGAAGGATCTTCAACAGCCCGGCAAACAATGACCCCCGCTGGGAATCCCCGAGCGACCTCGCGCTCAGGACGCGCTGAACATGGGTCTGGTCCGTGCACCAATACCAAATCCCCAATACCGGGTATCCCAGCAGCACGGCGTACCAGGTAAGGCCGGTATCCGGTCCGTTTGGCGTGAGCGCCCTCACGGACGCCGCGGAGTGAAGCATCCTGAGCTGTCCCTGCTTTACCGCTGCCTGAAACGCGCTGAAAGAGGTGATCCCGTGTTTGGGCAATTCCAATATTCCAAAAATAGTGAGCAAAAGTGCGCCCGATATGAGTATGACGGTCTGTATCGTCTCCGTGACCATCACGGCCTTCAGCCCCCCGATTACGGTATATATCGCAGTGATCGCGGAGATGATAAAAATCGATGCATACACGTTTATTCCGAAAAATGACTTGAATACCACCGCACCCGCGTAAAGCGTCAGGCCAAGATGTATGAAGAGCGCCGCTATAATGCCCATGAAGGCCACGAACATCCGCGAAGAAGGCCCGTAACGCTCTTCGAGGAATTGAGGAAGCGTAGCAATTTTTGTCTTGAAATAGAACGGCGCGAAGACCAGCGCGAGCAAAATGAGCGTAAAAACCGCCATCCACTCAAAATTTCCCCACACAAACCCTTCATTATATCCCGACGCCGCCAATCCGATGATGTGAATAGTTGAAATATTGGAGGCGAACAGCGCCGCCCCGACGATCACCCAGCGTAAACTCCGTCCCGCCAAAAAATAATTATTGCTCGTCATTTTGGTCCGCCGAACCGAATACAGGCCGTAGGCGAGAATACCGGCAATGTATAGGAGGATGATAATAATATCTACGGTGCCGATCCTGATATCATTCATGACGAACGTTTAGAGCGCTTAAAAAATGGGTTTCCTTCCGGGACGAAAAGGCGCAAATATGCGACCTGGCGCCGCCGGGTCACGGATTGTATGTTTTGATGAATTCCTTCGGTGTCTTGGTCGTAATGGTCTTGAACAAACGGTTGAAAGAGACGACGCTGTTGAACCCGCATTTATAGGCAACGTTGGCGATACTGCCGTGATTGCTCTCCATAAATCTCTTACAAGCCTCGTTGATCCGAACTTCGTTCAAAAAATGAACGTATGTCTTTCCCGTGTGCTTTTTGAAATAACGGCAAAACGACTGGGGGGTCAGGCAGGCAACGGACGCCACCTGTTCCAGCATCACGCTTTCGGTAAAATGGTCCATCGTAAACCGGTAAATTTCATTCATCCGCAACCCCTCGGAATCCGTGATGTTGGTGGCGAGAGCCTGCACGGATAAAAACCGCCAGTGTCTGAAATTAGCCATCACCTGGAGCAATTCAATGAAATAGGCGAGCACGAACCCCGCCGTGGCGTTGCTGATCTTCAGAAAGTGCTCGGCCAATTTAGCAGCGTTCCTGCCGGAAGCCTGCATCCCGAAGTTGCTCGATCCCAAAAATTTCTTTATCCCCAGCATCTCCGGAAAACCCAGCAAGGGCGAAATAAAGCCTGTGGGGTTAAAGAATATATTCAGGGAGTGGATCTTCTTCTTATTCACCGGATCGAAAAAGGACGGGTCGCTCTTGAACAAGTGCGGCTGGTTGGCGCCGATCACGAAAAGGTCGCCGGATTGAAAATTATGCATCGTATTCCCCACGATCAACGTACCGTCCCCGTTAATGACCCAGGTGATCTGGATTTCCTTGTGACGATGCAGATGAGGGTAAAAATAGGGCAGCCGGTCCTCCTGGAGATGTATCGAGTTACCTAGCTTCACCGGCAAAGTGAACTGAATTACCTTCATAAAAACAATTATAGAGTTTTTTCTTTTATCATATTTTACCTAGGATAATTTTTGTAAATAACTGGATACTTTTGTTTTAGCCAGCTGGTCATTTCCGCAAAGAACAGTAGCGCCACAGACTATTTCATGTCTGCCGACGTCTAACGATTTTTTTGGATGGATTACTGGCTAAATGGTAGGAACAGGTAAAACTAAAAAATGTGCATACGATCCGGAAGGTATAACCCGTTAAGTTAGGCACGGGTGCTGCCCCCGCGATAAACTGTCTAAATAGAAAAGCGATTATTACGCTGCATATTAAACAATGTCTTTTCGTTCAAGGCCACGATCGGCGATCTCCTCACTCCCCATGCCTACGACCGGCGTCTACGAGCCACCTACGACCGGCGCCGGAACGGGGCAAACTTCCGATTCAGGTAGCCGTGTATCATGGAGCTGACAAGCAACACCGCGGCGAATAGCCACGCTGCCCTGCCGACCCCGGCAGACCCGCCGCCATCAGCCACCCCGATGGCAGCCAATGCCCAGGCGCCAACCAGTGCCGCCTCCCGCATATTGCGCCACCAGGTCAATCCCAAATACAATACACAGGTGATCCCCATCGCCAGCATGGCCCAGACTTCCGGCGATATTCCCCACCCGGTCCAACCGGTTTTTACCAGCAGCGCCGCGACGTTCACCAGGGTGGCGCACATGATCCACCCCAGGTAGATACAAAAGGGCCACCACAGGGTCACCACCGTACGTGCCGGCGGGTCATCCAATTCCATCCGTGTCCGCAGGACGATCATGACCAGGCAAAACAAGAGGGCTATCATCAGCAAAACGGACAGCCCCGTCCACTCATAGAGCCAGGCAAAGATCCAACAACAGTTTGCCACACAGGATGCCACGAACCACCAGCCCACGCGGGCCACCGACGCCCGGATCTCCGCATTCTTCCCGAAGTGAGACACCACAAATACGGCCAGGAGCAGGTAGATGACGCCCCAGATCCCAAATGCGTACGGGGCAGGCGTAACGAGCGTCGGATAGCGAGCCGATACCATGCCCACCGTCGTGCCATTCAGCAACCCCGTGTTGGAGAAAACATTGACCGCGATGGTGACCAGCAGCGCGAGCAGGTTGATGATCGGTAGTCTCTGATTCATATCTACATGTGCTAACTAGACCTGAAATGATTGTTATTACCGCTCCACCATGTAGCTCAGTTCGGTCACGCCGCTGGTAAACGGCCGGGTATTCAATAGCTTCAGATTTACCCGGTCTTTGCTGCCTGTAAACAGCGGTACGCCTTGTCCGAGGATGACGGGATTGACAAAGAGCCAGTAGCCGTCGATCAGCCCCTCCTCGATGAGTGCGTGCGTTGCGGTGGGGCTGCCGAAGAGGAGCATCTCTTTGCCGGACTGACGTTTGATGTCATTTATCCGGGCGGCAAGGTCGCCGCTGATGATGGTGGTATTTGGCAAGGCTGCGCCCTGCATCGTTTTTGACAAGACGACCTTGTGGACCTTATTGTACCACCTGGAGTGCTGGATGTCATGCCGGGACGCGGCCGGATCGTCTCCCTGGGCCGGCCAGTAGCCTTCCATCATCTCGTAGGTCGTTCGTCCATATACAGCGGTGTCGCCCTGTTCGATCCGCTTGTCTACATAGTCAAAAATTTCCTCGTCGACCTTTATCCAGTTCATTTCTCCGTTGGGTCCCGCGACAAAGCCATCCAGCGAGACGTGCATAAATGAAATTAATTTTCGCATTCGGTGGTGTTTTTACTGTTATTCCGGTGTTGTTCGTGGTTGCGATCCGCCCGTTAAAAAGGGACGGCGCCTCAGGCCGGAAGATACATTGGGATCGCGAGAAACGGCGGGGGATTTGTCCGGAATTTCTTTCGGGTTGTAAAATTTCGGAAAAATGGTCGTATTGAGCCTCCCGACAAAATACTCACGATTTGGTGTACCTTTATTCCGGGGAGAGAGTGATTGGGTAGGCCTGTATTAAGCTCATCATTTTCAATGAGTTGAAAAGTATATTCTATATTTTCGCCGCATGGCTGTCCCTCTGCCTGCCGGTCCTTTCCGGTTGCAAGCCCCATGTGTACGGGCCCGGAGAAAACGGAACGTTCAGGATCGCCATCGGAGAGAAGGTTGACATCCGGCTGCCCCAAAACGGCTCGACCGGTTTTGTCAATTTCTGGCTCAATGAAAACGAGTGCAACGCGGTCCGGCTCGCCGACCGGCAATACGAAAGCGGCGTCATGCAGAAACTGGGTTATATAGGCTCCGGCGGGGAAGAAAAGCTCACATTCGTGGGCGTAAAAGCCGGGACGGACACGGTCAAGCTGGGCAGCTACCGGGTTTTCGAATATCGCCGGGACAGCGCAAACGCGCCGGAAAAATTGAGACCCGATAACGTATTTATAATGTCGGTGACGGAGTGACTTGCTTGTCCTCCAAGTCCATCCGAAAGCACACGCACGATTTTTTGCAAAAAGTTGTCCGCCCCGACAGCCTCCTGACATACTGTTGTCACTACTCCCCGGTAGCTTTGTGTTGTACTTATTATATTATTAAAAATAATAAACATGTCAACACAACAAGCAACATCTCAAACCGCCGCCAATGTTCTCTCTACGCAGGAATTACTCAAACACTGGCAGGGACATCGTAGCCTCACCCGCCGAATGATTGAAGCCTTCCCTGAAGACAAGCTATTTACCTATTCTATCGGCGGCATGCGCCCGTTCTCCGATATGGTATACGAATTCCTTGGCATGGCGGTTCCCGGCCTGCAAGGCATTGCTACCGGGAAATGGCAAAAGTGGGCAGAATCCGACAAGGTGAAGACTAAAGCGGAATTGCTGCAACTCTGGGATGCGGCTACAGCCGAAATCAACGCCATTTGGCCCACCATTCCGACCCATCGTTTTGCAGAACAGGATGTGGCGTTTGGCCTATGGCCCGGCACCTGCCTCTCTTTCCTTCTTTATTTTATTGACAACGAAATACACCATCGCGGACAAGCATACGTATATGTAAGAAGCCTGGGTATTGAGCCACCCGCCTTTTGGGAGCGCGGGTAAAAGAAATGGAACGGATGGGATATGGCATGGTCGGTAGCAGGCCGTGCCATATATGGCGTTTTCTTCTCTACAGTTTAGACGAGACGCTCTTTATATTATTTAGAAACAATAATCATCACCAAACCCGCGATATACAAGAGCAGCATGATGTTCAATAGTGTCTTGGTACCCTTTGGCGCCTTTTCAAATTCTTTCCACACATAAATGCCCCAAAGCGCTGCCACCACTGTGGCTCCCTGCCCCAATCCATATGATATAGCGGGGCCAGCTTTCCCCGAAGCTATAATGCTTAACGACATGCCCACACTCCAGATGGCGCCGCCTAAAACACCAATCAAATGATCTGTTGATTTGCCTTTGAAATAATCAGCAAAAACAACCGGAGCGCCCACAAAAGGGCGCTTCATTTGTATTGAATTAAACAGAAAGCCACTGGTGACTATACCAACAGCAAAAACCACCAAGGCGGTATAAGGCGTTAGTTTTCCGGCTTCCGGCAAATTAAAATCGCTTACCATGGAACCGGCAACATATTTGTAGAACAAGCCCATTAAGCACCCACTTACCACCGAAAGAATCAGGCCCTTTTTCGAAACCTTTCCCGTGTCGTGTGTCTGTAATTTTTGATACGCTCTTGCATTGAGTAAAATAGCCAATGCAATCAAACCCACACCGCCAAAAATTAATAGGGGGTTGCCTTGCGGGTTTGAAATAAAATTTACTATTACCCCCAACACCAGCGCAATGCCGATTCCAACCGGAAATGCAACAGACATTCCGGCAATGGCAATTGCAGCTACCAGTAATATATTTGCTAAATTAAAAATAACACCGCCTGCAAAAGAAGATATTATATTGCTAACGTCAGCTTGCCTAACATCTTCAAGAAAGGCCCTCCCTTCACTCCCATTGCTGCCCAGAGTAAAGGCCAGCAATAAGGTCGTAAGCAATATTCCAAAACCATAATCCCAATAAAAGAGTTCAAATCGCCAGGACTTCGTGGTAATCTTTGTTGTGTTGGCCCATGAGCCCCAGCATAACATGGTGATCACACAAAGCATAACGGCAAGGCCGTAATCTTCTACTATAAACATACCGTTGTTTGTTTCATTCTGCTACAATGCGTTCAGGGCGATTACGCTCCTGCTCCGCCTGTAGAAAGCAGCCTCATAAGATACATTTCTCTAACGCCGCGCAGGCACTATCGTCGGAACTTACAAAACCAATATTTCACTCCTATAGGGAATAGATGACTGAGCTCCTAACCTTGTTACTGAAATGGAAGCTGCATCCACGGCAAATTGAATGGCCTCTTTCCAATCCATATTTTCTGTAAGTGCCACAGTTAATGCTCCGATAAACGTATCGCCGGCCGCGGTTGAGTCCATTGCCTCCACTACCGGGGCATTAATCATTAATGAGAGATCCTTATTCTTAAAATACGCGCCTTTGCTCCCCAGGGTGATCAACACATTCTGCACTCCTCTATTTAGAAAAAGGTGCGCCGCAAGGGAAGCTGAAGCTTCATCATCCACTGTAACACCCATCAGCAAAGCCGCTTCTGTTTCATTAGGCGTTATAAGAAATAAACCATTCAGCAACTCATCATCCAGCTTTTGTGCAGGTGCGGGATTAAGGATTACTTTCTGTTGCCGCAACTTTGCGTTCCTTGCAACAACTGCAATTGTTTCCATAGGTATTTCCAATTGCATCAAAATTATTTCTGCCTCAGCAATCATTTTCACTTTTTCAATATCTCCGGGCAACAGGTTAGCATTGGCCCCAGGCGCCACAACTATGCAATTCTCACCAGCCTCATTTACTGTAATTAACGCAACGCCGGACGGTGCTACCTCATCGATAAAAATAAAATCGGTATTAATGCTTTCCTTTTGTAAACCCTGCACAGTTTGCTTTCCGAAAATATCGTTACCTAATTTTGAAACAAGCGTTACATTCCCTCCTAATCTTGCAGCAGCAACAGCCTGGTTAGCCCCTTTGCCACCCGCATTTATAAAGAAAGTGCCGCCCATTAAGGTTTCACCCGGCAAGGGAAGCTTCGCGGCTTTTACAACCATATCTGTATTGGAACTGCCTACAACAATAATCTTTTTTTTACTCATTAGTTATAACATCGGTTTACATTTTATAAAATGCATTTTTTGCTACATTCAATAACAATCGCGCCCTTTCCAATCTTATCCAATCGCCAGCCTTTCAAGTCAATTAAATTTAAGCCAATCCAACTTCATACTCCTGGATTTGACCATGACTTTAATTTTATTATCCCCCTTTCTCAAATAAAAATCACCAACAGCATGTTCACTTAGCTCCCTTTTTATTACCGTAAAATTGACTCTTTTCTTGTTTATCCAAATGGCAAGTTTGCACGGTCCACCTTCTGCCGATGCCCTTATTGTCAATTGATGTTTGCTCTTATCCGGGCTTGTAAAATTATAAACCACCCATTCCGATGTTTTAAGCCCGATAGACTGATCTGACCAAAATTGATCTTTATCCTCACTGTCCAATAAAATGTTCACGGGTTCCTCTTTTCTGTAAAACTTAGATTTGCTAAGCGTATCTAATACGAAATAGGAACGATTGAAGCCATAATGGCCATAATTCTCTGCTTCAATTTTACCAGGAATTCTCGTGAATATTGCATTACAAACATCTTCGAAATATTGACAGTTAGCGAGTTTTATATTATCGAGAAAATCAGTCAATATCTTATCAGCTACAGTGCTGTCCGGCCTGGGGCCACCTTTAGTATATTTTACAATTAGGTCCCAATTATCCGGTTCCTTTATTGAATAGGGGGTGTTTTTTGTATCCATTTTTTTCCACGGCCAAAATGAAAACCCGATGTTGTTGGCTGCAAGATATTGAGAGGTGCCCCAGTAAATTGCGTTTCCCTTTTCGCCGGTTTCTCCAACCCAAACAGGTGCGTTAAGTTCATTTCGCTTCTTTACAAAATACTCAATACTTTTCTGATCATCAGGCCTTGCCCAGCAATAATAATGAAATTGGTAAAAGACATTGGTATCAAATGGCTCATCAAAAAGAGACCAATCGTTTGCCCAGTTGAAACCTTCCAGCGTAATCATATGCCTTTTGTCGGCTTTGCGGATTTGTAAAGTGAGACGCTGATAAAGAGGTATAAGCAGTTGCTTGTATCTCCCAGCAGCGCCAGTCCCAACAGGAAGGGGCTCATTGAGCAAATCATATGCAGCAACGACAGGTTCATCCCTATAACGTTGCGCAAGCTTCACCCAAATGTTAACCAGCTCGTCCTGATATTTTTTGTCTATAAAAAGTTCAGGGACATCATTCCGACTATCATCAATATTTGCCCCTGTTTGACCGCCAGGGGCGGCATGCATATCGAGAATAATATATACTTTATGCTTTTTGCACCATGAAACAAGGGAATCAATCAACTGAAATCCACCTTCAATAAAGACAGGGTTTTCTCCTTCAGTTAATAACAACCTTGCATTTACCGGAAGCCGTACACAATTAAATCCCACTTCAGCGATTCGTTGTATGTCAGCTTCTGTAATGTAGTTTTGCCTATATGCCCTCCAAAACCGTTCAGCCTTTTCATTTCCGACCAAGTCAGCAACCACCTTTTCAATTTTGCGCGGACGGTCGCCCAACCCTCCAAATTTCCACATATATCCCTCCGGCAAAAGCCAGTTCCCAAGCCCCACTCCCTTTAAATATATTTCCTTGCCGGCTTCATTAACAATATCCTGCCCTCTGGTATGTAAAAAGCTCATACTGTTTGTGTCCTTTACCTGGGCATACGAATAATAGCCGGTGCCTATTATTAAGACTAAAGTGGTAATTAGCTTCATCTTCATCGCTTTTGTTCCTTAAAAAATCCCATGCGCCGAAACCGTCTATCCCTATCACGTCTCCCGATACTTCTACTCACTGATTATTCCGGGTTGACTTGTCAATCACAACTAAGGGCATCCATACCTTTACATCTCCGCCAGTTTGGCTTGCATCCGCAAAAGGCACCAGCGTCAATTTTCGTTTACCGTTATCTTTATCAGTAACTATGGTAGCGCTATATGCCTGGTTTCCTATCCATTGTTTTGGTAACTCATCAGCGTTACTTCTACTTCCGGGTTTTGTTACAACCAGTTTTTGATTTGTATCAAACTCGCCTTCTTTCAGCAGGTCAACATTTAAAGAATTATCAAATGCCAAAACCTGCGGCCCCCTCTGGAAGGCTATCTGGCCCGGATAACTCTTGCCACCGTCTAAAATTTGAACAGGGATCTTAAAAGATATCCGAATTTTTTCACCGGATTTCCAACCACGTTTTATTATTAAGTATTGATTGGGTATGCCTTTGTATTCTTTACCATTCACTTCTGCAACAAAAGCGGTACTCCACGAGGGGACCCTCAGCCCAATAGGAAATGCAGCGGGCTTAGACGTGTTTACCGTTATAATGGCATTCCCGTCATCGGGAAAGCCACTTTCAATTTGCAGTGACAGGTCTATGTTTTTATTGCCAGGAGTTGTATACTTCTCTTTGTAAGATCCGGGGCCGTACAACATTAATGTGGGTATGTTTCTTACATTGCCAAATGTAAAATAGGGTATCAGTGCGATACCCCGGGGAACACTCGAAGTGCAACAGGATATGCCGCACGAAAATGGCTTCCTACCTATCAACGCCGTATAATAGCTAACACAACCTGACTCAGGATTTTCCGCTCCGAACAACTGGTTATAAATTGATTTTTCAATTTGTTCCTCATACTTTAACTCACCGGTAATGTCCAAAAGATTTTGATTTAGTTGGATCCAGGTAACGGTTACACATCCTTCACCAATATGATCCTTATTAGCAGCAGGTAAGATGCCATCCCCCTGAAAATGTTCAAAAGAGCTGGTGGTTCCGGTAATGTACAACCTGTTTGCGACAATATCCTGCCAGGCGATTGTAACCGGCTTTAATAGCCTTTCATCTCCGGTAACACGATACAATTTTGCCAGTCCAACAAGGTTAGACAACATTTCATAAGCTTTACCGTTAGCCACCATATTTACTTTGCCGGCAGATAATAATGTACTTATTATTTTTGGGCCATCCTTTTGTTCCCATGCCTTAAGAATATAATAACAAAAATCGAGATACTTTTTTTCACCGGTGTATCTGTACAGTTCGACCATTGGGTCCAGTACACAGGTCGCAGCCATTCCCACATGTTCGCCCGAAAGAATTATATCGCGTTGGCCGGGTTCATCACCAAACGTAGTACACAATAGATCGCCTATCCTTTTACAGGCTTCCAACGCGGGCTTGTAGCCGGTTGTAGTATAGTAAGCCAACAAACCATACAAATTATACTTATGCGACCACACATCCCAGCTTGTCCAATAATCAGCCGGCATGTATGTTCCGAGATAGCCATCTTTCAACTGTGAATTAATCAATTCATACATCATCCGGTCCATCTGCTTTTTCAGGCGGACATCGTGCGTGACTTTCCAGACGTTACAAGCGGCCTCCAAATATTTTCCCACGTGTTCGCCTATCCATGGATGATTGCCCGGCCTTTGCAAATAGCCACTCATTATTCCATCCTCATCTATTTTCAACAAACGCTCTTCCAGGTTTTGCATAAAGCGTTTCCCCAAATAACCTTTCAATATTTGATTTTGAAATAAAGCGGGGGTAAAAACATCCCGAATCTTATTTTCTATAACAGGTCTGGGTTCCTTCTCAACTTCTATTTCGACATCTTTATCGGCCAAATACGTTTGCTCATTTCTTATCCCTGCGGCAGTGTGATTTTCTGTAACCTCATACCCTACCCTAAAAATCTTTTGATTTACCGGCTGATAATTTGCGAAAGCCACTTCAGTTTCAGAACCACGTTCAGGTTTCACCCGGACCGCCTTTGTTTCAGTATAGACTTCCTTATTATTTTTATCATCAATCCAATATTTCACCGTACCACCAAATGCGCAATTGCCATTATTGGTAAACTCAATTTTTGTTATAAACCCATTATGATCGGTTTCAGTAATGGTATGTTGCACCGAAATAGAATCTGACCATTGAACCGGACCAAAATTATATGGTCCCTGGTACATACCGATATTCGCAGCATCCAAGCTAAAAACCCTGACGGCAATCAGATTTTCCTTATCCCATTGGATATCCCCTTCCGGAATTGTATAAACCCGGCTAACATTCCATTTGGTTTCATAATCAGGAGGGAGAGAACCTGTTTGTCCAATCTTTTTACCATTGATAAACGTTTGGTCGACATCATCAATCTTACCAAGACTCAATTTTATTCCCTTCCCATTTTCCACCTTTTTCATGCTGGAAGGAATAACAATTTCAATTCTGTACCAGGCATACACATTATCCTTCACATCCTTTGCGGACCAGCTTGTACCTATTTGCTTGTTGTCCCAATTAGTGTCATTAAATGATTGATTTGCCCATTCCTTATTGTCACCTGCCTTAAACTTCCATTCTCTTGGTAAAGGAACGACTTGTGCTTGTGAGGTATTGAAGACAAGGACTGAAGAAACTACGACCAGGCAATACTGTATTACCTTTCGGGGAAAAATGTCTTTCATATTTCTGATTTAATTCGAGTGCATTGATAATCCCTGATTTACTTATCCCGCTTTATTTTGTTCCACTACTTCCTTTCGCTTTATCTGATCTCAATATGTTTCCAATAGGCATTTCCGGCCTCTTTACCGGTAATCAAAACCCTTTGATACAGCCGTATCTTAACAGTCTGACCTTCAAATGAACTAATATCCAGCTTAATTGTCTGCCACCGCCGTCCTTTTTCCCTCCCTTCTATTACGTTCGCAAACATTTTCCTGTTATTTATAAAAACATTCAGCTCCCAGGCTCTCCCGGAGTCGACTCCTGCTTCGAAGGAAATCTGCTTTTCTCCGTTCACTTTCAACGTTCGGCTTAGTACTAATCCCCGTATTTCGTCCCGCGGATAAGTAGCGAGTACCTCTCCGTCCAGGTACGTATTGCCCCTAATGCCAGGCATTCCACCACCGGCGCCGCCAAATCCCGCTCTTTCCAAGGTCCAGGCCGGATTCCAATATTTGGTCAAATCCCCCAGATTAAATAATTCCGCTGGTTGGGTTTTAGGACTTTGGGTAACGATATTGAGCACATCACCAGAAAGTTTGGCTCCATTCTTTTCAAGGATTTTCTCCCCGACTACCACCGTCCTTTTGCTCAGGACAGAGATCCTTTCATCGACGGCGGGAGTCAATACCACATCTCCCAGTTTATCACCCATTATCCGATCGCCGAAGCAACCAATCAGGTATTCAGGGATGGCTTTTAATCCCCGCATTGCCCCTATTACTGAAGCAGCATTTGCAGCATTACAATCCGCGTCCGTAAAATCGGCGGCTGAGTAAGCAAGGTTAACTGTCTTCAAAAAATCTCCGCCTCCAAACCATACACTGGCTGCTATAATACCCCCATTAGCCACAGCGTTATTGGTAGCAGGGTACTCACTGTGCCACCGATCTTCGGTCGCATTATTTATTTCCCTGGCAGATTTGCCTTCTTCAGCAAGCTTAATCACAAGATCAATACATTTCCTGTAAGGCGACCTGGGGCTAATTAATTTTGCGGCTTTCCGTACAATTACCTTTGGATCGCTTTCAATGAAGCCAAGACTTATCATTCCCGCAACAAAAACCGCACCATCAGCTCCCTCAGCGTATCCGTTAATATGTCCGTATTCCCTCGCCATTTTCGCAGCTACATTAGGTAAACCCGGCGCCAAAGCCCCATATATGTCTGCACTAAACTGCGAACCAATAGTCCACCACAATTTATTATACCTGGGATTCCCTGACTCCGGTGCCAAGATACCCTTGCAGATAAGAAGCCTTGCCTGCTCACTGGATCCCCAGGTGCCGCATGCATTTTCCTTCCATTGATCACACAATTGCTGAACCTTCAATCCAACACCATATTTTTCAAACGCCCGTAATGCAACCATCTCATAATACCAATCATCGTCAACCGGAGCATAGCCCAGGTGATTATAAGGCGCCGGTAATTTATTTATCCATTCGACAGATGCGGTGTGATGCTCGAATGGCCAGCCCATTATAGCAGCCGCCATCTGCCCGATCCAAATAGCCTGCACCTTGTTCTCATATCCACGAACGGAAAGCGTCAGGGTTTTAGGTTGATATCCATTTATGGTTGGCGTAAACCGAAGGGCACTATTTTGCGCATAACTGCGGGAATTCATTATACAGAAAAGAGACAAACAAAATACCGATAATATAATTTGCGCCGGGATTCTTTTTACATTGCCGATCTGCATTGCATATAAGGTGTTATTAACTGAGTCAACAATGTTCAACACACGGAACCGCCTGCCATCGGCCAGGATGCTAACCCGGAATCATATTGTGCCCGAAAAAAGGAGGAGTTACGCAAGCGCTCCTCCTTTTATATTTGGCTTTTCATACAGGGTTTCAAAACATTCTGCTAATTCCGCTCAATCTCTCCGGTTATTATTGCAACCACCATGGCACTTTGTTAATCCCATCATAACCTCCATACTGGTCGTTGATGGCCTTATTATAATTTTCCGGGTTCTTTACTTGTTCATCGGTTGGGTACTTCCACCGCTTGGGAAATACTGTTGGGTCATCAGGATCCATGCTGGTCGCAGGATCCAGAGGAAAGTCCGGATACCCGGTACGGAGAAAATTTTTATAATTTAATCCATTACCCTGAAAGAAGTCGAGAAGCCATCTTTGGATCCATATTTGGTGCAAACGATCTTCCGTGGTTCCAGATGTTGCGTAAGCGGCAGCGCCGGTAAAGTAATTATCTATATACGATTGCGTAATGGCCATACCATGCGTGCCTGTCGCTGCAGAAGGTAGCGTCATATAATATGAAAGTATAGCTTTAACGCCATTTTCGTAGTAATCCTGGGCGTTCCCGGTCAACCATCCTTCTTCTATCGCTTCAGCAATAATGAAACATTGCTCAGAATAGGTAAATTGAAGCATGGGGTCGCCCGCCTTAACAGCCACATACCGCTTATTGATCAAAGAGTACATACCGCTTTGATTATTCAGCGCAAGCTGGTCAGCGGATAGTTCCGTGGGTGCTCCTTCATAAGCGTCAAAATCCGATTCGAGCTTGCCTGCGTTGATGAGGGAATCCGCAGGCTCTGCGAAATAAAATAACCGGCGGTCGTTAAAATTCTTCAATGCATCAACTACCAATTTTGAAACACCTACGTAAATCCTCATGCTTTCCCCGCTCCAGAAGGGGTGGGTTGAGTTTGGATTTTCAGAATATACCAACTGAAAATTATCATCGTTACCGGTCATTAAATTATTGGCAGAAACTATAGCTGCAAATCGGGCTTCCTGCTCGGGCGTAATTTTCCTGCTAAGCGTCTGCAAAACCTTTAATTGCATTGCATTGCACAGTTTCCGCCATTTAGTAACATCCCCACCGTACATTATGTCGCCGCCAAAATTCGCTCCCGCGGCAAAATCCGCCTCCGCGGATTTAAGGTCATCCAGTACCTCAGCAAATACATCCGCCTGCTTATCATATTTAGGTCTGGTTATTCCCTCCTCGGCCATTCCCGCTTCTGAATACGGAATATCCCCCATATCCAATGTCGTAATATATCCGTAATATGCCTTCAGATATAGTGCCAGTCCTTGAAATGAGGCTTCGGTTGGAGTTCCCTTAGAAAGCTCAACCATTCTTTTAAGACTAGTTAAATTCTGAAAAAGTCCAAACCCGCCATAAGGCCAATAAGAATAGTAATATTGATAAGGGTTTGGGTTTGTTTGAAGTATTGCCGTATGCTTACACCATAAGTTTCCCGTAGCAAAATCAGTTGGATCTGGATTCCAAAACCTATATGTATTTTTCAATACTTGTGTAGCGAGCATGTCAGGTGTAACCGTTGTTGGTACATTCGGATTTGTATTTAACTCGTCGAACCTCGTACATGAACTCGCGATGGTAAGAGAAAATGCGGCTAAGAATATATATTTTAAACTTTTCATGTTATGTTAGATTAAAATGTAAATTTAATATTGCCTCCAAGGTATCTCACTGCCGGTGCTGCAAAATCCTCAGCGCCGCCGTCAGGATCGGAGTATTTGAAATCCTTTGCCTTCAGAAACACATTTTGACCAACGAAACTTATTGATGCTGCCTTAACGACCTTATTCAGATATTTTGCCGGAAGATCATAGGTTAATGATACTTCACGTAATTTGAAAAAAGTCTTCGAATAAGTATCTGCACTGCTGCCATTACCCCCCCATGCACTACTGTTGTGCAAATCAATTACATACTGTTGATAGGTCGTATATACATCATTAGCTGCGAATTTCCTGGTGTCGCTGGTAATGTTACCCACCGCATCGTAAGTAACTGTACCTGATATAGTTTTTACACCCTGACCCAGAAAGTTTTTAGAACCTGGCACAGCCACGTCCTTCGCCCTGGCGGCTGTAACGGAACCAGGATGAACTCCCGCTTGCCACATATAACTTTCAGTTCTGGTGTTCATAATCCCCCCGCTTACCCCATCAAAAGATAGAAAGAGACTAATATTCTTGTATCGCAAAGTGGAAGTTATGCCCCATATCCAATCGGGATCGGTCCAGCCAAAATTTGAATTATATTGACTATATTGAAGCCTGCCGTTATTAAATATCAAATTCCCGGCCGGGTCGCGCAAAAATGCTTTGCTGGCCAAAGCATCAACCCGCTCTCCAACTTTTACCCAAGGTGCTTTAGTTGAATAAGTGGAATCCAACTTGTCGTAGATGCGCTTATAAGTAGACCAGTTAATTCCTATATTCCATTGCCAATCCCTGCTTTTAACGGGTGAGCCGTTAAGCATCACCTCCCAGCCCCGACGGGATATTACTTCATTAGTATTAATATAATTACCAGTATATCCGGTAGCTGCTGATAAGGGTCCTACGATTATAGCATCTTGCATTTTTTTATCATAGTAGGACACATCAACCATTAAGCGATTCTTAAACAGAACTCCCTGCAATCCTGTCTCAAGTGTTGTGGCACTTGCGGGAAGGATGCCAGAAGGATATAAATTGCCAGGGGCACTTGCTCCGTTCAACGTACCCCACGTTCCACTATTAATAGAATAGCTGCTATTGATAGCATAAATCCCCGGAGGTGTTTTTGAAACTGTCCATGAATTCCGGATCCTCAGTAAATCAAGCCAGTCCCTTGTTCCCGGCAAAAGTTCGGATATAACGAAACTGGATGCTACAGACGGATAAAAGTAGGAACGGCCAGAGGATGGCAATGTTGAACTCCAGTCATTTCGACCGGTTGCTTCTACATATATCAGTTTATTCCAGGAGATGCCTAAACGACCATATATGGAATTCACCTGTTCGGCAGCGGTACTCTGTGTTACATAGGCGGGCAGTACCGATGCATTTAACGAGAAAAACCCGGGGACTGAAATACCACCCACCGTATTGGCATTAATGTTATCATCCCGCTTGTGGTATATTGTTCCGCCTGCGAGATATTCCACCGTAAATTTATTGAATGACCTTTCACCTGTCAATAACAAATCACTATTCATACTGAAGCCTGAGTTTTGCCCTAAATTATACCCCCCCGTTAAATAGCCATTCCAGGTATAAGGATTACCAGGCACGCCGGTACTACCGGTATATAAGTAAGAACCCATTGAGGTCCTTAACTGACCGGTTTCTTGATAGAAATCAAGGCCTGAACGAATGCTGGCTTTCAGCCCACCAAAAATCTGATAACTCATTGAAACATCAGCATTAAAAATATCCCGGGAAATCTCATTGGTTTTTTCGTAGCGATCGAAATATGGATTGTTTGAGCCTGCCTGAAAAGTATAGTTTTGGACCTCTCCCTTTTTAAGCCAGTAATTATTCTTGTAGTCCAAAATATTAAAATCGGTAGGTGACCAGATTAGTAACGAATACATTGGGCCGTAGGCAGTATAGGCATTAGATCCGATATTTGGGGATGCTTTTCTGGCATATGATAAATCTGAACTTAATTTGAACCTGCCTAAATTGACATCTCCACCAAAAGTGTAAGTAAATTTATTCAACGTAGAATTGGGATATTCGCCCTTATTCTGCAGCCAGTTAACTGAACTTCTAAGAGAAACATTATCCTTCCTGTATTCAACATTTAAGTTATTATTGGTTATATAACCCTGTTCCAAAAAATTTTTGAAATTGTTTTTGCCTATGGGCAAATATGCATAATCTCTGTAAGCCATCAGCTTGGGATCCCATTGATTTTCCGTTCTCCCATCCATCACAGTCCCCCAGGAGCTCGTGGAGTTTTTGTCATAAGTGCCATTGCTGCCACGCCCATAGACACTTTGAACCTTGGGTATAGCTAAGAATCCGGCCGTAAACATGGTATTACTTGTGTAATTAACGGTTAACCCAGCTTTGCTTGTACTGCCATTCCTGGTTGTAACCAAAATGGCACCGCTGGCACCGCGAAAGCCATAAAGCGCAGAAGCTGTAGCTCCCTTCAAGACACTTATTGACTCGATGTCTTCTGAGGAAATATCGCTAAGTGTCTTATTGGCATAAGCGATTCCATCTACTACCAATAAAGGACTCTCGCCACGAATGGTGAGTTCCGGAGCAACACCAAAATTTGGCGAGTTCTTAACCAAAAGCCCAGCTACTTTACCGGTTAAAGACGTGGCAACATCGACCCCCGAAACTTTTTGTAAACTCTCTCCGGAAACCTTTTGAACAGAATAACCAAGGGCTTTTTCTTCCCTTTTTATCCCTAGCGCGGTTACTACAACACTCTGCAGATACTTTCCACTACCTTCAAGCCTAACCTCAATTGTCGACCTTCCGTCCAGCGGGATTTGCACGGTGCTAAATCCTACGGAACTAAAAATAAGAGTTGAAGCGGTGGAGGGAACCGAAATTGTGAACTCACCATTTTCATTGGTGCTGGCACCTATTCGTGTGCCTTTTACTACTATTGTTGCATTGTGGATTCCATTTCCTTTATCATCTATCACCCTGCCTAAGACAGTCGTGTTTCTTTGTCCCCAGGAAACAGTTGAAATTAATAAGAACAGGGAATAGACGATTCCCTTACAGATATTTCTCATATGCATTTTGTATGTAATAAACTAAAATTGTTTACAAAATTGTTAAGCGCAATCGTTTGTTCTTGTTAGGACAATCGTTTGCGCAAGTTAGCGGTTAATTCCAATTCGCCAAAAAAAAATTTAACTTTTTCGAAAAAATAATTTGGAGTTGCTAAATTTCTGTGACTTTTGCCCGGATAGTGAACCAGTTGCGACGCGTTGAGGTGATGAATGGTTTTCTATCCATAATTGAGATCCGATACCGGCTGGTTTACCAAAAAGTAAAGCGTAAATCACAGATTCGACCCGCCATTTAAATGGGACTCTTGAAATTGTAATTACATTTGTACCGGAAAATTTGCCGAACAGGCCTGACACATAAACTTTGTTCAATTTAATGCAAGAAAATAAAACTACCATTCAATCTATAAGTAAAAAGCTTAACATTTCTACCACTACTATTTCTAGAGTTCTAAATGGCTTGGGAGAAAAATACAGAATAAGTGATAAAACAATTGAATTGGTTAAAGCAACCGCCGAAAAATTAAATTATAGCCCAAATAACATTGCCAAAGGGCTTCGCTTGAAAAGGTCATCCACTATCGGGCTGATTGTGCCGGATATAACTAATACATGGTTTGCACAACTAGCCCTGGGCATTGAAAATGAAGCTAGAAAGCACAATTACAATATCTTTTTGTCTAACAGCAACGATGATATTAAAGTTGAAAAAAAATCCATTATGCTACTCCAAAACTGGATGGTGGACGGCATAATAATAGCACCGATAGGTTTGGAAAATGAGCATTTGATAAAAGCTTCAAAAAGGGGTACTCCATTGGTGCTGATAGACCGCTTTTTCGAAGGAATTGACCTGCCTTATATTTCTTCTAACGATTATCAGGGGTCCATTGAAGCTAATCAATATTTAATCGATAATGGTCATAGAAGAATTGCCTGTTTTCAGGGAATTGTCGGCACTTCGCCAAATAACCAACGTGTTAAGGGATACAAACAAGCATTAGAAAAGAATAAAATTCCCTTCGACCCGGCATTGGTAATGGGAAATAACTTTGGGTACAACAACGGCTACATTTGCGCAAAAGAAGTGATTAAGAATCTCGCAAAAACAAATATCACTGCCATTTTTTCTACCGGAAACCAAATTACCTTAGGCTTATTAAAAGCATTTAAAGAAGACGGGATCAAAATCCCCGGCGACATATCGGTTATTTCGTTTGACGAACAGAAATACTCGGATTTATTGTATACTCCAATGACAACTGTTTCCCATATGAATGAAAACGTTGGTGATATTTCGCTCAAAATGGTGCTTGCGCAAATGGATCATAAGCCAAAGCCAAAGAACGTGGTACTAAAATCAAAACTAATAATCAGAGATTCAGTTAAAGACATTAATCCCGGAAAGTAATAGGGCCCGCAACGATTCACTGCTTCCGGCCGCCCGCATAAGAGGAAGGTTCCGAAGGGAGCGGCAACTACTTTTCTTTGGCCTTCTCCGCAACAAAGTTCATAACCACCGAGACATTTATTTCCTTAACCAATCTTCTGCCAAACAGCCTGGGCACATTGACTTTAAAGCCATCGGGTTGCACGCTGAATTGGGATTTCGCAATAAGGCCGTTTTCCGAGACCGTCAGGGTACCCGGATGCGAAACCGGCCGGGCGACATTGTGAATGGTGAATTGGCCCTCCACCACGATGGGATAGACTCCGGGCTTATTAAAGTCAATACCGGACAAGTCTATAATCTTCCCGACAAAGTCCATTTTCGGATATTTTTCCGACTCCATATACTTGTCATCGAAGGCCCTTTCGATCGTTTTGTTCCTGAATCGAAAAGACTTTACCAGCGTATGGAATTCAACCTGACCTGTCTCAATGTCGATGACACCTTTCACTTCATGGTTATCGGCCCTAACACTTTCAAAAGGCTTCTCCCCGAAAAATGACACGAGACCGTCAGAAGTTACGAAATCCTGTGCCCGGAGGCAAAAGCCCGATAGCAGGATCCACGCGGATAGCAAGAATCGCATTATCGTATTCATTCTTGTACTTATCACGATTTGAGCAAACAAAAAAGGAATTGAAAGTCAAAGGTTGATCTTACAAATCTAAGGTCAAATTCATTCCACTTCGCGAC
The DNA here is from genome assembly GCA_035572015.1 of Puia sp. GTDB lineage: Bacteria > Bacteroidota > Bacteroidia > Chitinophagales > Chitinophagaceae > Puia. Next base: position 4,659 of record DATNBP010000174.1, on the reverse strand, counting down.
TATTTACCAGGTTAGCTTCTCACCCCAAACCTGCCGCGCCAAACAATTAATATATCAATTTATCGTTACGTATAAGAACCCAATTCCACCGCAACGATGAAGGCCATGTTTGTGTTGTTTTTGCTGCCCTTGCAACTCTTTTCCCAGGACCTTTCGGGAATTTGGGTGGGAACGATCGCTACCTCCCAGATACAAATGCCATTTGAACTGGCAATCAACAAGGATTTGACAGGCTATTCGATGATTACCTTCCTGTTCAAAGGTGCCGAAAAAATAGCCGTTAAGAAAATTACCCTGATCCGGAAGGATAGCACTTTTACTATTTCAGATGATAAGCTGATCTACAATAATTTTGAGATGCGGTCCCGCAACATAAAGACATTTTGTGAATTGTCCGTTAAAATGGTCGATTCCACCATGGTCCTGAGCGGACCTTTTCACACAAGAACGCGAGACCTGAAGGCGGGTGACGAGGATCTGTCTTCAGGAACTATCACGGTTCAAAAGCAAAATATCCGGGCGCAGACAAAGCTGATCGGTAAACTCGACAGTTTGCACTTGTCGAAAACGCTCGTGTTCTCAAATCCTGCTGCAGCGGAAAAGGACAACCCAGCCATGGTGCCATCTGAAAAAGACGCCCCTGCAGTTAGTCAAACAATTATTCCGGCCGCGGCAGACATTGCGTTGCGTAAGACAGTAGTCATTCGCGCTATTGATTTCAAATCCGACAGCCTGACATTGATTCTATATGATAATGGAATTGTGGATGGAGATACGGTAAGTGTAGTATTAAATGGTGAAGTGATTATCCCAAAACTGGGCCTGACTGAAAAAGCATATCGAAAGGTCATCAAGATACCGCCCGCGATAGGTGATTCTCTGCAACTGGTGATGTACGCGGAAAACCTGGGTACCATTCCACCGAATTCCGGCTTGCTGATCATCGAAGATGGCCCGGACCGCTACGAAGTAGGATTCGAGGGAGATATGAAAAAAAGCTCCGCGGTGAATTTGAGAAGAAAGCGGTAATTGCCCGCTGAATCCATCCGAATACTCAATACATTGAGCAATTTGTAAAACATGCTCCAACGAGCTCATCTTCAACTAATTGAGAAAAAGGATTTGTACACCCTGCCGGTTCGTTACTGCTGCCAAAGAACACGTAACTTAGCCGCTGACCTGGCGCCTAGTACTTAATTGAAATAACAAGCGTAATTTAGAGATATCCTAAATTACGTGGTATGCATATTCACCGTTCTTTGGAAGTCGGGCAAGCGGACCGGGTGATCCTGGAGTCCTGGCTACGGTCAGGGAAAACAGAAAGCCGCTATTGCGAGCGAGCGCGGATTATCCTGTCTCTACACCAGGGAAGGAGCAATAAGGAAGTGGCCGAGGAATTGGCCACGCGGGAAGCCCGGGTCAGCAAATGGCGGAGCCGGTATGAATCCAATGGGATCGCCGGGTTACAGGACCAGCCCAGGAGCGGGAAGCCGGCCAAATACCACAACAGGGATGAGGAGCGGATACTGCAGGAGCTGGACAAGCCTGCTCCCAAAGGGTATGGAAAATGGAATGGAAGGCTGCTGGCCGAGCGCCTCGAAGGCATCAGCAAGGATCAGGTATGGAAGGTGTTGCGCAAACACAAGATCCATTTGCAGCGCAACCACAGTTGGTGCATCAGTACTGATCCGGAATTTGCCCGTAAGGCGGCCGACATCGTAGGATTATACCTTCATCCGGACAACCGGGCAGTAGTCATTTGCGTAGACGAAAAGCCTTCGATCCAGGCCCTGAGCCGGGAACAGGGATGGCTGAGATTGCCGGACGGCAAAGCCATTACCGGATACAGTCACGAATATATCCGCAATGGGACGATCACGCTGTTTGCCGCCCTGGAAGTAGCCACCGGCCTGGTAAAGGGGAAGTTTTACAAGCGTAAGCGGCGAAGGGAGTTCCTGGATTTTATGAACGAAGTGGTAGCTAACTACCCCAAAGGTCAGCAGCTCCATGTCGTATTGGATAATCTAAGCACCCACAAGCCCAGGAATGATAAATGGCTTCAACGCCACAAAAACGTGCATTTCTATTATACGCCCACCCATGCCTCCTGGCTCAACATGGTGGAGATTTGGTTCAGTCTGCTAAGCAGACATGCGCTGAAGGGGCAAAGCTTCCAGAGTGTGAAGGAACTGGTAAGAGCCATCGAAACCTACATGGAGGTCTACAATGAAGCGCCACACCCGTTTGAATGGACCAAGGAAAAAGTGTACCCGAAAACGCTGAAACCAAACTTACGCTAATTTATGCAAGTTAGTACTAGCAGTTTTTATTACAAGCGCTCTGATAAACCGGCTGACCGTGGTCAGCCAAAATCGGCCGGCTATGGTCAATTACATCGGCGCATCCGGCTTAGACAAGCCGGTGATCGGATCGAAAACTACTTCCCCTGCGGACGAAGCCGATAATCTGACGTATCGTAAAAGCTCGACTTTAAGGCATTAAAGAAATCTGAATTTTTAGAGTACAGACTTGCAACTGAATCAATTTTGACGGCTAAAAGCGAACTATCCAGGAACCTTGATTCGATAAAGAATAAGTCATAAATTGCATCTTCATTTACGCTATCTTTTGGCAGTTTTTCTCGTTTGATATAATTGAAAATATTACTTGCGTCTTCATGAAATAATTTATCCCGTTGTACTGTGTCCCCTTTTGAATCAAAAACCATTGCTTTAAAAAATTTGCTATACATTTCCTTCTGGTAAGGCATTTTGAAATCTTTTGTTGCCATTGAGTCAACGAAATCAGCACCTTGTTGGAATTTATTTAGAAGGCTCAAAAGGGAGATTTTCAACATTATGGCAGGCTGTCTTGTGCCGGGACATGACATCGCGCCTTGGATTTCATTTAGCGAAGTACTGAGCGCGGATTTATTATCGTTTTGTACATATGAGTTGAAAGCGATTCTCGCGTTTTTTAAATGAATTGCACAGGTAGATATTTGACCAGATTGGTCAGAGCAACTATGAAACACGGCAGTCGCAATTAAAAAAAAATGTAGCAGTGATTTATTCATGATATTGATGGTATCTTTTTGTCTCAGTCTTAATTATATACATCATTGGCCAAACGTAAAGTTAAATGTTTTGACAGTGGGATAAAGCGGGTGATTAACTACCGGCGTTTGAGAACCTCCTTCGGTTTGATGTGTCCAATACCCGGAAACCGTAACAGTTGGGAATTTCGCTCCGCTATTAATTTGTGCGGCAGGAATCATAATATTGCCCGCTGTAACTTGCGAGCCGGTTGCGCTCACGTGTGCCTCGTTGCTAGGCAGATCACCTAAGGCTTTAGTGTATTGCTGACCATTAAAATTCAAGCTGGCAGTTGCCGGTGCGGTGATATCCATACCCGATGTGGTTTTACTGATATTGGTAATTCCGATAGAAACTCCGATGAAGGTCTTAGATATGTCACCTTTGCCTAGGTCGTATTTCGTATCGACAACTGCATTGACAGTTATCGAGGTCTCAGCTTTCACCTTAATTATATCGCTTGCCGAATATGTCACAGGGCCTTCGTTTTCGTCATCAGCGGCCACATATCCTATGGTCGTCTTTGACTGTGGAGCCATATTTGAATTCCAACCGAGGTCTTTTATTATCGAATTGTCGTCATGTCCAACATAGGTATACCCTTTAGGAGTTGAGGCTGCAGAGGTCACATTGTTTTTCCATTCATATTGCCCAGTATTCTTTTTCTTTACCCAATCATCGGCTGACTTTCCGGTAGGGTCTTTGTATCGAATGGGGTTGTCGTTCATTTGAGCATAGGGTGACATGGTTGCAAAATCGTTGGCTTTGGGATCGATGCTATGCCACACGCCCAGCTGCGGGTCCTGAAACCTCGCCCCATAATCATACTCTTCCAAACCGCTACCATCGCTGAACTCCTGATGTTGCAATTCTTTGCCGTTGTATCTGTATTTATTTTCTGCGTAGTTGCTCTTGAGTGCTTTGTCGGATATGCCCGCCATCGTGAGCCCACCGGGATAATAATGATCTTCTTCCAAAAGGGGTCCTCTTGTATGCGTCACCTGCAAATTATCAAAGTACACGTTTACAATTGGGTCTTCATTACTAGTATAAATATACAGATATCCGTTGGATGTGATGGGCACGTTCGTCAAGGTCGTTACATGAAGCTCCTGATCGTTTCCCACTTGTGAGAAGCCACTGCTGGCCGCAACATAATTGAACTGGTTGTCGAGCAGGATCCAATTGACAAAGGCGTGTGGCCTGCTGCTATTTATGGCCGTACCGGTATCTTGCAAGAAGTTGAGTACATCAGCGCTTAATGCCGAACTGTTGGCTTGGAGTGCGCTCAACCCGGGGTTCTCCGCTGTGGGAAGCCCCGCCATGCCACTGATCAAATGAGATAAGATGTCGGTGGCCGGACTAATGGGGGCACCCGGGGCAGAACCGTTTAGCCGGTACCAACTGCTGACGCGGACGCTGAATTGATCCCCGGCCATAACCTTCAGTATTATTCCCGGCCCAATGACGGGAGCCGAGCCGTTCGCACTGAGCTTGGCGACATACGTATTCGGGTTTGTCGTCGTATCGGTTGGATAGCCGGCCGGCAAGGTGCTTCGTGTGC
>DATNBP010000173.1:0-62386 GCA_035572015.1 Puia sp. | reverse complement strand
CGGTAGAAAAGACCGGCATCGTCGAATTGATCGCATACTGCAGGCGGGTACCGTCGATCGGCCGGAAGCGTGGACCGAGATCGTATGCTGCGCCGCCCGTGGTGGTATTCCGCCGGATCCTTGCGGTCTGGGGAATGGCCGCGTCGAGCAATGCTTCCCTGGCTGCTTCGGTTCCGGAAACGCTCGCCAATACATTGTCTTTCGGTGAACCCTCCGGAATCCGGCTAAATCCGGCCGGAAGCGAGTCCGGCGCAACATAAGACCAGGTACCGCCAACCAAACGTTCCGCGCTGTACCAGCGCCCGCTGATCAACAGAAAGAATCTGTGGCCGGTTGTGTCCAGAAAAATATCGTTGTCAGTATTGGTCACATATCGAAGGCCGGTTCCTTTAATCGCCGAATAGACCGGTGTTCCCCTCGTCTGGATCAGCTCCGCGGGTACCAGGCTCACGACGACATCTTTCACGGTGCCGCGGGGGTCCTGGGGAAAACCCGTCCGGCCCGAGCCGGTTTTGTTATCTGCTTCAACGGCAAGTGTTACCTGGCGCATGGCGGGCGTCACCTCGGTCGTCTGGTGATAGGGTCCTTCGGACATCGGGGCGATATACCAGTGATGACCGCCATATAGGTAGAACCAGGCATTGTCCCCTGAAATGATCACATTCGGGCTATTGGCAAGCACGCCGATATTCCATTGGCGGTGACGTCTGAATTGCGGTATGCCGTCGATTTGCGCCAGTGCAGTCGGTTTCTCGACGAAAATAATGCGGGGCGGTGTGTGCCCCAGACGCGGTTGCGTCTGCGGGTCAAAGGCCGTCGTCCTGCAAGCCAGGAGTTCATCCACCGGAACGTCTTTTTCTGCAGTCGGCAGGCCACATTCCATAGCATCCTTCCAGTAATCGAGCGTATCCGGATTAACCTTTTCGGCAAGCTGCATGGAAAGGACATTGGCCGTACGGATCGCAAAGGTTCGGTCGTTCCGGCTGACCGATATGACGGCCAGCGCATGGAAACTCCCGTACAGGGTGTCTTTGCCTCCCCTGGTGACGAGCATAAATGCAGCCCGGAAGGCGAGGATGTCGCCTGACAGCGAATCCGGCTGAAGCGAATTAATATAGATCGCCGCACCATCGGCGAGGCTAACCGGTCGCGGCCACGCCTGCTGCGCAATGGCGGGGGATGAATACTCATAGCCAGCGCCGAACAGTAAGATGAAGAGTACGCGTTTCATAATGGGATGTTGAGTGTCTGTTGTTCTTTGATCAGGGTAAGCCTGTTGTCGACGGCGGTAACGCCGGTCAGGTTCCCGGCTGCCGCCCCGACTTCCGATTTCTCTACCGCGGAATATACCACACCGGAAAGTATGGCCTTGTCATTCTCGATCTCCACCTTGAACATCGAACAGTCCAGCGACGGATGAACGGCCAGCGCGGTTTTGACCAACCGGTCCGCTTCCGTGGAAGTCAGCGGCGTTTTCAGCCTGATGCGATCGAGAACCCGGGCTTCTCCGACAATGCTTCGAACTGCTTCCAGCGCCGCATATTTCTGGAAAACAAATTCCGCTATTCCCTCCAGCGAGACAGTTCCGTCTTCGACCCGGATCCTGATGAGATGGTCGTGAAAGATCGTATGCCATGCAAGGGCATCTGCGACCTCGCCGGCGAGATCCCAGTCCGGTTGATGGCTGCCTGAAAACGCGCCGACCCGGATTTCCGTAGCAACCGCCCTGACGCCGATCGTTTCGCTGACTGTTTCCTCAGCCGACTTCTTCTGCTCCATACTTGCAGCCTGGCCGCTCAGGGCGGCCACCCCGTCGATCACCGCTACGCCGATCGCAGCTGAATTGATAAAAGGCGCGTCTTGCAGGCGGGAAATGATATCCTTTTGTATCGATATGTCTGGTTGCATAAAACTTTTCGCTTTCAGTGAGAGAACGCTATCCAAAATTACCCGGGCACGGGTCCTCGACACTGGACCGGGATCAGCAACCGGGATGAGTTTGGTCAGGCGGATGTGCAGGAAAAAATTGGGGCCGCCCTTTCGGACGGCCCCGGCGTGGAAGCCAAATTGCCCGACTGCTACCAGGCAAGTTCCGGAACTTCGACTACAAGTTTGTTCTCGACCGTTGATACTCCGGGGGCGGCCCAGGCTGCGTATTCGGCATCCTCGCGTTCCGCAAGCGACCGTACGTTTCCTCTCAGGACCACCTTGTTACCCGTTATCTCCACGGAAATTTTGTCCGCGTCGAGGCTGGCGTTCCTTGCCATGGCGTCTTTGATCTTCTTACGGACATCGCCTGGCAGTACAGCAGGTTTCACCACGATGGCATTGTTGACCCACTTGACGCCATTGAGGTTCCTGATGGCGTCGGCGGCGGCAGTCCGCTGGTAATTCCATTCTACGTCACCATCGAGGGTTACCACACCCTTTTCGACCTTGATCCTGATCCGGTCCTCCTGTACGGCGGAGTGCCAGGAAAGAGCTGTTGCTACGGCACGCGCGATGTCAGTATCGCTGCGGTCATAGGCAAGCGAAGGTCCTACTTTGATCTCTTCGGCTACTGCCTTGACGCCGAGGATCTTTTTGGCCGCGGATTCTGCGGCCTGTTTCCGGGCGAAGCTGTCGACCTGGCCGCTCAGGGTGACGACGCCGTCGTTGACGGAGACGCCGATATTACCTGTATTCAAAAAGGGATCCCACTGTAGCTGGGCTATGACGTCCTTTTGGATTTGTGCATCTGTACGCATTGTGCTTGTTTTAGATGAATAATTGAACCGGACCCAAAGGTATTCATGCGGTCCTGTGCTTTCCAATGTCTGGCGTTAGGTGGCGGATTGAACCTCGTCATTTAAACCAACCAGGATCCCTTTCCGGCCGAAACGGTTGAAATGGACGAAATCTCCCGTATCCCGCCGCACCCGGAGATAGTCGGGAGCAGCCAGCGGATAACCCAGCCGAAAGGCGATTGCGATACGCAACTGATCCGGAATATGCAGTAAAGTCTTGACAGCCGGCTCGACCGTTTCCCCGCTCAGCGCACTTACGACGTGCAGCCCCAAACCCAGGGAAGCGGACACCAGCCACATGTTCTCCAGCACGCAACCCAGGCTCATCACGCCGAGGAAATCACCGGCCGAGGCGGGGGCGCGGCGGGCTGGATTGTATAGCATCAAGACCAGCATTGGGCAGCTCAGCAATTGGTGATGCCGTTCGAGAAGGGGGTGTTCCGGCTCGTTCACCCGGTTTTGTTCCGGGATGAGCCCCGGCGTGAGCCAGGACTTCGGGAACATGGTGCTCAACACGCCGGTACGTCTTGATTTCAACTCCGCTTCGGAAAACGACAGCTGGAGATAGTTCTCCTGGATAAAAGTCTCGGAAGCGGGAAAATCGAGTTCCCTGATCCGTGAAATCAGGTCTTTGTCGTCGACGACGATCAATTCAAAATTTTGCATATTGTGGGCGGTCGGCGCCCAACTTCCGGCTTCGAGGATTTGCTGCAGGTCCTTGCGATCGATGGCCCTGCCGGGGTCGAAGGGCGTGCGGGCGGACTGCCGGTGTCTGATGATATTGATAAGTGATTTCATATATTCAGTCGCTATGTTTAGTGGAGAGGGGCCGGTCTTCCGGCAGCAGGAGGAATGGCAGTTTTGCTTTGAGGATCAGTCCCCGCGAAGGATTTCCCGCCAGCCATCTTTCCGCCAGCGACCGGTGATGGGTTGGCATTGCCAGCAGGTTGCTGTGATGGTCACCGACAAAACGGATCAGGCGGTCCTCAGCGTGGTTGCCGACCGGAAATTCCTCCAACGGGCTGATCACACCCGTCACGCGGCGGAGATTGGCGGAATAGTCGAGGATTTCGATTACCTCGGCCGCGCGGCCGCCCATGAAACGGACGACCGTGATCCGCGAGTGGAAAGCGCCTGCGAGGTTCCTCAAAAAGGCGGGGATCAGGATCTCCGCGGTCGGACCCAGGTCGTTGGCCATGACGATGCTGACCGGAGGCGTAAATTCGCTGCCCTCGGGAACTATGAGCAGAGGCAGCGGACTTTCTTTGCTGAGATCGGTCACGGTGCTTCCAAAGGCCCGGTGCAAGCCGTGTTCGTGCTCCTTCATTCCAACAACGATCAGGTCTGCTTTCGAATCCGCGGCTGCTGCCAGCACAGTTTCGGTGGTGCCGCCTTTTCGGGAAAGCACCCCAATGGGAGAAAGACCGGGAGTGGCAAAAAGCTTTGCTTCGACTGTCAATTGTTCTGTTACAAGCGCTTCCATGTCATCCGGGAAGAGGACGATCGGGTCATTGGTCACGGGGACAGGGATATTTTCGAACGCCGCTACCAACGTGAGCTTTGCGTTGAGCGCGAGGGCCAGTTTCAGTCCATACCGTGTCGCACAGCGAGCTGCTGGGGAGAAATCGGTTGCCACAAGGATATTCTTCATGGGAGATACTTTGTCCTCAAAGCTAAAGGGCAAAGTCGCGCGGCACCCTGACCTGCTTCAGCGGCGGCTATGATATTTGTCAGGGTACGGGATTTCCGAGGTAAATCCGGTTGAAGGAGCATTCCCGGGTTCTTGAATCCGTTTATGTCCTCTCGTAAGTCCCGACGACCTCGCCCCAGGCAAGCACATGCCCTTCCATAGCCCTTTCCAGCTGCCGGGCGGTGGTGCGTTCGGGAAGCCCCAACGACCTGTCCAGCGCATATACTTTGTAATGGTAGCGATGCTTTCCCTGCTGCGGAGCGGGCCCGCTATACCGGTTCAACTGGTAGTCGTTGATGCCCTGCACGCCGGATACGTGCGCCTCCCGGATATGCCGGGTGACGGGGATATCCCAGGCTACCCAATGGACCCAACCGGGCGTATAACTATCGGCATCCGACACGATCACTGCCAGGGTTCTTGTTCCACGCGGGATGAGGCGGATGTCCAGCTGGGGATTGATATTGGCCCCATCGCCGGTGTATTGCCTCGGTATGGGCTGCTGCTGACCAAATTGTGGGCACCCGATCAGCAATCCGGGTTTTACCCGGGACCGGATGCGTTTGGCCCTTGTTTCGGTATGCATAATTCTTTTTCCTAAAAATAGCCATCCGCACGGCCGCTTTCAATGCCTGGTATCAACTCCGGTCCTGACAGACATCAGTGTTTGGGGCCGATCCTGACATTATTTTTGAACGATGCGAAATATGTCCCGTCTTGTTACCCTGATCAGCCTCTGGCGGATAGCGGCTTTTCCCTTGCTGGTCGGACTGATCCTGTTCCGGCAAATGACGACTTTCGGATATCTGCTGGCCTTTAGCTTTTTGACAGATGCCGTTGACGGCTTTCTTGCCCGGCGATTCCGTGTGACCAGCCGGGCGGGAACTGAACTTGACTCACTCGGCGATGACCTGACGGTGGTGGCGGGTGTGATCGGCCTGTTCGTTTTCAAAATGGACCTTGTCAGGGACCAAGTGGTGATCGTATTTATGCTTAGCGTGCTCTTTTTGCTTCATACCATTATCGCACTTGCCCGGTTTGGCCAACTGACGAGTTTCCACACCCGGATGGCCAAGATTGCGGCCATATCCCAGGCCGTTTTCTTCATCCAGCTCTTTCTGCTGCCGGCTCCCGCCGATTGGGTATTTTTTATTGCATCGGGACTGACCTTTCTCGATCTGTTCGAAGAGATCGCGATGAGCCTGTCGCTGGAGGAGTGCGAGTCGGATATCAAGGGATGGTGGGAAGTCCGGCGCCGGCAAAAGAAAGGATTCGATGACCATTCTCATTCTGCCCGGTGACGGTGGTCGTTGTTTCCGCGCTGAGGCGGTTCCTACCTTTGGGCTGACAACGAAATTCTATCATCCAAAAAAAACGGAGGACTATTATGGCAAACAAGTCATTGATCAGGAGATCCGAAACGGTTCCGTCGATCTTCAACGATTTTTTCAGACCTTGGGAATCATTATTCGATTTTAACGGGGGTTCCCTTATGAACTCACTTAGCCCTATCAATATCCCGGCAGTCAACATCTCCGAGCAAAAAGACAGTTACGTGGTTAGCCTGGCTGCGCCGGGGATGAAAAAAGATGACTTTAAGATCGATGTCGATGGCAGTACGTTGACCATCAGCGCCGAATCCGAAGAAACCAAGGAAGATAAGGAAGAGAGATTTACCAGGAAGGAATTCAATTATACCTCCTTCACCCGGAGTTTCACCCTGCCGGAGTGGATCAACAAAGACAAGATCGATGCATCATATGACAACGGGCTGCTCAAATTGACGTTGCCAAAAACCGAAGAGGCCCGGAAGCTTTCTTCGAGGCATATCAACGTAAAGTGATCTTGGTTCTATGGAGGTGCGTGCGAGATACCCCGCCCGGCAGACGGCGGGGTTCTTTTTTGCCATCTATCCGGGACCTTTTACGCTGGCCGCGACTTTTTACATTAACGAGAGGCTAATTCACCAGGTTCCGAAGCCGGGGCTCGTCCAGCAAGCTGATTTTCCCGCTGCGGATATCGATAAGTTTTTCGGTCTTGAAATCACTGAGCGTGCGCGTTAGGGACTCGGTGGCGCAGCCCACGATATTGGCGAGGTTTTCGCGTGAAATCGCCAGTTCTTCGTGGCGGGAAGCAGCGCCGGGCCTGTCCGCCCCCGCAAGCTGTAATAAGCCATTAGCCACCCGCTTACGCAAGGAATTGTAGGCAAGGTTGAGCAGGCGGGCCCCCCTGTCGGCCGCGTCCTTCGATAACAGTTGAATAAAGAGCCGGGCGATGGCGGGCTTGCTATTCATCCAGTACATGATCTCCTGCCGCGGGATCTGGACAAGGGAGGTATCTTCTATGGCCTGCGCGCTGTCTGAAAAGTTCCTCCCCTCCAGTAGGGCAGGGTAGCCAAAGAAGTCCCCCGACGGGTGGACTTTCGTGATGAGGTCTTTACCGTCAGGATCGCTGCGATAGGTTTTGACTTTGCCGGATACGACAAAATATACAAATGCCGGCCGTTGACCTTCCAGGTAGACCACCTGCTTTTTCCGGTAATTAAATACGGTCCTTTGGGCCACCTCAGTCAAAAACGCCTGCGTACCTGAGCCTTCGTCGACTTCGACAGCAACGGTTGTGGCCGGCGGCTTCTTCCGGTTCTCCTCTTTTTTGAAGCAGGATTCGATTGCCTTTAGCAGCTCTACTCCATCGATCGGCTTGGTCAGGTAATCGTCCGCCCCCATCGCCATCGCTTTCCTCCATTCTTCTTTTTCCGTTATCCCGGTGACAAAAATAAAGGGGATCCCGGAAGTCAGGTGATCGTGTTGCAGCGAATGCAGAACGGTATAGCCATCGGCCGACGGAAGGATGATATCGCAGATGATCAGGTCAGGCCGGTCGTTGGTGGCCTTTTCGACTCCCTCCTTTGCATTTTCGGCAAGCAAAACTTCGTAGTGGGATAGGCCCAGGAGCTCGGCGACATTGCTTCGAAAGGCGGTGTCGTCATCTATCAACAGGATCTTTTTCATGTTTTTCCATTATTTGTTGTAATCGATTCACGTCTTCCAACCGGCACAAGCCGGTTCCGGGATGGAGCGTCGCCGCGGCGCCGCACAGGCACCCATATCCGACGGCTTCAGGCAGTGACTTACCGCGGTACAGACTAAGCACGACACCTGCGACCAGGCTGTCGCCCGCGCCAATCGTGCTGACCGGATCGACGCGCGGCGCCGAAAAGCGCCGGCATGTATCGCGGGTAACCAGCATCGCACCTTCGGCGCCCAATGAAACGACAACCGCTTCGGTCTTGCTATCGCCGAGCAGTTGGGTCGCTCTTGCCGCTATGTCCGACCCGTCGGGCCGCCCTTTTGTGAGCGACATCAGTTCATGAAGGCTCGGTTTAACGAGGTATACATCACTTTTCACCGCTGCCCTCAATGCGTCCCCCGCGGTATCGACCACCAACCGAACGCCGTTTTTAAGGGCCATGGCCGACAAAGCGGGAAAAATATCACTCGTCATCCCCGGCGCAAGACTGCCGCTCACGACAAGCCATTGCATGTCTTTCAAGTCGCTGAGCCGGCGGAGCAACACGTTCCCGGTCGATTTCGCCATAGGTGGGCTGGCGAGATTGCAGCGGTATTGCAGCCCCGTTCCTTCCTCACGGATGATGAGATTTTCCCTGGTCTCGCCGGGTACTGCCACCGGGGCAGTATCCACGCCCTCGGATTCGAGTAGTTGTCCCAGCTTTTCACCTGTACAGCCGCCGGCCAGATAGACGGCGAGGGCCTGTCCTCCCAGTTGATGTATGGCGCGCGCTACGTTGATCCCTCCGCCACCCGGCTGTCGCAGCGGCTGGCTGCAAGTCATTTTGATATCCGGGACCAAAGCCGGAACCGAGATATTGACATCTATGCAGGGATGAAGGGTCAGCGTGACGATCGCAGGCATATATTTTTTCGGAAAACTACTGCAGGTGACGTCACCGCCGAATGACCCCATACCAAACGGAGGCATGAATTTTATCACCCCGGCGGCTGAGGATGGTCAGGAGTGCGGCTTTCCGGGGCAGCTACCTTTGAATATTAAATTCCGTTATGGCCTGCCGTCCCGACATATTATCGCGAGTCCGGCGCCGCATGTTGAAGATGCTGCTTTTATTCCTGATGCTTGCCGGGAAAGCGGGAGCACAAAGTACAAGCTGGATCACGATCGATCAGGCCTGGAGATTGGCGGAAAAGAATTACCCCCTCACCGCCAGGCGCCGGCTCTTGGAGAGAACGCGGGAGTTTACGGTTGCCAACGCTGCAAAAGCCTGGCTACCCCAGTTTAGCCTGAACGGTCAGGCGACGGTGCAGTCAGATGTCACCAGCTTCCCGGCCAAGCTGCCTATCGCTGGTTTCAGTTTGCCGCAATACAGCAAGGATCAGTACCGGGCATATGCGGAGGTCGATCAGGTGTTGTACGACGGCGGCATGATCCGACAGCAACGGCTCAATGCGGTGGTCGGGGAAGAGATCGATCAGAAAGGACTGGAGGTGGACCTGTATGCGCTCCGGGACCGGGTCGACCAATTGTATTTCGGCGCCTTGCTGCTCGAGCAGGAAGTCCGCCAGAATAGCCTTTTACAGGCTGATATCCTGAACGGAATTGACCAGGCACAGGCTTTTGTAGACAACGGAACCGCGGCGCCGAGTGCGTTGGACGAGTTGAACGCTCAATTGCTCGGCGCCGATCAGCAGCGGATCCAGCAGGAAGCAAGCTGGGATGCCTATCTAAAGATGCTCAGCCTCCTGATCAACCTGCCGGTCGACAGGAAAACGATCCTTTGCACGCCGCCGGGAATTGTCCCGACCGACCGGATAGTGCGTCCGGAGCTGGAATGGTATGAGTTACAAAAAAGGAGCTTCGACCTGCAGGATGCGATTGCCAATGCATCATTGCGCCCAAGGCTTAGCTTGTTTCTGCAGGGCGGCTATGGCAGGCCCGCGCTGAACATGTTGAGCAACGATTTTGAATGGTATTACCTCGGCGGGATCAGGCTCAGTTGGTCGCTGTCCGGATTATACACCCGAAAAAACGAGCGGCGGCTGTCCGAACTGGGACGGCGGAACCTGGAGGTGGCGGAAGTGACTTTTTTGCTGAATACCCGGCTCAGCTTGCAACAGGATACCGTGCAAATCCGCGCCTGCAGCCAGTTGTTGCAGTCCGACGCGCGCATCATCGTACTCAGAACCTCGGTTAAGCATGCGGCCTATGCCCAGTTCGCCGAGGGAGTGATCAGCGCTCACGACTACCTGGTGCAGGTTGATGCGGAGGATCAGGCCCGTGAGCTGTATGTGCTGCATCAGATTCAATCCTGGCAGGCGTTGTACGGTTATCAGTATCATTCGGGGAATCAGCGATAAAAATTACAAATATGCGAAAGCTGACTATTATCCTTTTCACAATGGTTGTCTTCCAGGGCGGCTGCAGCAACGGAGATAAGGCCTTTGACGCAGAGGGCGTTTTCGAAGCGGACGAGATCATCGTGTCGTCTGAGGTTCCCGGAAAGATAATGGCGCTTAATGTCGACGAAGGCTCTGTACTGAAAAAGGACAGCCTGGTTGCCGTCATCGATTCGGTGCCGCTCGTACTGCAACGGTCACAGGTTGAAGCCACGATCGGCGCGCTGGGCCGGCGGACGTTGGACGTCCGGCCGCAGGTCGATATGCTGGAGGCCCAAATGGCTGCGCAGCAGGCCCAGTTGGCGGACCTTGACATGGAGAAGGCGAGAACAGAGCGGCTGATCCGATCGGGCGCTGCGCCTACAAAGCAGCTGGACGACTACAACGCCCAGATCTCGGTGCTGCAGAACCAGATCCGGGCGACCAGGGAACAGATCGGGGTTCAGAAAAGTACGGTCGGCACGCAGAACAGTACGGTGTGGAGCGAATACCGGCCGCTCCGGCGATCCGTGGCCCAGATCCAGGACCAGGTCAACCGGACCTGTGTCTACAACCCGGCCGCAGGAACCGTGCTTGTCAAATATGCCATGGCCGGCGAAGTGACTGCCGCGGGTAAGGCGCTGTACAAGATCGCCGACCTTTCCGTGATCACCCTTCGGATCTATGTCACCGGAACACAATTGGCCGGTCTGAGGCTGGGACAGCCTGTAAAAGTCTTTATTGATGAGGGACCAAAGAACTACCGGGGATACACCGGATCGATCACGCTCATCGCTGAAAAGGCGGAGTTTACGCCAAAAACGATCCAAACAAAAGAGGAACGGGCCAACCTCGTATATGCGGTGAAGATACGTGTGAAAAATGACGGATTGCTCAAGATCGGCATGTATGGACAAGTAAAATTCAACTGACCATGGAATTTGCGGTACAGGTCTCGGACCTGGTTAAAAAATACTCCACCCGGCGCGGCTCAGTCACTGCTCTCGACAAGGTCTCGTTCGACGTGGAAAAGGGAGAGATCTTCGGGTTGATCGGACCTGACGGAGCAGGAAAGACGTCCCTTTTCCGGCTCCTGACCACATTGTTGTTACCGGACGGTGGCCAAGCCGTGGTGAATGGATTGGATATTGTGCGCGACTACCGGAAAATCCGTCGATGTGTCGGCTATATGCCCGGCAGGTTTTCTTTGTACCAGGACCTGTCGGTGAAGGAAAACCTTGCGTTCTTCGCTTCCATTTTTAATGCGGATATCCAGGCCAACTACGACCTTATCGGGGATATTTACGATCAGATCAAACCTTTTGCCGGCCGCAAGGCCGGCCAGCTTTCCGGTGGGATGAAGCAGAAGCTGGCCCTGTGCTGCGCACTGGTCCACCGTCCGGCCGTGCTTTTTCTGGATGAGCCGACTACGGGGGTTGACGCCGTGTCACGGAAGGAATTCTGGGAGATGCTCGGCCGGTTGAAATTGCAGGGAATCGGGATTGTCGTATCGACACCCTACATGGATGAAGCGGAACGCTGCGACCGGGTAGCCCTGATCCAGAAGGGGCGGATCTTGTCCATCGACACTCCCGCAGGCATTCGCGGTGGTTTCGGCAAGCCGCTTTGGGCGATCCGGTCGTCGGAAATGTACCGGTTACTTTGCGACCTCGAAGCTGATCCGGCGGTTGAGGCCTGCTACCCGTTTGGGCAGTACCATCATGTCGTATTGCGCGCTGCCGGGTCGGAAGCCCGGTTGGATGGGCTGCTAAAGGACGGTGGCTATACGGACACCGAGCTCAGGGTTATCGCGCCGGCGATCGAGGATTGTTTCATGGATCTTATGAAGACCGGATAATATGGACAGGCAGGTTGTCATATCGGTATCGCATCTGACCAAAAGGTTCGGCAGCTTCGTGGCGGTCGACAATATTTCGTTTGACGTCCTGAAAGGTGAGATATTCGGGTTCCTCGGCGCCAACGGTGCCGGCAAGACGACTGCGATGCGCATGCTTTGCGGTCTTTCGCGGCCAAGTGGGGGTGAGGCTACCGTCGCGGGATTCAACGTTTACCGGGAGACCGAGCGGATCAAACAGCATATCGGCTATATGAGCCAGCGTTTTTCGCTCTATGAGGACCTTCGGGTCGGGGAGAACATCAGGTTCTACGGTGGCATCTACGGGCTCGACGACCGGCGCATTGCGGAGAAATCGGAATTACTGCTGGACAGGCTGCAGCTGAAAAGCGAACGCGGCACCCTGGTACGGTCGCTTCCCCTGGGATGGAAGCAGAAACTGGCCTTCTCGATCGCCATCCTTCACGATCCGGCGATCGTTTTCCTGGATGAGCCGACCGGCGGCGTCGATCCGGTGACGCGCAGGGAATTCTGGAAACTCATTTATCAGGCCTCCGACAGGGGAATCACGGTCTTCGTGACGACTCATTACATGGATGAGGCCGAATACTGCCACCGCGTGTCGATCATGGTAGACGGGCGGATAGACGCGCTCGATACCCCGAAAGCGCTGATGCAGCGGTATAATGCCGCGACGATGGATGAGGTCTTTCTCCGGCTTGCGCGGGCGGCGAAAAGATCCGGCAATTAAACACGCGGTTATGAAACAGTTCCTCATCTTCGTCCGAAAAGAGATCTACCACATCTGGCGGGACCGACGCACGCTCCTGATCCTCACCGCCATGCCGGTCATGCAGATCGTTCTCTACGGTTTTGCCCTGACCAATGAGGTCAAGAACTCCCGGATCGCCATCCTGGACGAGTCGCGGGATGCGGCCTCGATATCCCTGATCCAGGAGATCGGCGCCAGCCGGTATTTCAATGCCGTCCGGCTGCTCGGCTCGCCATCCGATATCGGTCGGGTGTTCCGCCAGGGGAAGACCCGGCTGGTGGTCTTTATCGGACCTGGCTTCCAGGACGACCTTCTGCACAAGAATCGCGCCCTGGTCCAGTTGGTGGCCGATGCCTCCGATCCCAATATTGCCAATACGCTTACCAATTACGCGACCGCCGTCATCAACGACTATCAGCAACGGGTCACCGGCAACCGGCAACTGCCCATGCGGATCAATACGCAGATCCGCATGCTGTATAATCCGGAGTTGAAAGGCGCCTACAATTTCGTCCCGGGGGTAATGGCGCTGGTGCTCATGCTCGTTTGCGCCATGATGACCTCTATTTCCATTGTCAGGGAAAAGGAGATGGGTTCGATGGAAGTGCTATTGGTTTCTCCACTCCGGCCTTTCCTGATTGTGATCGCCAAAGCGATACCCTATCTCCTGGTTTCACTTATCAATATCGCGAGTATCCTGGTGCTGAGCGTTTACGCACTCGAGGTCCCCATTGCCGGCAGCCTTTGGCTGCTTTTGGCCGAAAGCGCGCTGTTTACGGGGACCTCGCTATCGATCGGCCTGGTGATCTCCAATTTTGCCCGGACCCAACAGACGGCCATGCTGACTTCGATGATGAGCCTGATGCTGCCCACACTGATGTTCAGCGGCTTCCTGTTTCCCGTGGAGAATATGCCTGTGCCGTTGCAGGTCGTATCCAATGTAGTTCCCGCGAGATGGTACTACATCATCGTAAAGCAGGTAATGATCAAGGGTCTGCCTTTTTCTTCCGTATGGAAGGAAACCTTGATCCTCGCCTTCATGACCATCGGGTTACTCGCCATCAGCATCCGGAATTTTAAAATAAGACTGACATGAGAACGCTAAAATTTCTTTTGCAAAAGGAATTCCTGCAGATATTGAGGGATCCGGCCATCTTCCGGATCCTCTTCGTCATGCCGGTCGTCCAGCTATTGATCCTGCCGCTTGCCGCCGACTATGAGATCAAAAATATCAACCTTGGGATAGTGGACCTGGATCATACGACCTGCTCCCGCAATATGGCCACGAAACTGGTTTCATCCGGGTATTTCCGGCTGACGGATTATAGTCCGGCTTATTCCCGGGCGGTCAGGTCCATCGAACAGGACAAGGCCGACCTGGTGCTCGTCATTCCCGCGCATTTCGAACGGGACCTGGTAAAAGAGGATGCGTCGACGGTATTCATAGGCGTAAACGCCATCAACGGCGTCAAGGCAGGACTTGGCGGCGCTTATATCCAGAGCATCCTGCAGGATTATAACGGCGAGGTCCGGGAAAAATGGGTGCAGTTGCCCCGCTTCGACAGGCAGCCCGTGATCGAGGTGCGTACGGAGGATTGGTATAATCCACACATGAATTACCACTATTTCATGGTCCCCGGTATCCTGGTGATGCTGGTCACGATGATCGGCTCCTCGTTCGCCAGCAACAATATTATCCGGGAGAAGGAAATGGGCACGATCGAACAGATCAATGTCAGCCCGGTCAGGAAGCTATGGTTTATCCTTGCGAAGCTGATCCCTTTCTGGCTACTGGCTCTGCTGGTCCTCACCCTTGGGCTCGGTATCGCTCGTCTTGTGTATGGGATCGTGCCGGTCGGCCATTATCTGACGATCTACTTTTTTGCAGGTATCTACTTGTTGTCGGTGCTTGGCCTCGGACTATTGCTCTCGACCTATGCCGGTACACAGCAGCAGTCGATGATGGTGTCCTTCTTTGTCAACATGCTGTTCAACCTGATGAGCGGTCTGTACACGCCGATTGAAAGCATGCCCGGGTGGGCGCAGTGGATCACGAGATTCAATCCGGTTTCCTATTTCATCGAGGTCATGCGGATGGTCGTGCTCAAGGGAAGCAGTCTTTCGGATATCCGGCCGCAGATCTTTGCCTTATTGGGTTTCGCACTATTCTTCAATTCCTGGGCCATTCTCAACTATCGGAAACGGTCCGGCTGAGTCCTGATCCGGATCATCGTCATGGTGACCCATAAATCATGTCCATTACTGACAATGATCACCAATTTGCCCTGGCCGGGCCTGCTATCTTGGGGGAAATCTTCCCTCCATGCTATACCACGATATCGAATTTCACCTGCAGTTCCGCAACATCGACATCGAGCTGCCGCACGAAAACCGCCAATATGGAAATGTATTCTTCAGGCATTATCGCGGGAGCCGGAAGGAGAAATACAGGCTGGAGGAAATGCTGGAGAACCGGCTGGCGCACTCAGAGATCATTGAAGGCCTGATTTCGGGGATCGAGAAGGAGGGCCAGGGTGCAGACCGGCGTCTTGCGGCGTCACTTGGAAAGTTGCAAAAGGCGATCGCTTCCTTTCATCGCGACGGGCTGGCGGTCCGGCTAAATTGTCTGGCTGACCCGGCTGACCGCCTCTCTCAAACCGTCAGGTTCTTTCAGTCCAGGAGCCAGCGCTTATTGCTGGAAGCTCTGAGGAATATTTGCGCTCAAAGGAAGCTCGCCCGCAATTGCGGATACGTGTATAGCTCGAATGTCAGAAGCATGCAGGTCATCGTCCGGGAATATCGCAAGGCACTCGAAGGTTATTATAACCTGTTGACCGGACGGTTGCAGCAGGAGTGCGAGACAAAGGGCAGGGTAACCATTTTTTCGGAAGTGGTTGTATGCCTGCTGGAACTCACTGAACTGATCAGGAGCCGGGTCATCGCCATTAACGACTGCTTCAATCGCCTGGGCGAGTGGAAGAGGCGGATGCGGCTGGCGGAAACCCAGGGAATATATAACTGAATGGGGTCGGAATCACGGCTGGATATGATGCCGGTCATTGCCCGCGATCTTGTCCGTGGGCTACCTTACGATAAATTATTTTGTCTATGAATCGTCAAATTCCCCAAACCTTGGTAGGGGCGGTCTTAGCGGCCGTTGCCATCTTTTCTTCTTCATGCCGGAAAGAGATCGACTATCTGAATCGATTCGGCAATGGCCAGCCCGATTGCAAGGCTTGTGCCATCCGGGACATCACGGTACTTCACTCCTCCGAGGTCGGGGAGGATACGGTAGTCTATTCCTTTACGTACAATCGCGCCGGCGACCCCTTAACGGTCATGAATACGGCGGTTAAGACGGGCAACCCGAATGCGGTTTTCAAATACGACAAATGGGGTCGGCTCGCGGAGTTGGTCCGGCCCTATGCCAACCAGGCGTTTGAGACCTGGACGAAATATGTTTACAACGACCGTAACCAGGTCATCCGGGATACCCAATTCATCTTTGGCAGTTACCTGGATTCGGTGCCCGCGCCTTTTCCCCAGGCGGGTTTTTCGGTGAGCCAGTTCGGATACGATGCACAGGACCGGATCATCGCGACTACGGATTCATTTTTTACGCCCGGTGGCCAACCCTTCGGGACCGGCTCCGTCTATCAATATGATGCAAACGGCAATCTCATCGTGCCCGGCGTCCTTTATGATTCCCGGCTTAGCATTTTGCGCACCAATAAGATCTGGATGTTCGTTTGCCGCAATTACAGCGTCGACAACGGATTCATTGCCGCACGGTACAACGCGCACGGTTTTCCGCTGATCTTTCAAACCAGTAACGAAATCCTGGCGCCGATCGTTCCCGCCGCGGGAGGGTTCCAGGTCAGATATGCCTGCAATTAAAGTGCGGTATACCGCGAATTCCTGAAAATTTCTCTGAACATGAAAAAGTCATTCCTGCTGTTTTCCGTCCTCGTGATCACAAAGTTCCGGGTAGACGCGCAGACCAACTGGCCCCAGGTTTTGAAGACCTCCATGGGTGCGGTCGTGAAACTCTATGAGCCGCAGCCGGACTCCCTTGCCGGAAACAACCTTTGGTACCACGCGGCATTTTCCTATCTCGAGAGCGGTAAGGCGGCGCCGCAATTCGGATCTTATCAGGCCGATGCGCAGGTAGACATCGACCGGGACAACCGCACCATCCGATTCGATACAGTAACGATCCTGCAGTTGGATCTTCGGGGGGTCGATCCGGCTTTGAGCCGCAAATTGGGTCCTTTCATAGGTGCGGGTATCACGGGTCTTGGCGCGGAGGTATCGCTGGACGTGGTGCTGAGTTCGCTGGATATGGCGACGGCGGAGCGCAACTTATCCAAGAACCTGGAAACCCGCCCCCCGCGGGTCATTTACGCCGACAGACCATCGATCCTGGTGACCATCGACGGCGAACCTTATATACAACAGAATCGGGAGTTTCGGATGGATGCGGTCGTGAATTCACCATTTATCATCCTGAAACATCAAAACACCTGGTATTTGTATGGTGGAAGGCACTGGTACACGGCGATCGCGCCAACCGGTCCTTATTCCTACGTGCCGGCGATCCCGCGGGATATGGCCGGTGTTCAGGCAGCAATGGACCTTGCCGACAGCGCGTTGGGGGCGCACAGCGATACCGCCCGCGAAGGTGCGGATATCGTCGCCGGGATCATCGTTACGACCGTCCCGGCGGAACTCATACAGACGACGGGCGAACCCGGGTTTGCGCCGATTGGCGGCACCGGTCTGTTGTATGTGACCAATTCGGCCAATGACATCTTTTTGGACACCGGCAGTCAGTCTTACTTTGTGCTCCTGTCGGGCCGCTGGTACCGGGCGCCGGCGCTCCAGGGCATCTGGGATTATGTGCCCGCCGATTCCCTGCCATCGGATTTTGCACGCATCCCGGAAGGCTCTCCAAAGGACAATGTGCTGGCCAGTGTAGCCGGCACCCCGGCAGCCCGTGAGGCCATCGTGGACGCCCAGATACCGCAGACGGCGGAAATAGACCGGAAGACCGCCACAGTCCAGGTCGTCTATGACGGGGACCCACGTTTTGCCGCGATCAGGGGCACCGGGATGCAATATGCGGTCAACACAGGGTCCACAGTGATCTTGTACAGGAACCGGTATTTTTGCGCGGAGAACGGCGCGTGGTATATGGCCGTCGGGCCCCATGGCCCATGGACGCTGGCTGACACACGGCCCGAAGAAGTCGAGCTGATACCGCCCGATTGCCCGGTCTATGCCTGTAAATACCTGTACATCCTGGAAGTGACACCCGGGTATATCTGCATGGGATATACGCCCGGTTACCTGGGCAATTTCATCTACGGGCCCACCGTCGTCTATGGCACGGGTTATTATTATGCGCCCTGGCGAGGCAGCGGATTTTATCCCCGTTCGTGGACCTGGGGCTTCAACATGTGGTACGATCCCTGGATTGGGTGGACCCTTGGCTATGACTTCGGACCGGACTGGTTCAACTTTGGGATCGACTGGGGTTGGCCGTTCTGGCCAGGCGGGTGGTGGGGACCTGTTATCTACCGGCCTCCCTATGTCTGGCATCATTTCCGGGGGCACGGGCTTTACGAGCGCGACGTACATCGGGTGGTCAATGTGGACATTCATAACAACTTGTACGGGGTCCGGCGCGATCTGTCGCTGAGACCCGCAAACGACCGGATCTATGCCGACCGTCAGGGGAACATCTATCGGAAAGCAAATGATGGTGGGTGGCAACAACGCGACGGAGATCGCTGGAAACCCCTGGACGGCCATGCGTCCCGGACCATCGACCAGTTGAACAGGCGGGAGCAGCAACGGTCCAGAGGAGTCATGCGAATCCAGAATTTTCGCCAGTTGCGCGGCGGAATTCCAGGCGGAGGAATGAGTCGCAGGCCGGCGGGAAAGACAGGAAAGTGATGGGATGGACCGCCTACATCGCGCCGGTTGGCTCGCTCAAAGCAATATGTACCGACCGCGACGGTAACGTTACAGTGAAGGTGCTGCCGACGTCCGGGGTGCTTTCGACCGCGATAGAGCCGCCCATGAGGTCAAGGTATTTCTTTACGATGCTCAGGCCAAGCCCGGTGCCGGAAATACCGACGGTGTTCCTGGCGCGGAAAAACTGCTCAAACAAGTGCTGCTGCTCATCCGCCGGTATCCCAATACCTTGATCGGTCACCCGGATGCGGGTGGTGGTATCCTCAAACTCGAGATCCAGCTGGACCAGGCTCCGTTCCGGGGAATACTTAGCTGCATTGCTCAACAGATTGTTCAATATGTTTCGCAACAAATGCCCGTCCACTAAGATGGGCCGAGATTCCCCCAGCATTACCAATTCGAATTTATGGCCGGTTGTTGTCGCCGATTCCATATCTTGTACCACCTCCTCGCAAAGTTCCGGCAGGTCAGTCAGGCCGGGATCGTTTCGGACAATGCCCTTGTCCAGCCTTTCCAGAGACAAAAAGTCATTTAGCAGGTTTTTAAGATTGCCGACATTTGTCTTGATGCGCTTGATATGCCGGGCGCGCTGGTCTGCCATACCCGGGTCAGTGTATCGCTCGAGAAGGTTGGTGGAAGACAGGATGACGCTTAAAGGCGTCTTGAATTCATGGCTGGCCAACGCGACGAAGCCCGATTTCATGTCGCTCAGCGTTCGCTCGCGGGAAAGCGCGGCGTTTGACTCCTGTTCCCGTCCGACCTGGGTGTCGACATCCTGGGTGATCTTGATGAAGCCGGTTGTTTGACCGGTATGGTCCCGATGGACCGTGAATACCACATGAGCGTGGAAGAGGGATCCATCTTTGCGGCGCCTCAAGCCAGTGCATTCATATCGCCCGGTCATCTCCGCCCGTTGCAGGCTCGAGGCGGGTTCGCCTCTCAATTTTTCTTCTTCCGTGTAAAAGATGGAGAAATGTTTTCCCACGGTATCGGAGTGCGAATAGCCGCTGATCTGTTCCACCCCGCAGTTCCATGTTTCGATCATGCCGGTCGGGCTAAGGCGGATGATGCCATAGTCTTTTATCTGGCTCACGGCCTGGTCGAATCGTTCCTCGGATTGTTTCAGGACCCGCTCGGTCCTTTTGCGGCGACGGAAGTTGTACAGCACCAGGGTGGTGCTGGCGCCCATCAGGCCGAGCACCAGGATAAGCAGGGTGAGGATAGCATTCCGCAAATGGGTGTGGCTTTCTTCGTTCGCGGCCTGCCGCTGCGCCAGCAGGTGATTTTCTTCATCCTCCATGGAAAGCAGAATATTCCTTGCGTGTTGAATACGGGACGTCCCGCCCGTTCCGCCCGCTGTTGCAGCAGGCGGAGTTTGTAAAATGCGCAGAAGACTATCGATCCTGATTTGTTGTGCCGGATTGTCGGCCGTCAGCCTGCGAAGCGTCAGCAGGTGGCTTTCGAGCGTCTCCATCGTGGTCGTCCCCAGTTCCACCCGATGTAAGGCGGTTAAAGCACCGTATCCTTCCTGCATCACCGTGATCGTATGCTTCACCCAACCGGACGAATCATTGAAAAGCCGGTTGTATTGTGACACAACAACAGTCAACCCCAGAACGGCGCAGAGCATGAAAGCTGATAACGCGATATATATGTGTCTGATTACTCGCATTTCAAAAGCCGGGTCTTACATCGGGCTAACGATTCACGGTCGGGCCGGCAGATAGGTCCAAAGTAAATGCTGTCATCGCAGGGAGGGCCGGAGGCCAGTGATAGGCGTCGAAATAGAATCTAAAGGTAGTGCACTTTTGACCGAAACTCAAAGATTTTGTTGGTATCGCTACAAGCTTATACTTATACTACTACCCGATTACCGATGTGCATGGTTTGCGCGATGATTAGGTTGGTTATCGATCGGCGCTCCCGGTGACGTCCGCAATTGGCGGAGATAATGGAGCGCTTCCTCGTCACTAACCTGTTGAAAGTCCTCGTAGTAATCGCCGACGCCGGCAAAGTCATCTACCACCAGCGGACAGATTAATTCGTCGGCTGCCGCACGCAATTTCCTTGCGGCCGGGGTCGAAGCCACCGGAATGGCGACGACGATCCTGCCCGGCTCCTCCCTTCGAAGGATCTGTATAGCGCTTAAGAGCGTGTTCCCCGTGGCGGCGCCGTCGTCGACGACGATGACGATACGGTCCTTTAATGGCAACGGCCGGGAGCCGCCCATGAATTTCCGCCGCATTTCCGCCAGTCTTTTTCGAAGCGCTTCGGTTTCCGCCTTGATGTAGCCCGGAGAAACGCCTTTATGGGGCAAAATATAGCTGTCGGCGAGGCCGACGGCGCCGATGGCGTATTCCCGGTTTTGCGGATGGCCGATTTTCTTTGTCATCAGCAGGTCGAGTGGTAAGCCGGTCTTTCCCGCGATGACCGCGCCGATGGGAATACCGCCCCTGGGGACCGCCAGGATGACACCAGGCATCAATGCAAATCTTTGGAGCTGCCGTGCCAGCGTCCCGGCCGCTTCTATCCTGTTTTTGAACATACACGTACTATTTAAGGTTTTATAAAATATGCGTCCTGAATCCGGAATTGTGGGGCTGGCCACTTAGCCACCGGCCGAGCATCGGCAAGGTGAGGATCACCTGCTGGATCACGGACTCCGACATGTGTCTCTGCTCGAGTTGGATCCGGGCGCGGGTCTTCATCTGTTCGAGGGTCATGCCGGGTTCGATGAATGCCCCCTCTGCATAGCAATACTTGCAGTATTTCGTGCTCCCGGATCCGTCCCGTTCCGTACCTAAGATGTCCTCGCGATCCAACGGCACCCCGCAGCTTTGGCAAAAATTATATGCTTCCATACTATTCGATTTCTATAAAAGGTACGATCTAACGCCGCCGTGGTAAATGACACCCCTCAATCAAGTCGCTGATCTTGCTTACCAGAGCCTTATAGCCAGGACGATCACCCAAAAAAGGAACACCGCGATATCGATCCGCTCCCAGATGCCGATGAATGGCGTGGGCCGATCGGCTGCGATTCCTGGAGCTGCAAGAAAGGTGAGGGTGCCAAACACCAGCAGGGCAACTGCGGTCGCGAACGAATACCAGCGAAATGCGCGGCCAAGTGCCAGCCCGGCAAGGCCCAGTGCAAGCAGGCAGATCAATTCGGTTATTGCACCCAGGAGGAGATGGAACGTGTCGGAAACAGTAGCGCCGCCTGCTGCCAGGACAGCACGAAGATGCATGGGGGCAAGCGGCCATAGCATACTCAAAAGGCCGTACGCGAACAAAAGATCACCGGCGGCATGAAGCCGTCGGTTTGCCGGCGCCGATCCGACTACACCGGCTGAAAATGCAATCATGAGCAGTGAATACGGAGCGCATAACGCATTCCAAAGTGCGCGGGTGGGCGCGCCGATCGCCGAAAGTTCGCTGATCGTTTGGGAAGCGGGGTGATAGCCGTTCCATTGGTTGGCGACGGCCAGATTGGTGACCACGTACAAGACCGAGGCCAGCATACCGCAACCCAACAACGTCCTTCGCGTCACCACGGCCCGGACCGGCTCCATCCCTGCCAGGGCAAGCACGCCCAGCAGAACCAGGAAGACCCAGAACAATTGCCCCCTGTCGACTTCTCCCAGGATAGCCGTTCCTGTCCAAAGCGCGGCGGCCAGGAGCCCAACCGCCGCCGCAGCGGCGATCCTGTGATAGCGGAAACGCCCCAGCACGGCGAGGAACGCTCCCAAGCTGACCGCCCCGATAAAAATCAATGTGGCTCCGGGGATAATGACCGCCTGTAACGCGGTTTGGCCAATGCCCAGAAAGAATTTTGGCCGGTGCCGGCCCGCCGCCAGGACAAGCAGCCACCCGCTGAGCAGGGCCGCTGCGCATTGAACGGCCAACACGCATAACAGCAGTGCCCGCAGCCAGGGCCGGCGGCCCGAGAAGGAAACCGTCGGCATGTTATTTCAAATTTTTCAGGTGAATGCCAAGGAAGATATAGAATAGACCGATCGACATCAGTGCGAGCGATGTCCATACCAGGAGGGTGAAGGCGCCGAAGGAAGGGTTATAGAGGATCAGGAAGGAGAAGACAAGCCCGGCGACCCCAAGCAAGCCCATCCAGGCTTTTTCCGGCCATAGTGCGGGCAGATCGAAACAACGGCCGACTATCGCGATGCTTCGGAACATGAGCCAAAAGCCGACAATCAGGGAAAGCGAGGCCGCGGCCAGCGCGGAGTTGAGCAACAGCAGGCCGCCCACCGCCAGTTCCAGCAATCCGCCGCCAAGATGCCAACCCCATCCCGGAATCAGGCGGTAATTGCTGATGGCAAAGCTGATCTCGAGTATACCGTTCAACAGAATGGCCAGCTCGAAAAAAAAGGTGAGTGCAGTGTAACTTGCTATGGGAAAGGCCACCAATAGCAAGCCGAACATGCATAGTGCAAGTCCCAGGAAAATAAAGATCCACCAGTAGCGTACGACCTGGCGAATTTCGGTGATCATACTCATAACATACCTCCGGATAAATGTTGTAACCAGCCTAAAGCTAGATCGCGGCCGGACGAAATTTGCTGACCTGGATCAGCGGCAGGAATGATTAGCGTCCTTGTCCCGCCGTCAGGCGAAGGCATACCTTACGTGGAAAAGGTTTATGCCCCGTTATTTTACGAAACCAGCACCGTTCAATCAAACAGAGGCGATCAGCGCGATCAAGCAATGGGCTTACCCCCTCCAAAGCAAGGCGGGTCTCCAGCCTTTGATGGACCGGATCGGGGATGCCAGGATCGTCATGCTGGGCGAGGGAAGTCATGGAACGCATGAATACTATATGTGGCGCGCGCATATTACGAAAAGGCTGGTCGAGGAAAAAGGCTTCAATTTCATTGGCGTGGAGGGGGACTGGCCGGACTGTTACCGGTTCAACCGGTTTGTAAAGGGGTACGATAAGGATGACAAAGGTGCATTCAAGGTCCTTCATGCCTTCGATCGATGGCCGACATGGATGTGGGCTAACTGGGAAATGGTTGCGATGGGTGAGTGGTTGCGGCTGCACAACTCCGGGCTGGCGGCAAACAGGAAGGTCGGCTTTTACGGGCTGGATGTCTACAGTCTTTGGGAAAGCATGGAGAGTATCATGAAATACCTGGAAGGTACAGATCCCATGGCCCTGAAAGTGGCGCAGGAAGCTTTCCGCTGTTTTGAGCCTTACCGGGGCGAGGAAGGTATTTCCTATGGACGGGCCGCGGCGTTGGTTCCCGATTTATGCCAGACGCCAGTGGTAGAGTTGCTGAAGGAAATTCAAAGGAAATTGCCGACATATGATTCCGACGAGGAGAATGTCTTCAGTACCGAACAAAATGCGGTGATCGCCGTCGATGCCGAGCGGTACTACAGGGCCATGATTGCCGGAGGGCCGCATAGCTGGAACGTCCGGGACAGGCACATGGCAGATACCCTTGACAGGCTGCTGACATTCCATGGCAGCAAGTCTAAAGCGATTGTCTGGGCGCACAATACGCATGTGGGCGATGCGCGGGCGACGGATATGGCCAGCGAAGGAATGTACAATATCGGAGAGCTCGCCAGGATCGATCATGAGGAAAAAGGCGTTGTGCTGGTTGGTTTTGGCTCATACCGGGGATCGGTAATGGCGGGTGGAAGCTGGGGCGCGCCGATGCGGAAGATAGAAATGCCGGATGGGGTGGTGAACAGTTGGGAATGGTTGTTGCATCAGGCGGGCGGCGAAAACAAGCTCTTGTTAATGGGCGATCTGTCGACGAACGATATGCTGATGGAGCATCATATCGGCCACCGCGCTATCGGCGTCGTCTATAACCCCGCCTATGAAAAATACGGCAATTACGTACCCAGCCTGTTGCCGTTGCGGTATGACGCATTTGTATACCTGGAAGATACGAAGGCGCTGCACCCGCTGCATCTCGAACCCGGCGGGCATCAGGTTCCCGACACGTGGCCCTTCGGCGTCTGATGCCGCTCTTTTATCCATGCGCCATGAAAATAGGATAGCCCGGATGGCGGATCGCTTCGGCGGCAAAACTTTCCGAAAGCAGTTGCGACCAATCGGACCTGCCATAAGAGCCTGCTATCAGCCAGGGGTGGGCCCTTCCCGCCATCCAGGAAGCGAAGAATTCCTTTTTGTCCATGGCCAATTCGAGCAATTCGATCTCCCTGAAGTGGCCGGTCAGCCATTCCTTCAGGAATGCCGCGTCCGGGATAGGCTCTCCTTTGTTCCGGCTAAGATGGACAATGGTGACCCGCCGGCTGCAAAGCTCGGGAAACAGGTAGACGAATTGGCGGATCGCCCGAAGGGACGCATCCGAGCCGTCGTACGCGAATACCAGCTCGTCGGGCAATACCGGCTCGTCCGGCAACAGCAACACAGTCGATCCGGAATGATGGAGGATCTCGTGCATGTATGCGTTGGGCTGATCGGCGCTGATGTTTTCGAAGAAATGGCGGCTGCTGATCAAAAGAAGATCGGCAAACCTGCTTTCTTTCCTGATCTCCTGCAAGGCAAAATCGAATTGATCCCGGCGGATGATACAAGGTATCCGGTGCTCGCTGCAAAAGGCCTCGATCCGATGGTTGTTGCGGTCGATGGCCGCGATCTCATCGCTGCTCAGTTCGGCAAGATGCTCCGCTGTAACAAATCCGCCCGGCACCGTCCAAAGCGAAGCATAATCGAGATCCGGGACGACCGCCGCGGTCAGCATGACCGGTGAAAGTTGGTTCAATCCTGCCGCAATTGCCAAGCATTCACCCGGATAGTGAGCGGCTTCGATCGGCATCACGATCTTTTTCATGACCTCGATTTTTCGGTTGTTTTTCGGGAGGTCAGCCCGGTAAGCAATTTCTTGCCGATCCAGGTCGTTCCTGCCCGGAAAGCCTCGGTGGCAAGACTGGCCGGCTCCAGCGTCCTGCGGATCAACAACCAGTCGCTTTGGATGGCCCGCTCGAGCTCGGCGCGGTGTTCGCGGAGCCTCCGCTCTTCTTTCCGGAGCTGGGTCAGGCGTTTAATCTTCCTCATTTTCTTCGTTTTTGAACAGTTGATGGATCAGGGAATTCATGATGGGCACCCGGATCATTCTTTCCCTTGCCGCCCAGATCAACAGGCCGAGCAGGAAATAAAAGGCGGCTACCGCCAGCAATCCCAGCCAAAGCTGCCCCCACTCCCTGCCCAACCGGTATGCCGCGGCAGCGCTTGCGAAAAGGAGGCTGATCAGGAATATGGTCCCCACGACTGCACCGGCGATGATCCGCGCGGCCACGCCGCTGGTAGTCCTGGCGACCGCCAGCTTTGCTTCGTCGACCCGGGTGTTGACATAATCCCGGGTGTGGTCGATCAGGTTTTCGAATTTGATGAACTCTTCCATGGTTTATTGTTGAGTGATTTACAATATATGTTCGGTTGTTTTGGGTTCGCCGACCGGCATATTGGCCTCTTCGGCGCGCAAAATGTTCTCTATTCCTTTTAGGAGCGCGTCCGCATTGAATGAAATGCTATCGATGCCCAAATCCACCAGGAACCGGGCATAGTCGGGGTAGTCGCTGGGCGCCTGCCCGCAAAGGCCGATTTTCGCCCCTGCAGCTTTCGCAGCGGTGATCATGTTGCCGATCATTTTCCTGGCGGCAGCATCCTGCTCGCTGAACAATCCCGCAACGATCGAAGAATCCCGGTCGATCCCAAGCGTGAGTTGCGTCAGGTCGTTGCTGCCGATCGAAAAGCCGTCAAAAATTGCCGCGAATTCGTCAGCCAACAGGACATTGCTCGGAATTTCGGCCATGACATAAATCTCGAGGCCATTTTGGTGTTGACCCAACCCGTATTCGCGCATGACAGCAATCACCTGCCTGCCTTCTTCAACCGTGCGGCAGAAGGGGATCATCACCTTGACGTTGCTGAGTCCCATTTCGTCGCGGACGACGCGGATCGCTTCACATTCCAGCCGGAATCCTTCCTTGTATAGGGGATGGTGGTACCGGGATGCGCCGCGGAAACCCAGCATCGGGTTCTCTTCGAGCGGCTCGAATTGGCGACCGCCCGGGAGCTTCGCGTATTCATTGGTCTTAAAGTCGCTGGTGCGCAAGATCACTGGACGGGGATAGAATGCCGCCGCAATCGTGGCAATCCCCGATGCAAGCTGATCGACAAAGTATTTTTTCTTGTCCGTATAGTGGCGGGTCAGCCGGCCGATCTGGTTGCGGGCGTCGCCGTCATCCAGCTCGTCATACCTGACGAGTGCCATCGGATGCACCCGGACCGCATGGGTAACGATGAATTCCATGCGCATCAGGCCAACGCCGGCGGCTGGATAAAATGACAATTCGAATGCTTTGTCCGGGTCGCCGAGGATGAGCATGGGTTCCACGCGGCGCGGCTTCCTGATGTTACCGAGGTTGATTTGCCGCTCTTTCCATTCTGCTTTCCCCCGGTACACAAAACCCGTTTTTCCTTCGCAACAGCTGACGGTGATCAGTTCACCGTCGCGGATCTTCCCCGTGGCGTCCCCCGCGCCCACGATGGCGGGCACGCCCTGTTCGCGGGCAACGATCGAGGCGTGACTGGTCCTGCCGCCCTTATTGGTGACGATGGCCCCGGCTTTTTTCAATACCGGGTCCCAGTCCGGGCTGGTGATGTCCGTAATGATGATGTCCCCGGGTTTAACCTGGGATTCCTGCTCAGGCGATGACAGGATGCGGGCGGCTCCGCTGACGATCTGTTCGCCCACCGCTTCTCCCGTCGCCAGACAGTCGCCCTTCTCCGTCAGCGTAAATTCCTTTATCGAAAGCGGGTCCCGGCGGGAGTGCACGGTCTCGGGCCGGGCCTGTACAATGAAAATGTCGCCGGACTCGCCGTCCTTGGCCCACTCCAGGTCCATCGGCCGGCCATAGTGCGCTTCAATGGTCATGGCCCAATTGGCCAGAGCCGTGATTTCCTCGTCGGTCAACACGAATTGGTCGCGTTTGCCGTCCGGCGTATCCAGGTTGACCGTTCCGCCGGACGCGACATTGTCTCCGGCATACACAAGGGTTCGGGCCTTTTCACCGCGGGTCTTTTGGAGGATGGCCCGCTTGCCTGCCCGGAGCGCTGGTTTGAATACCAGGTACTCGTCAGGGGTCGATATGCCCTGCACGATATTTTCGCCGAGGCCCCAGACGCCTGCCAGGTGAATGACATTTCTGAAGCCGGATTCGGGCTCGAGGGTAAAACCCACCCCCGAACAGGCCTTATCCGACCGAACCATTTTCTGGATGCCGACAGACAGGGATACGGCCGAATCGACAAACCCATTGTCCTGCCGGTATTTGATCGCACGGTCGGTATACAGCGATGCGTAGCAATTTTTTACCGCGGCCAGCAAGGCCGCCGGACCGCGGACATTCAGGTACGATTCATGTTGCCCTGCGAAGCTGGCACCCGGCAGGTCCTCGGCGGTAGCGCTGCTTCTGACCGCGACTGCGATGGGATCGCCTCCGCCGAGATCGCGATACGCGGCGAGGATCTCTGCTTCCAGGTCGGCTGGCAGAGAGGCGGCAGACAGTAGCGTCCGTGCCGCCTTGCCGGTCTCGGGAAGGTTGCTGAAACTTTCCCGGTCGAGGGCCTTCAGTATCGCATCCAGTCGACCGGCGCATTGGTTGTATTGCACGAAATATCGGTAGGCCGCTGCCGTGGTCGCGAACCCGGCGGGGACCCTGATCCCGGCGGAAGCCAGTTGGGAGCAAAGCTCGCCGAGCGACGCATTCTTACCGCCGACAACCGGCACATCCGTCAGCCTGATCTCTTCTAATTTTTTAATGAAGCTTGCCATTGCAAAAAAATTGATATACTTATCAGGGATGTGCAATAAAAATGGGCAGGTTCAGCGTCCGCACGATCAGCCTTGCATGACTGGGCCGGAAGAACCGGGACAGCAAGCCGCGGCCATAAGCGCCCATGACCACGAATGCATTCTTCCGTTCGAGCAGGTAGCCAAACAATTGATCCGTGGAATTCCCCTGCAACAGGTGAAATTCGACATCCTGGTAATGTTCCCGCAGCCATTCCTTTATCTTGTAAGACTCTTCCATCGAATTGTCATCTCCTTCGCGGACACTTACGACGCTTACTTTTTTTTCGCGGTATTCGGGGAAGAGGTAAGTGAATTGCTTGATGGCCCATACGGCAGCAGCCGTCCCGTTATACGCGAAAATGATCTCATCGATGCGGTCATAACTGGCAGGACTGAGCACGACCGGACACTCGGCGTCCGCCAGCATATCGGTCACGAACGGTGCAGGGGGGGGCGCCGGTCTTTCCCGGAATGAAATCTCAGGATCGGCGACGATCAGGTCGGCAAACCGGCTCTCCTCCAGCATTTCTGCCAATGGGATTCCGCGGTCGCGGTGGACCCGACTAACGACTTCCCTGCAAACACAGGCCTCCCGGAAAATGCGGATATTTTCCTCCGCCGCGGATTCCGTCTTTGCTTCGACCGCATCAGGGAGGGTATGGCCGCTGACCGGAACCCCGTAGGCGGCGCTGGCGGCCCATTCCGGATGGTCAGCGAGCACATCCTCCAAAAAGACGCCGGTCAATTTAGATTTCGTGAGTCGCGCCAGGTAACAGGCAAACTCGACCGAGCTCATGTTCAGATGGCGGGCGTCCTGCGTTAGCAATATCTTGTGCATGGGATTTTTTTTATAAAGTAACTGCAAGCCGGTATCCGGCGGGATGAGGAGGGTCACCGGAATACCTGATTGTGCTCATTGTGGCCGGCTGTGCCAAAAAATATCTTTAGGCCATAAAACACACCGGCCATGATCATCGACACCAGGGCACCGGCGCGCGCCCAAAAGCATATGGAGACGGGGCAACTCCGGGCGGCTATTGTGATGCCATATAATCCAAAAATGAATCCCGGCAGAGAATGCGAGTCCCGGCAGAAAACCATGTTGGCGAGACTGGAGCGGGAACTGATGGCACGGCATCCCGCTGAATCCGCTTTGCCTTTTATACATGAGATACAGCAGGCATTCCGCAGCCTGAACAGCGCCACGCACAAATCCAGCGTCGTTGTCTTCGCCAAAGCGGGAGCCGTGAATGTGCTGTACATGGACCTCCCGGTGAAGGAGACGGTGGTGGTTGACCGGCCATTTGCGGTGAAAGATATCCTGAACTACCGGGTGGAGGGAAACGAACACCTCGTCCTTCTTCTGAATAACAGGAGCAGCCGCATTTTTCTTGGGTCCGGCGGAGCGTATCGGATCATCAAGTCGAATACCCCCCAAAATGTTTATGCATATCTGAATGAAGTGCCGGAGAGGGCGGCCAATTTCCCGGACCCGTCGGGTCGCAGGGAGGTCATGCTGGACAAATTCCTGCATCATATGGACGAGGGATTGGGCAGCATTCTCAGCGCCTGGCCGCGCCCTGTTTTTGTTGTCGGCGATCCGCGGGTCACGGGGCATTTTGCTAAACTGACCAGACACGAAAAGAATATTCTGGCTTATATTCGCAGGGACCCGCGGGAGGATGGCAACGAGGAATGGCAAAAGGCACTCGGACCTTATCTGGCGGGTTGGGAAAAGCTCCGGCAGCAATACGCTTTGCAACTTGTTCAGAAGGCGGTCGACGCCGGCCGCCTTGCCACCGGGATTGCGGAAGTCAGCCGCCAGGCCCGTTACCACAACAGCCGGCTACTCGTGTTGGAAAAGGGCTTTACCGGCCAGGAGGGGACTACGGATGAGGACTTTTATATCACGGATCCCGTTGATAAGGTCATCTGGCAGGTGCTGGCTAACGGAGGAAATGTGGAGTGGGTCGGTAAGGACGATTTGCGCGATATGAACCATATCGCACTCGTTCAATTATATTAAATTCGCCTATATTTGGGTGAAAGGGTAATTAATTCCCGTCATGTTCAAGGAACGATCTTCACACGTCATGTTGTTCTGTGTCATCGTGGCGGCCTGTTCGGCTGTGCTTCAGTATCTCAATCCGGAGGTTAGCTATTTTGACGGTGGGTATATTGCGGCGATCCTCCTGACAATCTTTCTCGGGAGCGACCGGTACACCTGGTTGTTTGGCGCGGTCGGGCTGGCGCTCATTATCGCGGCCGCGCTTTACCCGCAGGAAGACCTGACGCGCCGCCAGGTCATCTTTCAGCACCTCTTTTCGATCTTTATCGTCGGCATGACAACGCTGTTTGTGTTGTATGTCAAAAAGCTCTACCGATCGATCGAAGGGGAACAACAGCAGGTAGCGGCATTGTTCGAGCACGCGACGGAAGGGATCGTGCTCACCGATCAGAAAGGGAAGATCGTTCTGCTCAACCCCGCAGCGCTCCACCTGTTCGGGTATACGCGGGAAGACCTGTTGGGTCAGCCGATCGAACGTCTCATTCCGGGCCGCTTCAACCACCGGCATACGGACTACAGGAAGGGATTTTATGACAAGCCGGGCAACAGGACCATGGGGCACGGGCGTGACCTTTTTGCCCTAAAGAAAGACGGCGGGGAATTTCCCGTCGAAGTCAGCCTGAGTCATTACAGGCAAAAAGGCAGCATGTTTGTCATCGCATTCATCGTCGACATTACTTCCAGAAAGCAAAGCGAAAGAGAGCTGCTCGAAAGAAAGGCCCAACTGGAAAAGATCACGGCGGATATACGGCGGCTCAACGGGGAACTGGAGGGCAAGGTCGAAGAGCGCACGCTGATTCTTCGCGAAGCCCTGCAGGAATTGGAGAAATCGCAACAGGAGCTTCATGAGGCCCTTGACAAGGAACGGCAGTTGAATGAGATAAAGTCCCGTTTCGTGTCGATGGCCTCGCATGAGTTCCGGACGCCCCTGAGCACGGTGTTGTCGTCCGCCGCATTGCTTTCCAGGTATACAGCGGAGGACCAGCAAACCTTCCGCGATAAGCATATCCGGAAAATAAAAGATTCAGTCAAACACCTCAATGACCTGCTGGAGGACTTTCTGTCGCTCGGAAAGCTGGAGGAAGGGAAGGTCGCGGCCGAATTGGCGCCCTTTGACCTGAAGGAGTTGCTCGATGAAGTTGTCGAGGAGATGCGATCGCTGGCAAAAGACGGGCAAACCATTTACTGCGATTTTGCGGGTGACCGCAAGGTTGTCAGCGATAAAAGGCTCATGAAGAATATCGCGATCAATCTGCTCAGCAATGCGGTAAAATTTTCGCCGGATGCCGGTTCCATATGGGTCGCCGTGACACATGGACCGGAGGAGGTCGGGATGACCGTCCGGGATGAAGGTATCGGCATCTCGCCCGAAGACCAGCAGCACCTCTTCACCAGTTTTTACCGGGCCGGAAATGCCATCAATATCGAGGGGACCGGGCTCGGTTTGCATATCGTCAAGCGGTACCTGGACCTTCTTGGGGGGTCGATCGGCCTCAAAAGCGGCATTGGCCAGGGGACTAGTGTCCATATCTCCATACCCGAAGCCAGCGTCAATGGCAACTCACAGGGGTCCCTGGTGGGTGCGCCAGGACCGGGCTGATCAAGGGGATTCCCAGGTTAAGTCCCCGAAAAATCAGCAGGATCCCGACAATCGCGGTGAAAAAAGGCATCAGCTGCCTGAAGTGTTGCCGCTTAGCTATACCGGATGCCCGGCCGGCAAACTGGACGCCCAGTAACAGCGGCAGCGTACCCATCCCAAACATGCCCATAAACGCCATCGCATTGATTGCACCGTCCCTGGTCAGCGCTCCCGCAAGCGCAAGATAGACCATGCTGCAAGGCAGGAGGCCATTACCAATGCCCAGGAGCAGGAATTTCGGCAAACCGGGACTGGTCCACCAGCGATGTATCAAGCGATGCACCGCCCTATAGCAGGCGGCCAGCCAATCCGGCATCCAGCCCTGGCCGCTGAATCGCCGGACTAGCACTTGCGCGAGGATGACGGAACCAAGGGTTACAGACATCGCCTGCTGATGGCCGGCGAGGTAAATCCGGTGGCCGGCAAGGCCCAGGAGCAGCCCTCCGGCCGCATAGACCGCAATCCGGCCGGTATGGTAAAAGGCGATGGCGGCCCAGCGTATTTCCGGCGGCAGTGCGCGAAGCGGCATGGCCAGAACCAATGGCCCGCACATGGCTGCGCAATGCATCGAGCTGACTATGCCAAGTGAAAGGGCTGCAAAAAGGGGAGGCCAGGTGTCCATCTATTGATAGTTCAGCGCTTGTTCCGAAAAATAGTTGGCGCCGCCTGTTTCCCAACCGATCTTGACGTTGTACATGCCTTTTCGTACGGTCCCGGCGCCAATCTGTTGCGAACCGGCGACATCGGGCTCGAGCGGCAGTATTCTGTCCCGGGAAGGATCGGCCGGGCAGAAAAAGACTATTTTCCCCTTCAGTTGGCGGCGGCGCATTTCCGCGGGCATCCTGAGCACCAGTCCGGCCGGGGCTATTGTTATGGTCACCGGAGCCGACAGGGCATTCGCCCGTTCCGTTCCATCGATGACCCGCTGGTAGGCCAGTTCGTCCTTATAATATTCGTCGGACACCAGTTCTACCGGAAGCTTCATACAACGGTAGACCATATAGGAGATCATGCCCGCAAACACGATGAAGACCAGCAAGATTCTATTTCCCCAATTCATGATTCATATTTTACAGTTAATTGCCGTCGGCCGGCAGGGGGCCGAGAAAAGTTGTCGCGATATCGTCGATCTTGTTTTGCCCTTCATACAATCCGAGCCTGATCCGGGTCTTCCGTTCCTGTAGGTTTTTTCGGGGCAGGATGACAAAAAAATTGCCCGCGCCTTCATCTTCCCGGCGAATGACGATGCGGCCGCCGATCAATTCTATGCTTCCATCCCTGTCTTCCAAGCGCAACTGTAAGGGAACCTCTCGGATAGTCTTGTTGGCCACTTTGATCGTATACAGGTTGCTGATGCTATCGGCGTTTCTCTCCTGGAACAGCATGCCCGGTGTGCGCATGACCGTAGCATCGACCTCTTTGCGGCTCAGCAGCAGGAGACTCACCAGGACGATGAGTACGGTCAGCAGGCCTGTATAGAGCTTCATGCGAAGGGTATAGCGTAACGGCTCGTGACTCGAAATGCCGTTTTCAGAGGCGTACCGGATCAGGTCCGGCGCTCTGCCGGTCTTTTTCATCATAAAATTGCAGGCATCGATGCATGCGGTGCAGCCGATGCATTCCATTTGCGTCCCGTTCCTGATATCGATGCCGGTGGGGCAGACGTTTATGCACTGGCCGCAGTCGATGCAGTCACCGATGTCCTGCGGCTTATTCCTGGTGAATTTGGCCCTGGGTTCGCCTCTCCGGTGGTCGTAGGCGACGATGATCGAATTCCGGTCCAGCAGGACGCTCTGCAGCCGGCCATACGGGCAGATGACGGTGCAGGCCTGCTCGCGGAACCAGGCATATACCGCGTAAAAGACGCCCGAAAAGATCAGCAGCGATGCCAGGCCCGCGAGGTGTTGCCGCGCCGGCCCGGAGATGATGGCCCAAAGCGACCGGATACTGATAATATAGGCGAGGAAGAAATTGGCGATAAAGAAAGAAATAGCAAAAAATACCAGGTGTTTCGCTGCGGTCCGTGCCCGTCCTGCAGCCGTCCGATGCCCCTGGCGTCTTTGTCGCTGGATGGCGGCATCCCCTTCGATCAGGTATTCGATCTTGCGGAAGACCATTTCCATAAAGATGGTTTGAGGGCAGACCCAACCGCAGAAGAGTCGGCCGAAGGCCGCCGTGAAAAGGATAACGAATACGATAAAAGTGACCATGACCAGCCCGAAAATGAAAAAGTCCTGAGGCCAGAAGATCTTGCCAAAAATGATGAATCGGGCTTCCGGAATATTGAATTGCACAAAAGGCCGGCCGTGCACATAGATAAACGGCAGGCCAAGGAACAAGGCAAAGAAGACAAAACTGACGAGTGTTCGGGCCCTGTACCATTTGCCGCGAGGTTTTTGGGCAAATATCCATTTGCGCCGCCCCTTGCTGTCGACGGTGGCGAGGTGGTCCCTGAAAGATTCGGGGCCTGGGTTCTCTTGGGTGGTCTGCCGGTTCATCGTATCAGTTGATCGGCGTCCCCTGCGGCGCCTTGGCATTTGGCGGGTTGCTGCCCGCAAGCGATTTGACATAGCTGGCCAGTTGCGCGATCTGGCGCGGCGAGTAGTCGTCCTTCCAGCTCTTCATGCCTTTCTCCGGCCAACCGTATTTGATCGTCCGGAACACCTCATTGATCGTTCCGCCGTGGAGCCAGTATTTGTCGGTCAGATTGGGGCCCACGCCGCCTTCCCCGTTCTTTCCGTGGCAGGCAAAACAGACGCCCTGAAATATGGCCTTGCCTGCATCCAGGTCCGTCTGGCCGGTCAGCAGTGTCACCGTACTTTCATCGACGCTGTTGGCTGCCTTCTTCAGGAATTCCGCCTTCCTCTCCTCCGCATCCCTTACCGCAATGCGATATTCTTCCGCCGGTAGGGGTGCTGAATGGACGACGTGATAACGCCACAGATAGACTCCGGCAAAGAGAATGGTGCCGTAAAAGCCGTACAGCCACCAGGGGGGCAGCCGGTTGTCTAGTTCCCGGATCCCGTCGTAATCGTGTCCGAGGTCCAGGTCAGCCTCCTCCCCGATGGGGCGAAATCGGTTAGCCTTTGTCCACCATTTCGAAAAGGACCACTTCCGGACGGTTGTTCCCTGCTGCCGCGCGAGCCGGCTGAGATTGAAAAGCAGGTAAAGGACGATGATCCCTTCAAGAGCGATCACCCCGCTGATCAGGTAGAATGCCGTGTCCGGGACGCCGTTGACGACCTGTGATGTAACCGTTGCGGCTCCTGCGGGGATCCAGGCCGTCTTTGCCTGGGGCGAGGGGACTGCCGTCTGGCCCGGAACGGCCGGCTTACCCGTGACTGCCGGCTGGCCCGGGATCGAAGTCTGGCTCTCCCCGGATGCTTGCTGCAAGGTCTCTTGTTCCTTTTGCGCGTCGCGAACCCGGCGGGCGACCCGGAGCAGGGAACCCGCAAGGGAAATGATAACGATCAGCAGTCCGCCTGCGACCGCTATCAGGGCGCCAATCGTGTCGTTGAAAAAGGATGTAGATTTCATAGCAAATTATTGAGGAAGATTATCGTCGTCGAGCGGCATTTGGCGTATCTCCTCGATCACGCATTTGTCCGCTCTTACCGCATACCACAGCATGACGCCGAAGATCGTGGCGAAGAGCAACAGGGAGGTTAGTCCGTACATGCTGACGCCGCTGACTCTTTCGATATAGTGAATGAATTTCATGTTGCTTCAATTGCCCAGTACGGCCCGCCCATCCTGCGCCCCGGCGGTTTGTTCGCGGGGCGCCGCCTTGATATCCTTCCCGATCCGTTGGAGATAGGCGATCAATGCGACGATCTCCTTGTTCTGGCCCGTGCTGATCTTGTCGCCCTTCAGCGAGGCCTTGATGGCCCGCTCCTGCTCTACGAGGTCTTTGTTGGCCTGCCCGGCATATCCGTCCGGGTAGGGGACGCCAAGCGCCTGCATCGCCCTGATCTTTTTATAGGTAACCGCCGTGTCGAGCTCGTGATCGAACAGCCAGACATAGCTGGGCATAATCGAGCCCGGGGACATGGAGGTCGGATCGAGCATATGGTTGTAGTGCCAGCTGTCAGGGTATTTCCCGCCGATGCGCGCAAGGTCCGGGCCGGTCCGTTTCGAGCCCCACTGGAAAGGGTGATCGTAGACGAATTCTCCGGCTTTGGAATATTCGCCGTAACGAGCCACTTCGTCGCGGAAGGGTCGCACCATTTGAGAGTGGCACAGATAACAGCCTTCACGTACATAGATATCCCTTCCCTGCAATTCGAGGGGTGTATACGGCTTTACACTGCTGATGGTGGGAATATTGGATTTGACGAGGAAGGTAGGGATCAGTTCGATCAGGCCGCCCAGGGCCACGACGATCAGACTGAATACCAGCATCTGCATGGGCCGGCGTTCGATCCAGCGATGCCAGTACTGCCGGGATGCCGGCGCGGGCGCAGCGACGAGGGCGGGCGCTTCAGCCGCTTCGTTGGCGATAAAATTTCCTTTGGCGATCGTCTTGCGAAGGTTGTACACCATGATCAACGCACCGGTCAAGTAAAGCGCGCCGCCAATGCTCCTCGCGATATACATCGGCAGGATATGCGTCACGGTTTCGAGGAATTGGAACTTCAATTGCCCTTCGTCCGAAAAGCTCTTCCACATCATGCTCTGGGTAAATCCCGCCCAATAGAGCGGAACGGCGTACAGTACGATACCGATCGTCCCGATCCAGAAATGCGTGCCCGCCAGTTTCCTGGAGTAAAGAGGCGTATTCCACATCCTTGGGATCAGCCAATAAAGGATCCCAAACGTCAAAAAGCCGTTCCAGCCCAGCGCGCCGATATGGACATGAGCGATCGTCCAATCCGTAAAATGCGAGATGGCGTTCACGTTCTTAAGGCTCAGCATCGGCCCCTCGAAGGTGGCCATACCGTAGCAGGTAATCGCGACAACCAGGAATTTGAGCACGGGCTCCTCCCGGACCTTATCCCAGGCGCCCCGCAGCGTAAACAGGCCATTCAGCATCCCGCCCCAACTCGGAGCGATCAGCATAATGGAGAATACGACTCCGAGCGATTGCGCCCAATCGGGCAGGGCGGTGTAGAGGAGATGGTGCGGTCCCGCCCAGATATAAATAAAGATGAGTGCCCAAAAATGGATGATGGACAACCGGTAGGAATAGATCGGGCGATTGGCAGCCTTTGGCAGAAAATAATACATCAGACCCAGATAGGGCGTCGTCAGGAAAAAGGCGACGGCATTGTGGCCGTACCACCATTGCACGAGTGCATCCTGGACGCCCGCATACCAGCTGTAGCTTTTCCACATGGTAACGGGCAGTTCCACCGAGTTAACGATGTGGAGCATGGCCACGGTCACCCAGGTAGCGATGTAAAACCAGATGGCGACGTATATGTGCCGCTCCCGCCGCCTGACCAACGTTCCGAAAAGATTGATACCAAAGATGATCCAAACCACGGCGATCGCGATATCGATCGGCCATTCGAGCTCCGCGTATTCTTTTCCGCTGGTCTTTCCAGCCCAAAGCGTGATCGCACCGGTCAGGATGATGAGTTGCCAACCCCAAAAATGGATCTTGCCGAGCGTGTCGCTGAACATCCTGGCTTTGCAGAGCCTTTGCAGGGAATAATACACGCCCATAAAGATGCCGTTGCCGACAAAGGCAAAGATCACGGCATTCGTGTGAACGGGACGCATCCGCCCGAAGGTGGTCGGCGGCAGGCCCAGGTTGATAGCGGGGTAATAGAGTGCGATGGCCGCCCATAGTCCCGCGAGCATCCCGACGATGGCCCAGAACAGTACGGCATATGCGAACCACTTGACAATCCTGTTGTCGTAATAGAATTTGTCTGCCTGCATACTTATATGGTTGTTGGATTAGGGTGAACGCGATCGGGATCTTCATCGCCGGCAACAGGGCCATCCTCGAACAGGATACGGACGGGGGGTGAGAATTCGTCATCGAACTGATGGTCTTTCACACTCCAGATGAATGCGCAAAGAAACGCAAGTGCGACCAACAGGCTGGCTGGAAGAAGAATGAAAATGACGCTCATATCGGTTATAGGTGGTTCGGAGATAAAAGTAAACAAGCCGATATTGATGCGCGCTGATGACTGTCAACCGGGAGATTGATCCTGGTCACAACCGGAAGCGCCGCGCTGCCAGATTGCTGGCGCCATACGTGACAAGCAGGATGCTCAGAGAGCTGGCCGGCATGAGGATCGCTGCAATCAGTGGAGACAGCTGTCCGCGTACGGCGAAATAAAGACCGATCAGATTGTAGAGGATGGACAGTATAAAACTGCCTTTGATGATGCGACGGTTTGCGCGGCACAATTTAATGAACGCTGGCAGGAGGTGCAAGCGAGAGGCGTCAAGGATCCCGTCGCTGGCCGGCGTGAACTGGCAGGTAGCATCGGAAAGCGCTATTCCGGCGTCGCTTTGACGGAGCGCCGCGGCATCATTCAGGCCATCGCCGATCATCATAACGATTTCTCCATGCGACTGTAGTGCGCGGATATGATCCGATTTTTCGTCGGGCCGGCAATTGAAGCGCAGGTCGGCGGATGGCCCCAGCAGTTCCTGCAACCGGGTGCGTTCGTTGTCGCCGTCGCCCGAAAGGACCGTCAGCCGGATTCCGGCCGGCAGCCGGCGGATCCACTGGCGGATTCCGGGACGATAGTGGTTGGCACAGTCGAAGACGCCGGTCAGGCGACCGTCGATCCCGACATAGATCCGCGTGGCATCATCCGGGACATGGCTTCCCGCTTCTCCCCGACCCGTCACGAAGGACCTTGCCCCGATCCGAACGGACAGACCGCAGGAGCTGCCTTCGATGCCGTGGCCGGTAACTTCGCGGTATGCGTGAACCTGCGCCATCCCTGCCGATTGG
Organism: Puia sp.; assembly: GCA_035572015.1. GTDB lineage: Bacteria > Bacteroidota > Bacteroidia > Chitinophagales > Chitinophagaceae > Puia. The sequence continues at coordinate 23,410 of DATNBP010000173.1, read as the reverse complement.
AGGTGCCGGGAGAGGGCGCGGCTTAACGGGTGTGTCGACTGGGCCGCCGTGGCTGCGACAGCTGCCTTCTCCAGATCGGACAAGGGCGTGCCGGTGTATATGGGTTCGAGCGATTCGCTTTCTGTAAGCGTGCCTGTCTTGTCAAAAACGATCCTCGTCGCAGCCGCCACGCGGTCGATTACCTGTGCATGCCGCAAAAAGCATCCATTCCCGGCAAGGATGCGGAGGATATTTCCATTTGTAAAAGTGGCGGAGAGCAGGAGCGCGCAGGGGCAGGCGATGATCAGTACGGCGGTAACCGAGGGGAAGGTCCGGCCCGGGTCATGCAGGCTCCAGTATGTGCCTGCCGAGACAGCGATTGCCATAACGATCCAGGTAAATGACCGGCTAAGCCGGTTGGTAAACGAGCCGGGCTGCTCTGCCGGCATGTTCTGCCTGAACTCTTGCCGCTCCCACAATTGCGTCAGGTAGCTTTGCGCCACTTCCCTGATCACCAACACCTCGATCGCGCCGTCCGACTGCCGTCCGCCCGCATAGACCATTTCGCCGGTCTCCTTCGGCACCGGGAAGGATTCGCCGGTGACGAAACTGTAATCGATAGCGGCAGCGCCTTTGGTAATGATCCCGTCTGCTGGTATCAGTTCTCCGGAATGGATCAGCAAGGTGTCGCCATTCCTGATCTCCGGTAGTGTCCGGCTCACCGGGCCACCTTGCTGGATAACGGTGACGGCAACGGGGAAATAGGCAGTGTAGTCGCGGTCGAATGCCAGCCGCCGTTGTGTCCGGTCCTGGAGGTACCGGCCGGCCAGCATAAAAAAGACGATCCCGGCGAGTGAATCGAAATACCCGCTACCGGTGGCGGTCAACACCTCGTATCCGCTCCTTAGAAAAGTGACCAGCAGGGCGAAGACGATCGGCGCGTCAATATTTAAGAATCGCTTCCGGATGGCGCTCCAGGCTGACAGAAAAAAGGGTTGGGCGGCGTATCCGATCACGGGCAGCGATAAAGCAAGGGCCGTCCAACGGAATACTGTCCGGAAGCCCGTGTCGGCCGCAGAGAGGCCCAGGTATTCGGGAAAGCTCAGCAACATGATGTTTCCAAAACAAAATCCGGCGATCCCCAACCGGTAGAGCTTTTCCCTTGAGGCTAGGGGTTGGCCGCCCGCCAGGTCCTTGAGGCTTATACAGGGCTCGTAACCGATCGTGGTCAACAGGTCGGCGACCTTTCGCAGACTGATTAGCCGGGGATCAAAAGCCACGAAAGCCTGCCGGCCCGCAAAATCGACGCGAGAGGAAAGAATACCACGGTCCAGGCGACGAAGGTTTTCCAGCAGGTACAGACAGGAGCTGCAATGGATTTGGGGCAGGTAGAAACGGATATGTGACTCGGTTGCGCTTTGGAAGGTCAACAGGGTTGCGGCTGTCTTTTCTTCATCCAGAAAAGCGAATTTGTCCTCCCGGACGGAGCTCCGGCGATTCAGGCCCGGGTTTTTATTGTAGCTGTAATAGCCGCGAAGGCCGTGGTCGCTCAACAGCTTGTATACCATTTTGCAACCTTCGCAGCAGAACTGCTTGTCTTCCAGGCGGGGAGACCCGGGACCGCAGGCGATGCCGCAGTGATGGCATAGGGTCTTGCTGGTTGCTGGGTCGGCCATGGGGAATAAATAGCCAAATTAAGGCCTCCGGCGAACCGGTGCGATGATTTTAGTCAAAGGCGCGCCTGATCCCGGTCAATGGGATATCGGGTGAAAATCGTAGTATTGTGTGGCCTTTTCGCACACACCTTAATTCCAATGATCATGCGCAAGCTACTCGTCATTGACGACCACGACGACATCAGGGAAAATATCGCCGAGATCCTCACCTTGGCCGGGTACGAGACAAGTACCGCGCCAAACGGTAAAAAAGGAGTGGAGGCGGCGCTCAGGGAGCGTCCCGACCTGGTGATCTGCGATATCATGATGCCGGAGCTTGACGGGTATGGTGTATTGCATCTGCTGCGTAAGAATGAGGCTACGGAAAATATCCCCTTCATTTTTCTGACGGCAAGGACGGAGCGCGCGGATTTCCGGAAAGGTATGGAGATGGGCGCCGATGACTATATCACCAAGCCTTTCGACGATATTGAGCTGCTGAATGCCATCGAGATCCGGCTGAAGAAATACGATCTCCTGCAGACCAAATACCCGGCCGGGGAAAAGGGCGCCAGTGAGTTGATCCATGACCTGGCCGAATCCGGGTTGATCAACCTCGACCCGGATAATTATGAGGAAGAGGAAATATCCAAGAAGCTTTCGCTCTATATGGAGGGGCGCCGGCCAAAGTATCTTTACTATCTGAAAAAAGGAAAGATAAAGGCTTACCGCGTTCACGAGGACGGCAAGGAATATATTACGAACCTGTACACGGCGGGTGATTATATCGGGTATCTTCCCCTGCTTGAAAATGCGGTCTACAGCGATTCAGCGGAGGCACTGGAGGATTCAGAGCTGGCGTTGATCCCAAAGGATGAGTTTCTGTCGGCCGTGTACCACGACATCCAGATTGCGACCCGTTTCATCCGGCTAATCGCCCAGGACGTGCAGGAAAAGGAGGAACGGCTGCTCAGCCTGGCCTATGGGTCCCTTCGGAAACGCGTGGCCGCTGCACTCGTGGACATCGATGACAAGTTCAACGGGGAGGCGGGAAGGAAGGAAGGCGGCGGCAAGGACAGCAACGGGCAGGAAAGTGGCGGCAGTAAGAACCTGGACATTTCCCGCGAGGACATCGCACAGTATGTCGGAACGGCGACCGAGTCGCTGATCCGGACGCTCAGTGACTTTAAGTCCGAAAAACTGATCGAAATTAAGGACGGCAAGATCCGGATCACGGATCTCGCCAGGTTGAAGAATCTGCTGTATTGATTGGTACTATTTGAACCCTGTGCTCAGATCGCGGCCCATCTCGTTTTGCTGTTGGAGCGTCCAGTCCCGCGTCATGCTGGTCTCGATCCAGTTCTTCCCGCTTTTGCGGAAAAGTTGTATGGATACTCCTAAACGGTCGTTGATCGCTGCTTCGAGCTGAAGCACCGTCATGGAATCCGATATGGCGATTTCTTTCTCGAGAATGTCCCGGGCAGCAAGCTGGCGGGCAAGGTCATCCGGCAGGAACGTTTGATTTCCACCCGCGACTTTCAAGTATGGTCTCCGAAAGTCCGGGAATGAAATTTTTAAAAATGGGTAGCGGCGATTGAATTCTTCCCCTACTTCCGATAGCGGAAGTACGCGATTTGAATAGCTCATTATTTCGATCCCTCTCATAACAAAATTAATTTATATAGCCCCGATTCACCTGACCTGCCCCGGGCTGTGGCATGATCTATCTCAGGTCCCGGACAACGCTGCCGGAACCTGCGTCGGTCGATATCTTTTATAAAACGCCTTTTCGAGCCATTCGCGGTGCGTCGGATGGGCCAGGCCGATCAGTGCCTGGGCGCGTTGCTTCATGTTCTTGCCGAACAGGAATGCTTTCCCGTACTCCGTCACGACCCAATGCACATGCCCGCGCGAAGTCACTACCCCGGCGCCCTCATGGAGAAAGGGCACGATCCGGGAGATTCCCGTGGAGGTTACCGATGGCATCGCAATGACCGGAACGCCGCCCTCGGACAGGGAAGCGCCATGGATAAAGTCCATTTGGCCGCCAATGCCGGAATACTGATAGGTACCCATCGAGTCGGCGCAGACCTGGCCGGTCAGATCGATCTCGATCGCGCTATTGATGGCAACGACCTTTGGATTTTGGCGGATCACGGCCGTATCATTCACGTACCCGATATCCATGACGCCGATCTCGGGGTTGTCATCGACATAGTCGAACAATTTCCGTGTGCCGTTCATGAAGGACGTGACCGATAAGCCGGGGTTGAGTCTTTTTCTGCTGTTGTTGATGACCCCCGATTCGATCAGCGGGATGACGCCGTCGGACAGCATCTCCGTATGGAGCCCAAGATCCCGCCGGTCCGTGAGATTCCTGAGGACCTGGTCCGGGATGTTGCCGATCCCGAGTTGCAGGGTTGCCCCGTCTTCGATCAGCGAAGCGACATGATGACCGATCTTCTCTATTACTTTGCTATCGCCGCCATCATATCTCAGTTCGGGCAAGTCGGCTTCGTGCCAGACCAGGGAGGCGATATCCCGGATATGAATGAAGCCGTCGCCGTGTGTCCGCGGCATTTTGGGATTGACTTGCGCGATCACATGCCGCGCCGTGTCTACCGCGGCCCTGGTGATGTCCACAGATGTTCCGAGCGAGCAATACCCATGCGCGTCGGGCGGTGACACCTGGATCAGGGCCACATCGATGGGCATGAGCCCGCGGCGGAACAATTGGGGGATCTGGCTCAGGAAAACCGGCACATAATCGCCGTCCATGCTGTTGGCCAGTTTCCGTGTGCCTGCAGAGACGAAAAGGGAATTGAAGAAGAAACTTTCCCGCCACTCCGGGTTGTCGAAATCGCAGTCGCCCATCGTCGTGATGCTGATCAGCTCGACCTGGTGGATTTCCCGGTGCCTGGCCTGCATGGCATGGATCAGGGCGACAGGGGTCGCGGCACTACCATGGAGAAATACGCGCATGCCGCTTTCGATCATTTTGACGGCTGCTTCTGCGCTGATGTATCGTTCAATTGACATAACTCGTGTTGTATGGATGTTTGAAAAATCGATAAATATTCGGCGATGTTCATTCGTACACCCGGAGTACCGGGATCGGCGCCTCTTGTGCGATGGTCTCCGCCTGACTCCTGTGGAATTCGATCCAGCCATGTTCCTTTGGCAGCACCATGAGCCAGTCCGCCGTATGGTTTTTGAAATAATCGGTGATGCCCTGTTGCAGCTTCTGCCGGCGGATGACAAACGGGCTGGCCGGCAGGAAAGCGGGCCGGCCTTTCCAGCCCTGGTATTCCCGGATCATTCGTTGAAGGCTGGCTTCGCCATCTCTGGCGATGTGAATAAGCTCAAAGGAAGATCCAAGGAAATGAAAGAGGTCATCGAGTAATTCCTGGTGGTCCGCCACGGTCGCCAAAAGGTCCCCGCGATCGCAGGCGATGACTATTTTTTTAACTCCGGCAAAGACCGCATCGGAAGGCACCGAGAGCACCGGACATGGAAGCCGGCGGACCGGCGCCGATCCAACGATGGCGAGAAACGGTTTGGCCTGCTGATAGGATATTTCGATGTGATCGTCGACTACCCGGAAACTGGCTCCCAGAGAGGCGGCAAGGTCGGCGGCATAGTGCACGGCGTTGGTTGACCAACTGTGCGTACTGGTAGCACCGGTGGTATTCATATAAATATTTTTGGTAAAGATAACAGGGGACCGCGGCGAGTCTGCTGACCGTGGTCAACTCCAATGATGAATGGCGTCAACCGCCTATCCTTCGGATCGTCATTTTCGTCGGGTTGAATCAGCCGGATACATGATCCAGGTCAGGAGAGAAGAAATTCGCAAAAATTAGCTTTAGAAAAATTTGGAACGATGCAAAGAGTCTATTTGCCGCTGGAAAATGAGCAGTTTTCGCCCGGATTGCTAGGGTGGATCGACCTGCTTCACACGTTAGGGCCATTGCGCCTGACTGCTTCCGTTTCGGCCGGACTGGCGGAAAAAGAGAGCCTTTGCCGCTGCGCCGTCCGAAAACTGGAAAGGTTCTGCGTGGAAAAGGACATCCGGCTCGCCGTCAATAGCGAACCGCCTGCCGATCCTGACCTGGTCTTACTGGAGGGCGCCGGATGTGTGGAAGACCGCCCCGGCCCGGTGCTTTCCTTGCGAGGAACTCCTTTTTTGCCCGGGGAATTGATCCTCCTCTATGACGGGTCCCCCGCCTCCCGGGAAGCTATCGAACGGTTTGGAACGCTCTTTCCATCCTTCGGCTCGATACCGGCTACGCTCGTCTATTTCAACAACGATCCGGCCGCCCCGATCCCCGATGAATGGGCCATGCGAATCATGGGCGCCCGGCTGTTCCGCCGGTTCCGGGTCGTGAAGATGGCGCCGCGCACCAGAGCCTTTTACGAGGCCTGGCTGGGTATGATGTCCAATCCATGGATAGTTGTCGGAGCGAGCCAGCGCGATGAATTGGCGGACTCGATGCATTCGGCCATCGCGGCGGAATTGGTGAGCATCCGGGAGATGCCGGCCTTTGCGGCCTGACCGCGGATGAGCCGGAGATTTGCCGCCCTGACAAGAATCACCCGCGTCTTCAACGCCTGTCAGCAATCCCGCGGCCCGAAGATCTTAATTTGGCCAGACAATCTTTAGCTATCATGAAAAAGGAAATGATCATTCTCGTTCCGACGGACTTTTCAGCCGCTTCGCGTGCTGGCATGAGGTTCGCTCTGCAGTGGGCGCGCCAGCAAAGATCGAAGTTGCTGGTCACGCATGTGCTGGATATGATCAAGTATGCAGACTGGGGCGACAAGAGTTATGAATTCTTTGCGGAGGCGCAAAGGGCTTCGGTAAACCGGCGACTTGCGAAGGTAATACACCAGGTTTGCGGGCGTGCGAATAGCCCGGAGAAGACCTGCGACAGCCAGGTTGTAGAGGGAACGGGCGTGGATCGGGTCCTGGCCGATATGAGTCGCCGGAGACATATTGATCTGATTTCGATGGGTACCGGCGGCGCGGGTACGCTGCAAAAAATATTAGGAACCGTAGCGGGTAAGTTGCTTCTTCGCTCGCAGGCGCCGGTGGTTGTGGTTCCGGCCGGGTACAGAACAAAGCCGATCAAACGTATTTTGTATGCGACCGACCTTGTGGACTGCACGCCGGAGTTGGTCAGGATTGTCCGGCTCACGCGGCCCCTGCGCGCCGAAATTATGGCCGTCCATATTCGCGAAAAAGGCGATGCGAAACCTGATCCGTCCATGGTATCAAAGGTTTGGTCCCGGCAGTGCGGGTGCCGGGTGGACCTCTTATATGAGAACGCGGATCCGGATCTCCCCATGGCAGACAATCTAAGAGCCGCTATCAGAAGGCTGAAGCCTTCCATGGTCGTGATGTTCACCGACAGGAACAAGGATTTTTTTCAGCGCCTTTTCTATCCAAGCCAGGCCGAGCGAATGGCCCTGGCGCCCGGCGTGCCACTGATGATCATGGCTAAGAGCGAGTCGGCGAACGATCACTGATAAAAGTCAGTGCCGCCGGTGAGCCCCCTCACATTCCCTGCCATATCGACCAGATAATTTGTGCGAAAATCAATCGCTATGTTCACTTATTACAGGCAACAAATCTCAGTACCGGTTGCGGCGGGCAGTCTAAAAGGGTGCCTGACGGTTCCGGTCAAAGCAAAGACAATTGTCATCTTTGCCCAGGCCGGCGGATATAGCAGGGAGACTCCGGAGAGCGAATTGCTGGAGCACTATCTTCAAAAAGCAGGGTTCGGAACGCTGCTGGTGGATCTGACCGTCGACGGAGAGGAACCGGCGTTTGGTGCTGCGGCCGATGTTATCCGGTCGGGCGATCGCCTGACTGCCGTCGCACTATGGATCCTGCGTCGCGACCTGTTGGGAAAATATCAATATGGCTTCCTGGCTTCCCATGTCGAGGCTGCGGCTGCAATCCGTTCGGCAGCCGCATTGGCTCACCGGATAGGCGCAGTGGTGTGCCGGAGTGGCCGGCTGGAACTGGCATCGGACTCGCTTGGCCTTGTCGCGACACCGGTGTTGATGGTAGCAGGCAGCAACGAACCCTACGTGCTGGCCGTGAACCGGGAGGCGATCGGGCAACTTCGCTGTGACAAGAAACTGGTCGCCATCGAAGGCGCCGGAAATCGATTTGATGACGCAGCCTGCGCGCGATTTTCGGAGTTTGCTGTCGATTGGTACAAACATTATTTGCAACCTGCCACTCTTTCGATGGCAAACGCATAGAAGTATACAAAAGCCGGCAATTGCAGCCGCCTATCACTCTTTGATGCTCATGACCGGTACCGGGCAATGCAGGACGACCTTTTCGGAAATGCTTTTGTGAATGCGGAATGGGCCGTCTTTTTTTGGGAAAACCATCAGCCAGTCGACGGTATGGTGATCGAGGTACTCGCTGATCCCTTCGTCGACAGAACCCGCGTTGACGAAATGAATTTCCGGGAATTTCTCCGTCAGCGTGGCCCGCCATTCCCGAAAGGAGATGGTCGCGGTTTCCTCGTGACGGGAGGCGACGTGCAACACCTCGAAATGCGTGTGGAACAGGTCTCGCAGCCGGGCGAGGAATTCAAGGGGGACCGGCATGCCATTGTTGATCTCTTCCGCGTCGCATGCGATGACGATGTTGCGCACCTGCCGGAACACGGCATTTGGCGGAATGGTGAGCAACGGGTAGGGCAGCCGGGTGATTTCAGGCCTTTCCCCGCGGGAAGCGCCCCGGACGACAAGGAACGGCTGTTTCCACTGGCAAAATTCCCTTACCTGCCGTTCGACGGGTCCGGATTCCAGGTCAGTGGCAACACAGACCTTTTGCCGGGACCTGGCCTTCAGTTCCGCCGCCAGTTTGTCCAGGTCGGTGAAACCCTTGTCCCGCACTTCATCCAGGACATAATCGGGGATCGGCACATCCGGGTGGATCGCTTTATAGTCCAGCACATGGACAAGGTGAAGCTCCGCACCGATGAATGCGGCCATATCGGCCGCATAGCGTGCTGCGTTGATGGAGTTTTCGGTGAAATCGACGGTGACGATAATATTTCTCATATTATAATGCTTTCTTTTTTTCCTTTTTTTCCAGGCGCCGGAAATAGCCGCGAAACAGAAAGTTGTGCTGCAACGCCTGCATGTCCTGGTTAAATGCAGCCGTACCCTGCCGGATATTTTCCATGCTGGCATTCAATTTTTCCGCAAGCGCGGGGTCCTGGAGCAGGCTGTGCGCGACGCCCTGGCCCCGGATAAGGGAGTTTTGCAGTTCCGTAACGGTGTTGTTAAGGGTGATGGCAAGTTCGTCGGCATGGGCGCCGGCCGACCGGATCCTGTCTGCCGCCTGGTTGAGGTTGCCCGCCAGCGTCGTATCCCGCAGCAAATTCCCCAATGATCCTTTTCCGGCTTTCACATCCGCGATGATCGCACGGATATCGTTCGTCAACGCCTCGGCATTGGCGGCTGAGCGACTAATGCCGGCCATCGACAACTGCAGCCGTCGGGTAAGTCCGCTGTCGCTAAGAAGGGTCCAGAAGGCCGTGCTGTTGTTGAGCCGGCGGATCGTAACCCGCAGGTCTTCGGAGATCAATTCGATATTGTCGTTGGTCTTTGCGAGAGTCGCCAGCATTTCGTCCGACCCTACCATCTGTTGGACGGACAGCAGGTCCCCCGGCTCGGCAAGGGCGGCGGAGCCTTTGACCGGCGTGATGTTGATGATCTTGTTGCCCATGAGCCCTTCGTTGCCTATCGAGGCCAGGGCATTTTTCCGGATATAGGGCCGGAGCGCCTTGTCGATCAACAGGGTGACTTCGATGGTGCTGTCATCTTTCAGAGTGATATGTCTGACCGTTCCGGCCTGGATCCCCGCGAACCGGATATTGTCACCCGTGGTCAGGCCGCCCACGTTGGTAAAACGCGCCCTTAGTTCGAAATTCGATCCGAAGAGATGTTCGTTCTTGCCAATGATATACAAGGTGCCGATGAACAACAGCAGGCCACCGAGGACGAAGACCCCGAGGCGAACGTTGTTGTATGGTTTGTGCGGTTCGGGCATGTTGGTAGTTTATTCAAAAAATTGGTGAATTTGCGCGTCAGAGGATGACTGCAGTTGCTGGTAACTGCCTTCGGCATAGTTCCTTCCGTCGATAAGGACGACGATCCGGTCAGACGTCAGGCGGACGCAGTGCATGTCGTGGGAGATGATGATGCTTGCCGTATGGTACCGGTGCTGGATCTCCGTGATCAGCTTGCTGATCTCCCTGCCGGTGACAGGGTCCAGGCCCGTAGTAGGCTCGTCGTACAGGATGATCTCCGGCTTCAGGATCAGCGTCCGGGCGAGGGCAATGCGTTTGCGCATTCCGCCGGAAAGCTCCTCGGGCATCATCTCAGCCGTTTGCGCCAGGCCGACATCTTCGAGCACTTCCCTGACCAGGCCGTCCACTTCCTGCTGGGACATGGCGATCCAATGCCGCCGTAGCGGGAATTCGAGGTTGGCACGGACCGTCATCGAATCGTACAGCGCGTTGCTTTGGAAAAGAAAGCCGACCCGCGCCCTCATGCGGTCGAGGGCGTCGTGGTCAAGTTCCGCCACATTTTCACCGAATACCTGTGCAGTGCCGCTATCGGGGCGCAGGAGGCCAACGATGCATTTGATCAGCACCGATTTGCCAACGCCGGATTTTCCGAGGATGACGACGTTTTCTTCTTTGCCGACATCCAGGTCGAAATTGTCGAGCACCACGTGGTCGCCAAACGACTTACACAGGTCCCTGATCCGGATGACGGGGGCATTGCCGGCAGCAACCGGATCTGGTGGGGCGGCGGCGATGGGTTCGTATGGTGCTGTCTCGCGCATGCGCGGTTAGTTTAGTCCCAGGAGATCGGTTATTTGCACGACGATAAGGTCGATGAAGAAAATCACGATTGAGGCCAGGACCACCGCCGAGTTTGCGGCCTTTCCCACGCCCTCCGTGCCCTTCGTCGAGTGATACCCCTTATAGCAGCCGATGATACCGACCGCCAAACCAAAAAAATAGGTTTTGATAAAGGCCGGCAACACATCGCCGAAAGCGAAGTTGTCGACGACCTGGCGGAAGAAAAGGTTGAAACTCGTATTCCCGCGGATGTTGACGCCGAGGTAAGATCCGAACAAGGAGATGGCATCGCCAATAACGACGAGGATAGGGAGCATCAGCGTGGAGGCGGTTACCCGGGTCACGACAAGGTATTTGAAGGGGTTGGTGCCGCTGACTTCCATGGCGTCGATCTGTTCCGTCACGCGCATCGATCCCAGGACGGCGCCCATGCTGCTGGCGATCTTTCCCGCAAAGATCAGCGCGGTAATGACAGGCCCGATCTCGCGGACAATGGCGATGCCGACCATCAGGGGCAGCTGTGAAGCGACGCCGTATACTACCAGCGAGGGTCTGAGCTGCATGGTCAGAACGAGTCCCATGATGAAGCCGGTAAGCGCAACGAGCGGCAATGAATTGTATCCAATCTGGTAGCACTGGCGCAACAATTCCCGGAATTCAAACCGCGGGCGCGTTCCCTGAAGGAAAAGCCGGGCGGTGAACCGGGCGATATCGCCGGTCTCATTGAGAAAAGCCTGGAATTTCTGTTGCGCTGGCATATGCGATAATGGACATTGTGGGTTATTGGGCCAGGTATCCCCCATCGACGGGGTAATAGCTGCCGGTAACGAAGCTGGCTTTGTCGGAACTTAGCCAAAGTACCAGTTCCGCTACCTCGGCTGATTCGCCGAGGCGACCGATGGGGTGGACCTTCTGTAATTCATGTTTTGCCGTGTCGTCGATGCCGGCATTGGTCAGCAGCGGGGTATTGATGAAGGCGGGGCCAATGACATTGATCCGGATGCCGCTGGCGCTGTACTCCAGCGCGGCGGTCCGGGTCAGGCCTACCACGCCATGCTTCGCGGCCACATAGCCCGCCGAATTGGCAAAACCGACCATGCCGAGGATCGAAGACATATTGACGATGGCGCCTTTCTTTTGCCGAAGCATGGGCGCCAGTTGGAATTTCATGCAATAGTAAACGCTGCTGAGGTTGACGGCAATGATGCGGTTCCATCCTTCTATGCTCATATCGGCGACGGGATTCATTTCACCGCCGATGCCCGCGTTGTTGAATGCTATGTCCAATCGCCCGTTGACTTCGAGGGCGCGGTCGACCAGCGTTTGGCACTCTTCGGGGCGGCTCACGTCCGCCTTGACAAAGACAGCATGACCGCCGTTCTCCCGGATCTGCTGAGCTACGGCGTTGCCGGCCTTTTCGTTGACGTCTGAAATAACTACGCTGGCGCCCTGGGTCGCAAAAAGCCTGGCTGTGGCCTCGCCGATCCCGGAAGCGCCGCCGGTCACGATGGCGACCTTATTGTCGAGTATTTTTTCCATAGACCAATATAATGTGTAGTGAAGGTACCTTGATGACGGGGCGGGATGCATGAGCATGCTCAAGCGTATGGGTGATCCATGTCAACCGGGAATGGGTCGATTTTGCCTCAATCTTACCCATCGACCTGAATACCAATAGCCTATCTGCCAGTTTGGGGGCTGGCACGATTTTTTAAGCGGCTAGATGTTGGGGTCGCGGGTACCCGGGCGGAACTCACGGCGTAATATAGGCGTTGATCCGGAGAAATGGCCTACATTTAAAAAAAGTTCACATTGCCTGTTGTAAACAGAAAGTTCTTGCTGGCGGACGATGACGCCGACGACGCAAGTTTATTTTGCGAAGCTTTATCGAAAATTGCGACCGATATGGAATGCAGTACGGCAGAGAACGGCGCGGAGCTTTTTGAAGTGCTGTCCAGGCGTTATCCGGACAAGCCGGACGTCATATTCCTGGACATCAACATGCCAATTATGAATGGCTGGGATACGCTCCGGAAGCTGAAGGAAAGTTCCAACTATCAAAATATCCCTATTATTATGTACTCGACGTCATCCGCAAAAAAAGACGTCGAGCTGGCTTATCATTTGGGGGTATCGCTGTTCCTTACCAAACCCGAAGATTTCCGGGAGTTGTCGGCCATTCTGGAGATCGTGGCCACCCATCCCAAGGAAAGCCTGGTAAGACAACTGGTGGGGTTCAAGAATGTTAAAATGAATTAATAAAACCGTTATCGATCATCATAATCCCAAAACACTGACACTATGCGAGAACATGGAATTGCGGACCTCTCAGGGCCTGCCGGAGATATCCGGGAGTACGAAGCCGACAGACAGACGTTGAGCAAGAAGGAGCTGGAAGTCGAGCTGGCCGACGCCAGGTTGTTACATCGTCTGAGTATCGAACTTATCCAGGAGGATGGGACGGCCGGACTGTACAAGAAGATCGTGGAGGCCGCTGTAGCGATCATGCGGTCCCAATATGCCAGCATGCAAATGCTCTATCCCGATCCGGGAAGTATCGGGAAATTGCGTTTACTGGCCTCCAGCGGGTTCAGCCCGGAAGCGGAAAAATTCTGGGAGTGGGTGTACCGGCACACCGGCAGTTCTTGCGGTGCGGCCCTAAGGGCCCAACAGCGGGTGGTTGTCGCCAATTTTGAAACATGCGAGTTCATGCAGTCGGCGCCTACGCTGCCGATTTTCCTGGGAGCCGGGATATTCGCCGCCCAAAGCACCCCGCTGTATTCGCGGTCCGGGAAGCTTCTCGGCATGATCTCGACACATTGGAATTACCCGCACAACCCGCCGAAGCGGTTGCTGGACTTGCTGGACATCCTGGCAAGACAGGCGGCAGACCTCATCGAGCGAACCCAAAATGCCGAAGCCCTGAGAAAAAGCCAGGAGGCAAATAAATTATTGCTGACACGGCTCGAGGCGATGGTGGATGAAAGGACAAAGGAATTGCAACGGTCTAACGAAGACTTGTTGCAGTTTGCCCACGTTGCCAGTCACGACCTGAAAGAGCCGGTCCGGAAGATCCGGACCTTTGGGCTCAGGTTACAGAACGAACTGGCCGGCACGCTCAGTCCCGAAGCCAGGCTGTACACCCAAAAGATCCTCGAATCTGCCGGCCGGATGCTGACCATGATCGACGGGGTGCTGACTTACTCGACCCTTGACAGGACGGAGCAGTTGATCGAATTGCTGGACCTCAACCAGATCGTTGCCGATATAGCAAACGTTCTCGAGGTCCCGATCCAGCGGAAAGGCGCAGTGATCGAATGCGACCCGTTGCCGGTCGTAGAAGGCGTACGGGTTTTGCTGTACCAGGTCTTTTACAACCTGATCAACAATTCACTCAAATTCTCGAAGGAATCGGGTAGCCCGAGGATCACCATTAAAGCGGTGATTGTCGATATCGATGGGGTCCCGCACTCGGAAATTACGCTGACCGACAATGGCGTGGGCTTCGATCCAAAATACAACGAATCGATATTCGAGACGTTTACCCGGTTGCATTCGAAGAGCAAATATGATGGTACCGGGCTGGGGCTATCGTTGTCGAAAAAGGTCGTCGAACGACATAAAGGCAACATCCGGGCCGAAGGTATCGACGGAGTGGGCGCCACCTTTATCATTACATTGCCCCTGCAACAGGTTGTACAGTCATCTGCCGGCCTTTCCGGCGATGCGGCCGATGGTCAACCCCTGAACCAGGATCGAAAAAAGGACGATTATATAAGTGACCACCAGGAAAAGGCTGCCGTGCATCGCTGCGGGGAGTGAAAGGGCCAATGCCAGGGAAAGCCCGCCGCGCAGACCGGCCCAGGTCAGAATGCCGATGGAGTTTTTCTGAAAGCCGCTTCGGAGCCGCAGCAGGCGGATTGGCAGCCAGACGGAAATGTACCGGGCGGCCAGAACCACGGCGATCGCGAGCCCGCCAAGAACCAGCCAGGCCGGCCGGAATGGGATGATCAACAGCTCAAAACCAATGAGCAGGAACAGTACGGCGTTTAACAGGTTGTCGACCAGCGACCAGAATTTGTCGAGATAGTCCCTGGTGAGGTTACTCATGCCATACAGTCTGCTTTTGTTTCCCGTGATGATCCCCGCCACCACCATGGCCAACGGCCCGCTGACCCGAAGTTGGTCTGCCAGGAGATAGCCGCCCATTACAATAGCCAGCGTGATCATCACTTCCAGCTGGTAATAGTCGATCGTTTTGAGCAGGACGAAGCCCGCATATCCCAGCACCCAACCTAACAAAATGCCGCCGCCGGCCTGTCGCAGGAACAACAGCAGTACATTCATGGCAGACAGGTTCTCCGTCCCCGAAGCAGCAATTTCATACATACACAGGAAAAGGACGATGGCGACGCCGTCGTTGAAAAGCGACTCGGCCGTGATCTTGACTTCCAGGGAGCGGGAAATTTTTGCCTTTTTCAGGATGCTGAGCACGGCGATCGGGTCGGTTGGCGAGATGATCGCCCCAAAAAGCAGGCAATAGGTCAAAGCGACGGGCTCATGAAAGGCGGCGCACAAGAGGTAGAAGAGCACGCCGACGATGCCCGTCGAGAGCAGCACGCTCAGGGTGGAAAAGGTGAGAATGGGCGCCCGGAGCCGGTGCAACTCGCTCGCGTCTATGTGGATCGCGCCGGCAAAAAGCAGGAAGCTGAGCATGATCCGGACAAGTACATTATAAAAGTCGATCTTGCGGACAAAGCCGGTGATCTCGCGGAACAGTGTGGGCTGGTAGTGACCGACGGCGATGATCGCAAGCGAGGTCGCTACCGAGATGAGCATCACGCCAATCGTGTCGGGTAACCGGATAAACCGGTAATTGATATAGCCGAACACAGTGGCGATGACCACGAGTATGGCCAGGGCGTCGTAAAGCTGCATGAGAATAAAGGTAGGTCAATCTAATTGACCCATTGTACGAGTTGGGCGTTTTCAGCGGCAAAACGGATGTCGCCGTTGCTTGCGGCTGCCTCCTCCAGGATACGGCTAAAGATCCGATCCCTCGTGCTCCGCCTTTTTTTATAGTCCACCATGTACCGGATCGTGTATTCGATCCAATTTTCTTTTGCCATAATGGTGACCATCGGTTCCGTCCTCGCGTTCTCGATCAGGTATTTTCTCAGCAAGGTCTGCCAACCTTCCTGGGCCTGCTTTGAATAATTGCCACATACCTCGTTGGCGATAGCGGTGAGCACTTCCCTGGTCTTTTTGTGGTTGCAGTTGTATTGGATGGATACCCTGACCTCGTCCCACAAGAACCGGAGGTCTCCCGAGTAGTTGAAGACCGGTTCCTTGAAGACGAAACTGTTGGCCACCCGGACGATCCGGCCGTTGTACAGGTCTCCGTCGACCCATTGCCCGATTTCCATCAACGTTGTCCGCAATACCGCAATATCGATCACATCTCCCTTGATACCGCCCAATTGGATCCTGTCCCCTGTCCGGTAAAACCCGCCGAATACTACGGCCAGCCAGCCGGCTACGCTGGTAATGACCTCCTGCAATGCAAATGCGATCCCCGCTCCGGCGATCCCGAGGGGAACGGAGAGATTGTTGGTATTGTTGCCAAAAAGGATCACGATCAACAAGATTAACGAGATATATTTCGCAAAGTCTATCAGCTTCTTTGTGCGATACCTGCGGTCATGGTCCTGGATCTTGTTGGTGACGAGACCCCTGATAAATCTCAACAGCACCCAGAGTAGCGTAAAGCAGCCCAGCAATAAGACGAGTTTGCCGGAGGTTGTCCTGAAAATCCAATGGATGGTTTGGCTGAACATATGACGTGGGTTGGCGTTACAGCCAACAGTCGTAAATAACAATTAACCCGGAGGAAATGGAGTGATTGCTGTCAATCCCGGATATGAGAATGATCAAATCTTGCCTGGCTGCGGCCCGCAGGATCGCAGGTTCCCCCCGATCACAAATCCGTCGATGGGTATCGATTTATTCCTGGTTTTGGGAGATATATAGGTGAATTGAAGCGGCGGCCTATCGGTTGCGGGTATGCCGCGATCAGACAAATACTTCTTTGACGTCGATATAGGAATTCATGAACAATTGACGGTGCAGCATCCTGACGGCTCTGTTGCCGCAAAATCTCTCAATCTCCACCAGGCCGCTTCCGTTTGAGCGGCCCTTTGGTCCGGCGGCGATTATCCTGGAGGATGACACATTTCCAAATGGACGAAAGAGCTCTGCCAGTTGTCTCGCCGTTGTCATGATGTTCAAATTGCCAATATGGATAGTCATAGCGAAGGGTTGGAATTATGGCAATTTATATGAGCAAACTGAAGGCGGTAGACGAGCAGATTAAACTTATAAGGAAGCCATCTCAGGAATAACTCTAAGGTAAGCAATAAAATGACAGCAACCTAAAAAAATATTTCAGGCGGGAAGGGCTGCTGAAAAACAGCTATAAGCTGCGAATAAAGAGCTACCTTCATCAAACAAAAGTATCATGGGAAGTTCCAAACAAAGTTTCAGCAAACGCGAAAAGCAAAAAAAGCGCCGGAAGGAAAAGCTGGAAAAGCAGGAAAAGATGGTATTGCGCCGGGCGAATAAAACGAAGGGGAAACCCCTGGAAGAGATGTTGGCATTTGTCGATGAAAACGGGCAAATCGTTTCCACCCCGCCCGCTCCGCCCACTCAGGCGGAGGGCACAGAACGCCCCGCAGGCGAGGAGAAACCTCAGTGAGCGGCGAAAAAAGGCACCTTATACTGCCGAATTCCTGATCTTCACGAGGTTGACGGCGAGAAAACCCAGGACGCCCCAGACGCAAATGACGATGGTATAAGCGGTTATCAGCAACCATACGGGGGCCTTATTCCGCGTCGCGAAGAGCGTTCTTTGGGCAAAAGCATTTTCCCCGGTAAATTTTGATCCCCAAGGGACGGTCATTTCCTGGAGGAGACTTCCATAATTGTCGTTATCATCGACTTTCGCCACCAGTACAATATTTCCCTTCTCGTCGCCCGGAATGCTGTCCCGTTTGAAGTCTGCCTGCGCCGAACCCGTGGAATCGGTGGTGAAGGTTGCTGTTTGATTTACATTCAGCCAGGAATCCAGGCGTCTGATCGCAATGGCCACGTCAACGCCTTTGACCGGCGCCCAACCCGAGTCCTTCCATTCCAGGACAGTCGCGGAGATCTTCCTGCCCGCCAGTGTATCGACCCGGATCTTTGCCCTGGCTACGGTCAGGTCTCCGTCCGCGGGACCAAAATCACCGTTGCCGCGAAACCTGATCAAAAAAGTATGTTTCATCGACCGGTCCCACTCCTGCCTGAGGGCCGGAGGGATCAGGACGGAAGCCTCCCCTTTGTCGTTGGTGACCACTTCCCCGATCAGGTGGCCGGAAGAGTCGTCGGTCAGGTACAGGTTCAGCGTCACGCCGCCGACCGGCCGGAACCGGCCATTGATCTTAGTTTTGGCCCTTGCCACGAGATAGGGCAGTTTGTCGTTGACGGCAACATAGCTCAATGCGACGGTTAGCCTGCCTTTGGCGGCGGGTTGGCAAAAGGCATGATAGCCGGGTAGGCTGACTACGAAGACCAGGACGGCGATACAACTATTTTTCAACGGCTTCATATTGCTCGGTTAAAGTTTCCTGAATGGGAATGATAGGGAAGATGCGGACAAGCAGGGTGATCACCAGCAGGCAACCGGCCAGCGAGCCAAAAGCGATCGCCCACTCCTCCCAACTTGGAAAGTAGCGGTGATAGGATTCGGGCACGTTACGCATAGGAAGAAATGGATTGAGCAGGGTAGGTGTTACGATGAGATAGCGCTTGAGCCAGGCTCCGACGACGACCATGATACCCACGATGAAGACAGGCAGCGGCCTTCTTCCCTTGCGGAACAGCAGAACAATGATCGGCAGGATCATGCCGGTCAGAATGGCAAACCAAAAAACGCCCGAAAAGTCGCCTGTCAGCAGGTCCCGGAGGTACCCTGCCTCCGACTTTTTCATCTTGAAAACTGGCGTCAGGAATTCGTTGAGGTTGAAATAGAGGTAGACGAGCGCCAGCAGCACGACGATCTTCCCCATCTTGTCGAAATGGTCGTCGGTGATGTATTTTTCCAGGTGATATGCTTTTCTGAAGACATACATGGCAATGGTAACTGAACCGGCGCCGACCAGAAAGGCGCCCGCGATAAAATAGGCGCCGAAATTGGTACTGTCCCAGCCGGGGCGATATGTCGTCGCAAACAACCAGGAGGTAACGGTATGGATAGAGAAGGCCACAGGCACGATCGTCACGCAAAGGATGCTGATCGCCCGATCACTGAGCCGGACCTGCTCGCGTGTGCCTTTCCAGAACGAGCCGATAAACCTGTAGAACTTTTGGAGTCCCGGGCTCGACCTTTCCTTGAACCGCAGGAGTATCTTCAAATCGGGAAGCAGCGGGTAATAGAGTAGCAGAAGACTGATAAAGAAGTAAGTGGTAATGACGATGACGTCCCAGATGATCGGCGACTGGACGCGGCCATACAGGAACAGGTGGTAGAATCGCTCCGGACGGCCCATGTCCACGATGATGATGAGGGCGGCAAAAATGATGGCCGCAACGGCGATGACCTCCGCGATCCTTGTCAGCGGCTTGCTCCACCCGACATTTAGCAGCCTGAAAACCGCGGTGATCAATGAGCCGACGAGACTGATCGCGACAAAGAACACGAAGTTCGAAATATAGATGCCCCAGGAAGCATAGTCTCGCATGGCGGTGACGACCAGGCCGTATCGGAGCTGGCGGTAATAGGCATAAGCCCCCAGCAGGCAAACCAGGACCAGAAAGACCGTAAACCGTTTGCCCCATTTGCCGAATTTCTGTGGAAGCAGGTCCCTGATCGTATGCTCTTCGGCTGTTGATTGAATGTTTTCCACGACTGCTCAGTTAAGATTTTTTTTGGATGCTGTCCTCTTCCTCCCCTGACTGGAACGGAAAATTCCGGTCGACAGGCGGCAGGTAATAGACGCTTGGTTTGGTTCCCAGGTCCTCCATCAGCCGGTATCCCGCCTTGTCCCTGATGAGGTCGCTGAACCGGAAGGTCTCGGAACCATTCGTCACGGTATCTTCATTCATGTCACCAAAAAGGAAAGTACCGTTAGGGCAGGCCGTCACGCAGTGCGGCAATTCTCCCTTCCGGGTCATATCGGCGCAGAAATCGCATTTCCCGACCGTTCCCTTTTTTTGCGGCATGCTGGTCTCGCAAGAGTACGGCTGTTTGGCTTTTTCCGCCGGAATTTCAGGGGCGGACCAGTTGAAGACCCGGGTGGAGTATGGGCAGGCGGCCATGCAAAACCGGCAGCCGATACACCTGTCGCTGTCGATCAGGACGATGCCGTCCTGTCGTTTGAAGGTGGCGTCCACCGGGCAGACTTTGACGCATGGCGGCTCGTCGCAGTGCATGCAAGTCGTCGGTTCCCAGTAGGGCGCCGTATGCTCGGCGTCCTGCATGGGGTACACCTTAACCCAGTTCTGACCCGGGTTGAGCTCATGGGCGTGGTTGCAGGCTTCCTGGCATTTCCTCAGGTTCTTGCACCGGGACAGGTCGATGACCATGACAAATTTCTTTCCGGGTATTCCCAACCTTTCCTCGGTGTTTGACAGGGGTGGCAGGTGCGGTACGGGTTTCAGGAATGCCTGGTCGACCTCTACGATCTCTCCGTCCACGGACAATAGTTTCACTTTCTTTCCCGAGGGCTGTACCTCACTGCCCGCGGCGGCCGGGAACGCGGATTCACCCGAGTGGCAACCGGCGGCGGCGCCTGCGGCGAGCAGGGCCGTCAGCATGAATTCCCGTCTTGTACTTTTATCTTGTTCCATCGGTAGTTATTATGGGTAATGTAAATAGTTGCTATTTTTTGATCCACCCGTGGATCTCGGCGTCGCTGGCTTTTTGGCCGCCCGGTTGGACGAGGGAAGCATCAATTTCCATGAGCGTCCCGTCTTCCGCGAGCATTCTGATCATCCGGGGCTTATTTCCCGGAGCGCAACTGGCGGTGTTCCGTTTCCGGCCTGCCGGCAGCCCGGCGGCCCCGGCTACCAGCGCGAAGAAAGAGAGCACACCCAAGCGGGCCAGGAGCCGCCTCCTGGCAGGGGATACACTTTCGATCGCATCTTTGTCGGTTTGCATGCTGCTGTGTTTTTATTTTTTTAACGTACGGACAAAAACGATCACATTCCAGATGTCTTCCTCGTCAGGGATCTTCTTTTTGAAACTTGGCATATCGTCACGGCCCTCGGAGACTTTATAAAACATCGATCCGTCCGATTGCGACTGCACTTCGGACGTGGAAAAGTCGCCAGGCTCCGTTTTCAGTTGAGAGGCCTTACTTCCATCCCCTAAACCCTTTGCGCCGTGGCAGGATTTGCAGTGGGTATTCCAAAGTTCTTTACCCGCGGCGATCGAGGTGGCGTTCGAAGCGACCGGGTTCTTCTTGTTCTTATACGAATCGGGAACGGGCCAGGGCTTCTTTTGCTGTAACGGGGTAAAGGCGGAGACGAGGACTGCTAACGCCATCCCAGCGGTCAACATGGCCAGGGGAATACGATTTTTTTTCATGTTGTTCTGATTTTGGTTATAGTTTGAGGTTTGTGCTTCAATGTTCTTTAAAATAAAATCCGAGGGCGGTATTGATGTTCGGCAAGTCCGCAAGCGCCGGGTCTTTCCGGCCGTCGAAAAGACAGACGCCGTACAAATCGCTCACCTTGTCGAGATCGATGCATTTCCGGCTGCTGTCCTCTTTTACAAAGAGCAGGTAACGGTGGTCCTTGACCGAAACGGTGCTTAGGGCCGGCCAGGACTCGCGGACCACTTTCCCGGCATACCGCATCTGGTAGAAGTAGTCGTGCATGATCGCCTGGTACACGCTCGTGTCGAGCAAAGCTTTCACCGTTGCCAACTGCAACGAATCCGGGTAAAAGAAGACCGCAGCCGGTATGCCGATCCGAACGGTGTCCCGCGCCCGCGCCGGGGGTTTCCCGACATGCCGCGGCCGGGAGCCCTGAACTCCGGATCGCACTGCCGGATCCCGGGTGCAACCGAAGAGTAGCATTCCTGCCACGAGCGGCAGGCAGCGGATTAGAAGTTCCATAGCCGGGTAACATTAAAACCGATCACGAACTGGCCGCCCGGCACACTTGCACCTCCTGTTTCCTTGTACCCAAACGGATTGTTGCTGTTGTACAGGCTGTTCTGTTGAGGGTTCAGGAAATTGTAGTTGCCGGCGAACAGCTGGAAGGTGTGGCCGCTGGTGTTGAACACAAAGCCAAACGCGAGGTTGGGGTGCGGATTGTTGGCCGGGAATTTCGTAAGCGGCTGATCGTAGTCGACAATAAAGGAAGTTCCCTCTGTGAGCTTGTAGCGCAAGCAGACGGATCCCGCGAACAGGTCCCATTTTTCTTTCTTGAACTTGATCTTTGCCGCGCTGTCATAGGTTGTATAGTAACCGGGGACTGAGTTCTGGTGCGAAATGCTGATGCCTGCCTGGACGGAAAACCGGTCCGATACTTTCCTGGCCACCATCAGCTCATTGAAGAATGAGAACCGTTGGGAATTATAGCTGAACAGGATGTGATTCGGATCTTGTATCGACTTGTACGCCATGTTGCCGTAATACGTTACACTAACCGGATATTTGCCTTTTGTTTGCCGCAGGATCGCATATTTGGCGCTGCCGTCCCAGAGCATGTTGGTCTTTGCCAGCCCGAACCCGAGGTACAGGTTGCTGACGGGGGCATACGCAAATCCAAGCCGGATATCCGAGGAGCCGTAAATGCCCCACAGGTCCTTATAGCCATTCTGGACCGTTCCAAAGCGGTGCTGGATGTCCGCTTCGAAAGTTCCTTTAACGGGAACCATAACGGTCTGATCGTCGATAAGCAGGACACTTTGAAAGGTATTCTTGACGGGTTTCGCTTTTTTGGCAGGCATCTGCGTGGGCGCGGTGACAGCGCTGTCCTGACCGAATAAGGCGAATGGCAGGAAGAACAGGGCCGCGAGAAGGAACGGCCGCCAGGCCAATGCGCCTGTTGGTCGATGAGATACGTGTTTCATTTTATTTTTTTTTGAGGGCTAGTTGTTCGGCGCCCCATTCTCGATCCAATAGTAGATTAGATTAATATCTGCCTGCGAGGGTATGTTTACCTGCATCGGGCCCCCATTCAGTTCCTGGTAGATGATGCTTTGGCTTGGGGCGGCGGTATTTACAAAACCCCCGTTGATCAGATTCCGGTAAGCCTCTGCGGAGTCCATATAGGGAGTTTGGCTTCCGGGCACGTGGCACCCGGATTTGGCGCAACTCGTCGTCAGAATGGGAAGGATCTGGTTATTGAAACTCACCGAAGGTGGCGGGCCGCTTTCGGTAATGGGCGGAACAATGATGTCTTTGTAGCAACCTGTCACGGAGACTCCGGTCGCTATCAATACGACCAGCCCGGAAATGATCAATAGCTTTTTCATGATTATTCTATTAAAATCACTTGTTGTTAAAATTCATATTGGCCTGGACCGTTATGGCGTCGCCAATATTCGTGCTGGCAATATTATAGTCGCGGCAATTGAAGACGAATGTCAACTGCAGCCCGAATACCGAGAACGTACTGGTCCCCTCTGTGACCGTGACTTTGGGCGAGTAGACCAGTTTCCCGGATACGGGGTTGGTCACCGGCGCCGAATTTCCCCCGCGCCAGGTTAAATTGGCGTTGACAATATAGCCGGACCCATTGGGGTCGAAACTGACGGAAGTGGTCTGAAGCAGCGCCACGTTGGAGTCGCTGAGGTTTTGGACGCCGGGCAGGATCTTAATGGTG
>DATNBP010000172.1:0-4781 GCA_035572015.1 Puia sp. | reverse complement strand
CGGTTATATCTCCCCCTATTTCGTTACGAACAGCGAAAAGATGGAGGCAGAGCTTCAAACCCCCTACATCCTGATCTACGATAAAAAGATCAGCGCGATGAAGGATATCCTCCATATCCTGGAGAAGGTTGCTCAGAGCGGTCGGCCGCTTCTGATCATCGCTGAGGACCTCGAAGGCGAAGCGCTCGCTACGCTGGTGGTCAACAAACTGCGCGGCACCATCAAGGTGGCTGCCGTCAAGGCTCCTGGCTTCGGCGACCGCCGCAAGGAAATGCTGCAGGATATCGCTATCCTGACCAAGGGCATCGTGATCAGCGAAGAACAAGGCTATAAGCTGGAAGGCGCTGACCTCAGCTATTTGGGTACGGCTGCTTCCGTTACCATTGACAAGGACAATACGACCGTCGTCGGCGGCAAGGGCAAGAAGGAAGATATCACCGCCCGCGTCAATCAGATCAAAGCACAGATCGAGACGACGACTTCCGACTACGATAGGGAAAAGCTTCAGGAGCGCCTGGCCAAGTTGAGCGGCGGTGTTGCCGTTCTCTATGTCGGCGCTGCCACGGAAGTGGAAATGAAAGAGAAGAAGGATCGCGTGGATGATGCACTGCATGCAACCCGCGCAGCCGTCGAAGAAGGCATCGTTCCCGGCGGTGGGATTGCGTACATCCGCGCCATCGAATCGATCGAGAAGCTGAAAGGCAGCAATGAAGATGAGACCACCGGCATCGCCATCGTCAAACGTGCGTTGGAAGAGCCCCTGCGTCAGATCGTCGCCAATTGCGGAGTCGAAGGCAGCATCGTGGTGCAGAAAGTGAAAGAAGGCCAGGCCGACTACGGTTTCAACGCCCGGACGGAGAAATACGAGAATCTGCTCAAGGCTGGTGTCATCGATCCGACAAAAGTGACCAGGATCGCGCTCGAAAATGCCGCTTCTATCGCTGGAATGTTGCTGACCACCGAATGTGTGATCGCCGACAAACCGAAGAAGGAAGAAGCGCACGCTCATCCGGGTGGCGCGCCTGGCATGGGCGGAATGGATTACTAGTCCCGTTCTGCATAAACGCACCGGCCCCGCATCGCGGGGCCTTTTTTTTGTGGGGCATGGTCCTGGTGAAATGGATGTTTCCGGTAGTCGCCATAGTATTGGAGCCGCCGCAAAGACAGCGCTGTGATCACGGCGTGAAAGGCCGGTCTTTCGACCGGGAGTCTGGTAGAGTTAAGTGAAAAGGCCGGTCTTTCGACCGGCCTTGAATGACATATCCGAGTGTTATTTCCGAGTGTAATTAATGTCTGCCAAAGCCGCCGGGCCTGAAACCGCCGCCACCCCCGCCGAAAGAGCGAACCGGGGGAGAGTAGGTGCGGACCGGTGCGCTGAAGCCCCGTGTCGGCTGATTGTAGGTCCGGTACGTGCGGTTGACCGGCCGGTAGGTGTTAACGGGCCGATACGGCCGGAAACTGGAAGCGGTCCGGGAGGAATATCTGGAATTATATGCCGAAGTGGATCGCATGCCGGGCCGGTAGACTACGTTCCGCCCTGCAGTCGTAATTCCCGCATGCGCCAATCCGTTGCGGTAACTCATCGTGTTAAAAGGCCGCAGGTTGGAATAGATCGAGGTCGGCGATTTGCCCGCAACGATCATACCTCCGCCGTAATACGGGTTGTAAAAGTAAGGATTGTACCAACTGTTCCAGATAAAGTAGCTATCCCACATCATATAAGGGTCTCCGAATCCAAGGCCCAAGCCGAAGCTGGGGCCAAAGAACGGGCTGTACCCGAAGCCGTAACAGGGGTACGGCACGCCGATACCGGGAGCGAAACCACCATAGCCCGCATACATCGGCGCAGGTGCATAATAGGCGTCGTAGGCATTATAGTCATCAAAGTAAGACCAGCGGTAATAGTCCTGGGACTTCATTTGCACATACTGGTCGCTCGGGCTGGCGGCCACATAATCCGAGCCGCTGCCTCTTCCTGAAGAATAAAGATCAGCGCTGCCCTGTGCGCTCTTAGAAGACGAACAAGCCGTCATTCCGATCGTGGCGGCAAGCGCTAAAAGAGTAAAGGTATAGAGACGTTTCATGGCGTGTAATATAATAATTTTCAATCGAATTTGTTACATTTGCCCTCCCTCGCGGAGGGGCATATGCAGGGTTTCTATAAAGTTACAATAATATACGCGTGTTTTTAAGGAAAGGTTAATTTTTAATGTTAAAAAGTGATTAATGAGTAAAGAAATCACGAGTCGCCAGCAGGATTATTCCCAGTGGTATAATGACCTGGTGATCAAGGGGGGGCTTGCGGATCACTCGGAGGTCAAGGGCTGCATGGTCATCAAGCCCTACGGATTTGCCCTGTGGGAGAAGATGCGCGATCAATTGGACCGCATGTTCAAGGATACCGGCCATGTCAACGCCTATTTTCCGCTGTTTATCCCCAAATCCTTTCTGAGCCGCGAGGCAGCCCACGTCGAGGGGTTTGCCAAAGAGTGCGCGGTCGTGACCCACTATCGGCTGATGAACGATCCGAACGGCGGCGGCGTCGTGGTGGATCCGTCGGCGAAACTGGATGAGGAACTGATCATACGCCCGACCAGCGAGACGATCATCTGGAATACTTACAGGGATTGGATCCGCAGTTATCGCGATCTTCCGCTGCTGATCAACCAGTGGGCCAATGTGGTCCGGTGGGAAATGCGGACCCGGCTGTTCCTGCGGACAACGGAGTTCCTGTGGCAGGAAGGGCACACGGCGCACGCTACGGCGGAAGAAGCGATCGCGGAAACGAAACAGATGCTCGAAGTCTATGCGCAGTTTGCGGAGGAATATATGGCGCTCCCGGTGGTGCGTGGCGTCAAGACCCCCAACGAGAGGTTCGCGGGCGCCGTGGATACCTACTGTATCGAGGCCCTCATGCAGGATGGAAAAGCGCTGCAGGCCGGGACATCACACTTCCTGGGACAAAATTTCGCCAGGGCTTTCGAGGTCAAATATTCGGACAGGAACAATCAGCTGGAATATGTTTGGGCGACCAGCTGGGGGGTCAGCACCCGTCTGATCGGCGGACTGGTCATGGCGCATAGCGACGACGACGGGTTGGTCCTGCCACCCAGGATCGCACCGCTCCAGGCGGTGATCGTTCCCATCTACAAAGGGGAAGACAGGAAGGATCAGCTGGACGCCAAATGCCGCCAGCTGGCAAGCGAACTGAAGGCTGCGGGCATCAGCGTGAAATTCGATGACAATGACAATACCCGCCCCGGTTTCAAATTTGCCGAATACGAAATGAAAGGGGTCCCGGTGCGCATCGCGATCGGGCTGCGCGACCTGGACAGCAATAGCGCTGAGGTCGCCCGCCGGGATACGAAGGAAAAGACGTCCCGGTCGCTGGACGGGCTGGCCGGATACGTCGGCGGCCTGCTGGAAGAGATCCAGCGATCGATGTACCGCAAAGCGCAGGAATACCGGGACGCGCACATCACTCCGGCAGACAGCATGACCGAATTTGAACGGCTGCTGGACGAAAAGGGTGGATTTATCCTGGCCCACTGGGACGGGACCGTGGAGACGGAAGAAGCTATAAAAGAAAAGACGAAAGCGACGATCCGCTGCATCCCGCTGGATGCGGCACAGGAGAACGGGAAATGCATTTACTCCGGTAAACCAAGTTCGCAGCGGGTATTGTTTGCACGGGCATATTAGGAGGAGGGGCCTGTCCCGTCCCTGTTGGAAATATCGTTTTTTTTTGTTTTATTGTGTTCCGGTAAAACCAGCGCTTATGGAGGAAAACAAGGCCGAGCTGCTTGGGATGCATCTCGATTACCAGGGCGGAATCACGCTGAAAGAAACGGCCAGGTGGTCGAAGTTTCTGGCCATCGTCGGATTTGCAGGCCTTGGCGTCTTTGTCCTGGCGATGCTGGCCGCAGGCTCATTACTCGCGCGGTACTTCCGGCAACTGACCGGCATAGAGAATGCCGGTATGGGACTGGCGCTGGCATTCGCCCTGATCGTATTGGCGATCGCCGTCATTCTGGTCGTGTTGCTGTACCGGTTCTCCGCGCTGACGCGCCAGGGCATAGAAACCCAGGACCAGGTGACGTTCAATAACGGTCTGAACAGTCTTAGGATCTATTTCATGATAAACGGCGTGCTGGGCGTCCTGTCCCTGATCAGTACGATATATTCAACATTCACGGCTCTGTAAACCTTATTACCATGGAAAATCGAACGCCGGCCGGAACTGTCACAGACGCGGACAATATTTTCAACATTTCTTTCGACGGCGTCGGCCTCGACCATCTCAGGCAGTTGTCGCTTTGGGCCAAGGTCACCTCGATCTGCGCTTTTATCGGTTATATCTGTACCTTGATCACGGCCTTTTTCGGTCATCCGGCGGCGGGACAGGCAGATGAGAATTCCGCCGCGATCGGCGTCACGCTGCGCGCTTCAGGCGTGCTTGGCGCCTTCCTGGTAGTAATCATCGGCGGCGCCATCAATTACTTCCTTTATCGTTTTGCTGTGGCGGTCGGTCAGGGCGTGCAAAGCATGAATGCGCTCAAGGTGAACAGCGGATTCGACAGTCTTCGGCTGTACTTCAAGATTATCGGTATCTTGCTGATCATCGGCCTTTCGATCCTTGTCCTCGCCCTCCTTGTCGCACTGCTTGCAACAAGATAGGTGCCACCGCAACGACGAAACACGGAGATACAACACGCCATATGGAAAATAACGAAAACATGGTTGAGGGGGGTGCGCCCGAATTGTTGGGGATGAACCTCGAT
>DATNBP010000171.1:0-20761 GCA_035572015.1 Puia sp. | reverse complement strand
AACTCGATACCGGCGCCCCGGATTATGGCGCCCGCCGCGCGGCCATCCTGGCCGAAGAAAAAAGGCAAACGGCGGCCTATATCGGCGAGGGCAGTACTTTCCTCTTCGTGATCCTGCTCGGCAGCGGTTTCGTATACCGGGAAGTCCGGCACCAGATCCGCTTCCAGCTCCAGCAGCAGAATTTCATGATGGCGGTGACGCATGAGCTGAAGACGCCGATCGCGGTGACGAAACTCAACCTGGAGACGCTTCGCAAATACCGGCTCGAAGAGGAAAAGCAACAGCGGATCCTGCAGGCGACGATCCAGGAGACCAACCGGCTGGATGCACTCGCGAATAATATCCTTGTCGCTGCGCAGCTCGAGGGCGCGGGCTACTCGCAGACAAAGGAATTGGTCGATTTCTCTGCCCTCGCCGGCAAGTCCGTGCAGGACTTCCGCCACCGGTTCCCGGACCGGGAATGGATCGACCGGATCCAGCCCGGATGCACGATCAACGGCGATCCCTTTCTGCTGCAACTGCTCCTCGGCAACCTGCTCGAGAATGCCCTCAAGTATTCTCCGAAAGAGACGCCGATCAGCCTGGCGCTTGAAAGGAAGGATCAGCACTTGCTGCTGACGGTCGCCGATCGGGGCCCGGGGATACCGGACGACGAGAAAAAGAAGGTCTTTGGGAAATTCTATCGGAGCGGCCAGGAAACGACCCGCCGCGCCAAAGGGACCGGTCTGGGACTGTATCTCTGCCGTAAGATCGCCGCCGATCACCGGGCGGCGATCCGGGTAGCGGACAATTCCCCAACCGGAAGTATTTTTACAGTGGAATTCTAAGGCTATGAGCGCAAAAATTTCCATCCTGCTGGTGGAGGATGAAGAGAACCTTCACGAAGCTCTCCGGCTGAACCTTGAACTGGAAGGCTACGAGATCACGTCGGCTTACGATGGCGCGGGCGCGCTGCGCGCCGTGCAGTCGGAGTATTTCGACCTCATCATCCTGGACGTGATGCTCCCCGGCATGGACGGCATTGGAGTTACGGAAACGATCCGCGTCCAGAACAATGACGTGCCCATCCTCATCCTCAGCGCACGCAATGCCAGCGCGGACCGTGTGCTGGGCCTCCGGAAAGGGGCTGACGACTATCTGACCAAACCTTTCAACCTCGAAGAGCTCCTGCTTCGCATCCAGAAGCTTATCGAAAAGAATAAGAAGATGCACGATAAGGACTCCTCGGGGGAACAATATTCCTTTGGAAAGAACAGCATCGATTTCAAGGCCCAGGAGGCCATTACCAAGGATGGTCAGCGCATCCAGCTCAGCAAGAAAGAAGCCATGCTGCTCAAGCTGTTGATCGAAAACCGCAACGAGGTGGTGACCCGGGAAAAGATCCTGCAGGCAGTGTGGGGCTACAACGTGTATCCCACGACAAGGACCATCGACAACTTCGTCCTTAATTTTCGCAAATACTTCGAGGAAGACAGCCGCCATCCCAAATACTTTCACTCCGTGAGGGGAGTGGGCTATAAATACACGGAATAGTCGCAATTTCGCGAGCCGCCGCGCCCCCTCCTGCCCGCCTGCAGCTCTGCCCCGCGGTAGCGGCCGCGAGCCGCCGCCCGCCCCTCACGCCAGCCGGTCCAGCACCCATTCGGCCTGCCGCAGCAATTGTTCCATATTGTGCCGGTCGTATGCCGGCGTATAGAGGTTCAACTCGCATTCATTCAACGCGGTCTCGAGTGAAAGGATGGACGGCGTATCCCAGCCCCTGAGCTCCAGTTGCGCCATGACATTTTGCTTGCTGAGCTCGCTCGACGGCAGGTTCAGCTTTTGCCCGATCGCTTTCCAGATAGCCCGGTTCACCTCCCGGCAGAAAGCGCCATAGTCGGCGAATTCGAAATACCGCCTGGCCCCGAGCAACGGATCGGGAGCGGGTGCGGCAGGGACATAGACCGCGCTTGGCAGGGGTGTGCCGATCTGGGGCTCGGGCTTCGGCCCGGGTGCCGCTTCTTTTTTCGCGACTTTGCGTTGCTGTTTCCGCCGTGACGACCACCAGGCCCAACCTAGGCCAAGTCCGAGCAAAAGCGCCAGCAGGATCGGCATCACGACGCGAACAACACCTTCGTCCTCGTCAGGAGCGGTAGCGACCTCTGGCGCCAGGGGGCGTGACCGTTTGGCCGCAGGAATGACCTGCAACTCGAGGGGCTGGCTGTTGGCGGATTTATACGTCGCGGAAATGGGATCGAAATACGAGAAATTGATCGCGGGGATCGTATAATGCCCGGAATCACGCGCCGTGAAAACGTAATCAAACGATTTCGAACCGCTCATCGGCACCACCGTCTTGTTTACGCTCTCCTTTGCCTTGGGGTCATAGGCATCGATACCCGCCGGCCAGTCCACGACCGGCGCCGTGATGACGGGCAGATTGCCCTTCCCCCTGACGACGACGTGCAGGGTCGCTTCGTCCTGTGCCGCCACGTTCCGCTTGTCCAGCGAAGCCTCCACCGAGAAGTTTCCCACGGCCCCGTTAAAGTCGGCCGGCTTTCCGGCGTCGGGCAGTGGCTTTACCGTGATCGCGAGCGGCTTGGTATCCAGCGTAACGTTCTCGTCAACCTCAGGACCGAAGTTGCCTTCCTCGGACAATTGATCCAGCATGTCCTGCAACCTGTTTCCGCTGCGATGCCCCGGCTGGTGCGAGGCGACCTTTACAAAATGAACGGTGCTTTGCACTTCCAACGGGTCCAGGTTGACTGTACCCGCCTGCAAGGGGATCAACTGGGCTTTCCGGATCGTATTGACATAAAAATTCTTCCCGTTCAACTTTTCGACCGAGACCGCATCGGCGCCGGGGTCGATCATGTCATAGACGCTAAAGCCGTTCAGAGAAGGCCGTTTGGTGAGACGGGGCTCCTCGTTGACCCGCGAATACAATTTATAAGCGGCTACGATCGGTTCCCCCACATAACAGGTATTCCTGTCGACCTGGACTTTTACAAACAGGTTCTTGCGGATCTTGTCATTCACATTCTCACCGGGCCGCAACACTTCCTCGCGGTTGACCGGCGGCGCGCTGGCCGGGCCGAAGGGATCCGCGCCGAAAGGCTGGACCATCGGGTTAGCCGGGAAGTTTCCGAACGGACTGCCCGCGGCCGGCGCCGGGGCGCCCCCGCCGCCGGGATGCACGTTGACGGTGACGCTGTTGGAATGCATCTTCTGCCCGTCGATCAGGGCAGTGGCCCCTGCAATCGAAAATTTCCCGGTATGCGAGGGCTGCAGGACGAACGAGACGCCCTGGTATTGGGACATATTCCCGTTGATGACGCTCATCCCGCTGTTCTGGAATGGACCCTGGACGATCGAGAAGCCGGGAAAATCCGCGGGGGGATCCAGCTGTTCGATCTGCTGGGCATTCTCCACGACGAATTGCACCTGCAGGAAATCGCGCTGGCCAATGTCCCTGCTGTTGACAATGGTAGTAAATTTCACCTGGCCGGATGCAAAATGGCCGGACAACAGGATGATGGGGACAATAAATGCAGTACGTAGATATCGCTTCATATCGCCGGGATACAAATATAAAATATCCGGTTCTTGCCCGGTAGGGCGCTTCAGTTAAAGATCTCCCAATTGCGGGCGAAGGACGATCTCCTCCACGGTAGCCTGCGGCGACAGCGCGGCAGCGGCCACCACCATCCTGGCGACGTCCCGGGCTTCCATAATCCGGTGGGGGTCAACGCCGCTGCCGGCCCATGAATCCGTATAGGCGGCGCCGGGGAAGACAGCCGTCACCTTGATGCCGTGTTCTTTCATCTCTTCGCGCAGGTTCGCGGAGAAACCCGCCAGCGCGTACTTGCTGATCCCGTAGGCCCCTCCGTGAGGATAGGCCTTCAGGGAGGCGATCGAACAGATATTGAAAATATGACCGGCCCTGCGCCGCACCATGGCGGGCAACAGCGCGCGGGTAAGATGATAGGCGCTGTACAGGTTGACCGCGATGAGTTTTTCGAGGACGCCTTCGGCTTCATCGTACAGGCTGCCATAGATGAATTGCCCCGCATTGTTGACGAGCACGTCGATGTCCCCGCCTGTTTCGAGGGCCCATTCCCCAAGGCCCCTGGCTTGTTCCGGAAAGGCAAGGTCCGCCGCTTTTGACCGGATCCGGATGGAGGGGAACCGCGCCTGCAGTTCCCCGACCGAAGCCGGGAGCATGGCCGGGTCGCGCGACGAGAGCAACAGGTCGTACCCGGCATTCCCGAACGCTTCCGCGATAGCCCGCCCCAATCCCCTTGAGGCGCCGGTGATGATACAGTTCATAATGTTTTATCTTGCGGGATGCAATATAAACACCTTTTCTTCGATCTGGACCACACGCTCTGGGATTTCGAGGCCAACAGCCGCCTTACCCTCGAGGAGTTGTATCATGCGCTCCGGCTCGGCGAAAGAGGGGTGACCGATTTCGACGTCTTTCACCGGCGATACCTCGAACACAACGATAAACTATGGGAGCGGTACCGCAACGGGTATATCAAGGTTGACGAACTCCGGTGGAAGCGCATGTGGCTGACCTTGCTGGATTTCAAGATCGCCGACGAGCCGCTTGCCCGGACGATGGACACCCGTTTCCTGGATGCCCTGCCCACCCGGCGGACGCTGTTTCCCTATACCCTCGAAATCCTGGGATATCTCACCGGGAAGGGATACAGACTTCATCTCATCACCAACGGGTTCGAAAAGACCCAGCTCAGCAAGCTGCAGTACTCGGGCATAAGCGGCTTTTTCGGAAAGGTGATCACCTCGGAATCTTCCAATAGCCTGAAGCCGCACAAGGAGATCTTTGAATACGCGTTCCGCGTCACGGGCGCGGACCCCGGACAAAGTATCATGCTGGGGGACAGCATCGAAGTCGATATCCAGGGCGCGATGAATGCGGGTATCGATCAGGTGTATGTCAATCATTTGAAGACAACTCCTGCCATCCGGCCGACCTATACGGTCCATTCGCTCCGCGAACTCGAAACGATTTTTTAGATCAGCCGATTTTGGCCAGTACCGTGATCCCGCCGAGCACGGCCTGGTTGAGCTTCACCTGCACGTCCGCATCGGGCGGAAGCAGCACGTCCACGCGGGAGCCAAACTTGATGAACCCCATTTCCGCACTTTGCTCGACCTTTTGGCCGACGGAAAGGTAATTGACGATGCGGCGCGCCAGCGCGCCGGCGATCTGCTTGACGAGGATATCCCCCTGGCTGTTGCGGATCACGACGCTGTGCCGCTCGTTCTCCGTGGAAGACTTCGGATGCCAGGCGACGAGATACTTGCCGGGATGGTACTGGCTGTATACGACCTCGCCCGCGACCGGGTTGCGGTTTTGATGGACGTTGGCGGGGCTCATGAAGATGGAGATCTGTAAACGCTTATCCTTGAAGTATTCCATGTCGGTCACTTCTTCGATGACCACCACCTTCCCGTCTGCCGGCGAGACGACAAGTTCGGGTCCCGACGTGCACTCACGAACGGGCACCCGGAAAAAAGAAATGAGGAAAAGCAGGACGGCCAGCGTGACCAGGAAGATGACGGTGCTGAGCCAGAAGGCATGCGCGCTGATGAAATAGAACGAGACCAGGTTGATCAGAGCAAACACGAGGGCACTGATAGCGATCGTCTTATAGCCTTCTCGATGGATAGTCATTTTGTGGAGTTCGTCATTAAAGATAGTGAGGGTAAAGGTAGCTATTTCTTATGACCCGAGGCCGGCGATCCACACCAGGTAGGCCCATGCGAACGGGGTCGCCACCAGCAGGGAATCAAACCTATCCAGAAAGCCACCGTGCCCCGGAAGGATTTGCCCGCTGTCCTTGACCCCGGCCATGCGCTTGAGCTTGCTTTCGAAAAGGTCTCCGAAAGTCCCGACGATCGACGCGATGGCGGCGACGCTGATCCAGGTGGACGGCGGAAAGAGACCCACGGCGGGTTCATTCTGCAACGACCTCCCCAGCAGCCACATGACGCCGACCGCCAGCAGAATGCCGCCGATCGTCCCTTCCCAGGTTTTCTTCGGCGAGATGGCCGACAGTCGGGTCCTGCCGATCAGCGACCCGACGATATACGCCATGGTATCGTTGATCCAGATAGAACCGATGATGATCAGCACCGGCATCCGGTCGGAAAAGAAAATGGGGCCGTGATAATAGATGGCGCGAAGCCAGACCAGCATGGCCAGCGGCATGGAAATGTAGACCAGCCCGAAGGCGGAATGGAGGATGTTGCGGATGCTCATGCTGCGCAGTTGTATCGTCTCACCCGCCACCATCAGCAACAAAAAGAGCAGGCATCCCCATTTGCCCACCTCGAACAATGGAAACCCCGAGACCGTGAAGTCAGCGCGCAGGCAATACAGCATCATGCACCAGCCCGCAACCGGGACGCTGTACCGGTGCAGCGCCGACACCTTCGCGTATTCTTTGTCGATCAGGACGATGATCTTCCGGTATTCGGTCCAGCAACCGAAATGGATGACGGAAAAAAGGATGAAAAAGCTCAACGGGTTCCACAACAACCCGGTCAGCATGACGATCACGAAGACGGCCGCCGTCAGCGAGCGGGTCCTGAAAACGGAAGGATTCAACGCCATAGTGCTTCTTTAATCGTAAACGCCGGAGTAAGTGACGGTCGACAACCGGCGCATCCGGACCAGCAAACCTACAACTATTACGATACTTAACAAGACGGCTATCCCCCAGGTGAGCCCCGAGACCGGGTCCGTCTTTCCCAGAACCGCCGGATTGTACATCGCCACGACGATCTGCACCGCATTGAAAATGAAATGCGCGACGACCGCCACCCACAGGCTTCCGCTGTACCAGTAGGCGGCGCCGAGCAAAATGCCCAGAAAGAACCGGGGCAGGAAGCCTTCGAATTCGAAATGGAGGAAGGAGAAGAGGAAGGCGGCCAGCAGTATCCCGGCCCATGCACGCCGGCAGATCTGGATGAGGATCCGCTGCAAGGCTCCGCGAAAACACAACTCCTCGCAAAAGGCCGGAATGGCCGCCATGATCAGCAGGTTGACGACCGGATCGTAGACATGCCGCACTTTCAGAAATGTTTCCACCTGCCGGTCATTTTCCTGCTGCGTCCGGACCATCCATTGGGCCAGCGGGATCTGCTTGTTGATCGCACCCAGCCATTCTTCCAGGGGGAACGAGAAGAGGAGCAGGCACACGGCCATTAAAAAATAAATGCTTTTCGCGGCGGGACGCAGCCCGAGCTGATAACCGGGCTCTTTCCGGAAGGAGACGACGGCGTACAAATAGCCGGTCAGTCCGAATACGGTCAGGGAGAACATCAGCTGCAACAGCTTGACTGTACCGATGGGCAACAGATCCACCTGTACGGCGCCGGCCTTTGCATTGACACCGGCGGCCAGGTAGACGATCAATTGCTCGATGGCGAAAATGATCAGCGTCGCCCCCGCCAGACCGAAGAAGAGCGATAATTGCGACCAGGGCGAGCGTACCCTTGCTTGATTCGTCATATGTCAGGGATCGGGTTCCCGCTAGGGAAATCCGCGATAAGTGCGTAATTTTGTGACCGTAACGTGATAAACATCGGCAATATACGACTTCCTTCATTTCCGCTCCTCCTGGCCCCCATGGAAGACGTGAGCGATCCCCCCTTCCGGTACGTTTGCAAGCAACAGGGCGCCGACCTGATGTACAGCGAATTCATTTCGAGTGAGGGGCTGATCCGCGACGCCATCAAGAGCCGGCAGAAGCTTGATTTTTTCGAGTACGAGCGGCCATTCGGCATTCAGATCTTTGGCGGCGACGAAGAAGCCATGGCCCTCAGCGCCAGGATCGTAGACACGGTCCGGCCCGACCTCGTGGACATCAACTTCGGCTGCCCGGTAAAAAAAGTCGTCTGCAAGGGCGCGGGCGCCGCCGTGCTGAAGGATGTGGACCTCATGACCCGGCTGACCGCCGCGGTAGTGCGGGGGACGAGGCTTCCGGTCACCGTGAAAACCAGGCTGGGCTGGGACGATGAGTCGAGAAATATCGAAGAGGTGGCCGAAAGGCTTCAGGATGCCGGCATCGCGGCCCTGACGATCCACGGTCGCACGCGCGCCCAGTTGTATAAGGGCGAGGCGGACTGGACCCTGATCGCCCGGGTAAAGGCCAATCCGCGCATCCGTATCCCCATCTTCGGCAACGGCGATATCGATACGCCGGAGAAGGCCGCCCTGTACCGCGACCGCTACGGCGTCGACGGCATGATGATCGGCCGCGCGGCGATAGGCTATCCGTGGATCTTCCGCGAGATCAGGCATTTTCTGCAAACGGGCGAACACCTGCCCCCGCCGTCCATCGAAGAACGGTGCGCAGCGATCCGCGAGCACCTGGCCCGTTCCGTCGACTGGAAAGGACCCGTCGTCGGTATCCTCGAAATGCGCCGGCACTATACCAACTATCTGAAAGGTTTCCCGCATATCAAGGAATTCCGGAACCAGCTGGTCCTGAAAAAGACCGTCGAAGAGATCGAAGCCGTGCTCGGGCAGGTGACGGTCCGCTATGCCGGTTTTGTCCCCGGACGGATGATCGCCGGCTTCACCGCCGCGCAGGTGGATAATTGCGCCTACTAAACCATTTGAATGGACGACGAATATTTCATGCGGCAGGCCCTGAAAGAAGCAAAGAACGCCTTCGACGAAGGGGAGATCCCCATCGGCGCCGTCGTGGTCCAGGGGGACCGGGTCATCGCAAGGGGCCATAACCAGACCGAACGTTTGAAGGACAGTACCGCGCACGCCGAGATCATTGCGTTGACCTCGGCGTTCAATTTTTTAGGCAGCAAGTATCTCCCCGAAGCGTCCCTGTATGTCACGGTCGAACCCTGCCTGATGTGCGCGGGCGCCCTGTACTGGAGCAAGATAGCAAGGGTCGTCTTCGGCGCGGAAGACGACAAGAACGGCTACCGGCGGGGCGGCATAACTGCCTCCCTCCCCGCGTGGCCCTTCCACCCGAAGACCGCCTTGGTGAGCGGCGTCCTGGCCGGCGAATGTGCGGCGCTGATGCGGGATTTTTTTCAGGCCCGGCGCGGATGACCGGCCTTTTAACATTTTTTGCGTAGGTTTGTTATCCCTTCTGTCAGGCATTGACACAAAACATTATTTTTTTATACCATTCAATCTTTTTTTATGGCTTTTACATTACCCGCGCTGCCCTATGCATTTGATGCATTGGAGCCGCATATCGATTCGACGACCATGCAGATCCATCATGGCAAACACCACCAGGCCTACGTCGACAACCTGAATAAAGCGATTGCGGGAACACCCAACGAAGGCAAATCGCTCGAGGAACTGGTGGCCAGGGCCGGAAGCATCAGCCCGGCGGTGCGCAACAACGGCGGCGGTCACTGGAACCACAGTTTCTTTTGGCAGATCCTGACACCGAACGCGCCGGCCGGTCCCGGCGGCAAACTGGCCGAGGAGATCGACAAGACCTTCGGTAGCCTCGACGGACTAAAGGAAAAACTCAATGCCGCAGGTCTCAGCCGGTTCGGCAGCGGATGGGCCTGGCTCATCAGCAGGGATGGCAAGCTGGAGGTGACCTCCACGCCGAACCAGGACAACCCGCTGATGGACGTAGCGGAAATCAAGGGCACGCCGTTGCTTGGCGTCGACGTTTGGGAACACGCCTACTACCTCAAATACCAGAACAGGCGCGGCGAATACCTCGGCGCATTCTGGAAGATCATCAACTGGAACAAGGTGGCCGAACACTTCGCGGCCGCAAAAAAATAAATTACCTGCCAACCCCGCCGCTCCCGCCGGGGTTGGCTATTTTTGGCGCCTCAACTACCGAATATGAAAAGACTGCCCGGCTTCCTCGCACTAACGGTCCTCATCACCCTAAGCGCTTGCAAGGGCCACGAAAAAAAGATCATGGTCTATGCGGACAGCGAAATCAAGGTCGACGATACGAAACAACATATCACGGTGTCGGATGGGACGACCCATCATGAACAGGAGCTGGACTTTTCCACCGGGAGCCCGGTGAACCTGGACGCCCAAACGGCACACGGCAAATTGTCCTTCACCGCCGCTGAGGACGGGCTCTATATCCTCAACCTCAAATCCGACACGGTGATCGGCAGTTACCAGCATGTGGGCGAGGACAACGGGCAGGCCGCGATCACGCAGGACGCCCTGAAGCAAAAGATCGACAGCCTGCAAAAGCTCGTGCAGGATCAGAATGTCAGTGACGCCAATCGCAATTACTTCATCTTACCGGACAAGCTGGTGCGGATCAGCGCCAACCCGAAAGGCAAGATCTTCGGTCCGTACACGACCATTCCCGGGTCCTTCGACGCGGGGTCGGTGCCGGAGGTCTACAAATTCTACAACATTTCGGAACTGCGGGAGATCATCGGCAAACTGCAGAATATGACAAAATAGGTCGTCAGGGCACCGGGTCTACGCCATGACCGCCCCA
The DNA here is from genome assembly GCA_035572015.1 of Puia sp. Lineage (GTDB taxonomy): Bacteria > Bacteroidota > Bacteroidia > Chitinophagales > Chitinophagaceae > Puia. The sequence goes on along the minus strand of DATNBP010000171.1, from coordinate 10,277 downwards.
GGGGTGACACCTGGAAAACCGCCGAACCGCCAGCCAGAGGCCTTTGAACGGGCCATGTTTCCTCAGCGCCTCGATCGCGTAGTTGGAACAACTGGGCGTAAACCGGCATTTCGGACCCAGCAGCGGGGAGAGCACCCATTGATAGATCCTGATGAGGCAAATGATGGGAAAGCTCAATATCCGGAGAAAGATCTTCATACAATTTCCTTCATCAGTTTCTGCAAAGCTACACCGATCTGCCGGCTTACCGTCGCGAAGTCCGGAACTTCCTTGCCGGTATAAATAAAAAATACGGCCAGGAATCGTCCCTTTTCCCGGAGCAGGTCGACCAGCGGCTGCTTTTGCAGCCGGTAGGCTTCCCGCCCCAGACGCTTGATGCGGTTGCGGTCGACCGCTCGCTTGAATTGCCTGCTGCTGACCCCGAATCCGGCCTGTAGCGGAAATCCGGCCGCGGGGTCCTGGAATAGCCATTTAACTTTAAAAGGAAAGAGCGACATGCCCTTTCCTTCCCGGAATACGCGTTCTATCCGCTTGCGGCTCTTTAGTCTTTCCTTCTTGTTCCAGCTAAATGAACGGTGCGTACCTATAGTGGTCTACTTTAGTCTCGATTCGTCGGAAACGGTCAGCTTCTTACGACCTTTCTTGCGACGGCTGGCCAGAACTTTACGCCCATTGGCGGTCTGCATCCGCTCACGAAAACCGTGAACGCTTTTGCGGCGACGTCTGTGCGGTTGGAATGTGCGCTTCATTGAAATGATTTTTAACGTTTTCTATATTTCGATCAGGACCACGGGCACCATCCCGTCGCCGGTGAAAGGGACGCAAATGTAGGCAAAAAGCGGGAAAAAATCAAAAAACGGCGGGTCTGTTGAGTGGTCCCGGCCAACCGCGCCGATCAAGCGGCCCCAGCGTAGCCACCCCTATTGGTCGGTATACGGAATGTCATAGAAGACACCCGAGCCGATCTGTCGCTGGCTGCTATCCGCGTTGCGGTAGACCTTGAACGAAAAGATCCCGGAAATGATCCGGCGCACGGGATCCACCGACAGGACATTGACGGTGCCGCCCGCCTGCGACGTATCGGCCCCCTGGTTCGTCGAAAAGGCGTAAGACCCGGCCGAGTCGAGGCTGGCGTAGATCGCCAGGGAAGACGATGCCTGGTTCAGGGTGTACAGCCCCGCCACGGTGTCGTCCAGCGTAATACTGATCTCCCGGCCATCCGCGCTGATCCCGGAAATGGTCGCGAGCCCGTGCGAAAAGATCGCCGACTGTGTGCTGTCGGCCGCCTGCCAGGACTGGCCATCGATGGTCGCAACCATATCGGCCGCAAGACCGGTGCCGTTCTCGATGCTGGTTTCCTTGTGACAGGAAGCGAGCGCCGTGGCGGTGAGCACAAGGGTGGTATAGAAAGCTTGTCTTTTCATTTGTTACTGGAGCAGGACATGGGTCGATGTCAACCCGCCGCCATAAAAAATGCTGGCATGGTTGTCAAAATCTTCCGTCGAGTCGGTCGTGAAGAACCTGATGTCCCGGCCCCGGCTGCAACGCGATTCCATTTCGGGGTGACGGTGCAAATACTCAGCCAAACTGTTCGCCACGATCTCTCCTTGCGCAATCAGCCGGCTTCCCGCGGGCAGGCACGCCGCAATCTTGTCCTTCAGCAAGGGATAATGCGTGCAGGCCAGCAGGAAGGTATCGATATCCGGACACTGATCCCGCAGTTGATCCATGTATTCCTTTACAAAATAATCCGCACCCGGTTTGCCGTGTTCGTTATTTTCGATCAGGGGCACCCATAAAGGACAAGCCTGCTGATAGACACGGAGTCCGGGATAGAACTTTTCGATCTCGATCGGGTAAGAGCCGGACAGGACCGTACCCGTGGTCGCCAATATCCCTACGTTGCCCGTTCGCGTAAAGTTGCCTATGACCTCGGTCGTGGGGCGGATGACGCCCAGCACCCGGTTGGTTGGCGCGATCGACGGCAGGTCCGTTTGCTGGATCGTGCGAAGCGCCTTGGCGGAAGCGGTATTGCAGGCCAGGATGACCAGCGGACAGCCTTGCCGGAACAGCCACTGCACGCACTCCAGCGTATAGTGATATACCGTGTCAAAGGAGCGGTTCCCGTATGGGGCGCGGGCATTGTCCCCGAGATAGACATAATCGTATTGCGGCAGCCTGGCGACCAGCTCTTTCAGCACGGTCAACCCGCCATACCCGGAATCGAAGACGCCTATCGGTTGGGAGGAGCTCATGACGCAAAATTAACGGAATCCAAAAAAAAAGCCGGAGACTGGGCTCCGGCGTTCATCGTCGATGGAAAATTATTTCAGGCCCATTTTCCTTTTGACCAGGGGAAGGATATCATCAGCGGGAGGCGATACCAGCAGCTGATCCTTGGAAATGATATACGCATACCCGTTTTCCTTGGCTACGGCCTGGATCGCATCCAGCGCCTTTTTCCGGATCGGGGCCAGCAATTCCTGGTTCTTTTGGTTCTGCATTTGCTGCGCGGTTTGCTGCCAGCCCTGGAGCTTCGACAACAGATCCCCGAGATCCTTGCGCTTGATCTCCAGCTGCGCCGCGGTATACTTGACCGTGTCCTTCGAACTCAGCGAAGTCGACTGTTGCTGGTACTCGGTCACCATCTCCTGGTATTGCTGTTGCAATGCATTGTTAAAGTCGTTCATAGCGGTGTCCGCCTTTTTGTATTCCGGCATGTTCGGGATGAGTTCGGCCAGGTCGATAGTGCCGATCTTTCCCTGCGCTTGTGTAGAATTGCCCGACAATACCAGGCCCATGACCACCGCCAGAACCGTAACAATCTTTTTCATTGTCTTTTGTATAGTTTTTGTTTGATTTACTAGTATACCAATTTTATTTAATACCCAAGGCCTTTAACACGTCCTCACTTTTATCCAGCTTGGGGTCGGCAAATATAACAGTAATTCCTTCACTTTTATCCAAAATAAAATCATACATTCTGGTAACGGCCAGCTGTTGGATCGCGTTGTAAACTTTGTCCTGTATGGGCTTGACCAGCTCCTGCCGGAGCTTGAACAGGTCGCCTTCATACCCAAATCGTTTCCGTTGCAGGTCCCGCACTTCCTTCTCCATATTGAACAACTCGATCTCCCGCTTCTTTTGCAAAGTATCCGTCAGCATAACTTTTTCAGCATCATAGTCCTTATACATCTTGTTCAGTGCCGCCTGCTTGTCGTCGATCTCCTTTTGCCACATGGCCGAGGTCGCATCCAGCTTCTTCTGCGCGTCTTTATATTCCGGCATCTTCTCGAGGATATACTTGGTGTCCACGACGGCATAGCTCTGGGAAAACCCAACGGTCACGATCGTCAGCAGACATACAGCGGAAAGCACAAGCTTTTTCATGGTCAGTGAATTTTTAGACATAAATGTAATCAATTTCGAAAGACCGGTTTCCAGCCCGACAGCTAAATCCGCCGCGTCCCAGCCTCTTCGCGCATCCCCCGACTCACAACGCAACCGCTAATCCGCCCGTCGCGCCCCTTCGCGCCGGCGAACGGTCGCCGGTCATTAATCCGGCTCGTATCCCAGCAGGAACGTGAATCTTGTCGCGCTCTTGATCGAACCGTTCTGAATGCGGTCCAGACCCAAACCGTAATCAAACCCGATCAAACCGAACATCGGCAGGAAGAACCGCATACCCAACCCCACGCTCCGGCGCAACTGGAAGGGATTGTACGAGGTATAGTCATACCAGCCGTTCGCCGCCTCGAAAAAGGCCAGGCCGTAAATGGTGCTGCTGGGATTGGTGGTGAATGGATACCGCAGCTCCAACGTATACTTATTGAACAGGACAAAGAATTGCGAAGCCTGCTGTTGATCCGGGTTGACCTTCGGATTCGAATTTTCATACACCGGGTACCCGCGCTGGGAGATGATATCGTATCCCAGCAGGCCGAAGTTATTGGTCAGACCGGCATCGCCGAGCTGGAACCGTTCGAAGGGCGAGAAGCCGAGCGACGGATTATACCTGCCCATGAAGCCGTATTTGGCCGAGATCTTCAGCACGAATTGCCGGCTCTTATCCGCGCCCATCGCTTCCCCGATCGGCAAATACCAGTCGCTGGTGAACCGCCACTTGTGGTATTCGGGCACCTTGTAACTGTCCGCCTGGGTCAGGCCGTGGTCGATCATCGAGTAGGGCGGCGTGAACTGGACGCTCAGCATCTGGCTCGATCCGCTGCGCGGATAGATTGGCTGATCGACATTGTACCGGCTCAGCGCCAGCTTAAAGCTGAAATTGGTCGAGTGCCCGTTCCGGAACGCAGACGTGAACAACGGATAGTTGTTGAGATCGTATTGCGTATAGTTCAGCGAATAGGTCAGCGTAAAATAATTGTCCGGCCAGTTCAGCTGTTTGCCCAATGCGACGGTGACGCCCAGGTTCTTCAGCGAGTTCGAGTCGCTGAAAGAATAGGCGCCGGTGCGGAAATTGTATCCTCCCGTCCGGAAGACGCTTCGGTAAAGACTGACTGTCAATGAATTACGTTTCTTTCCACCCAGCCAGGGTTCTGTAAAGGAGAAATTGTAGGACTGGTACGCTTTCCCGTTGGACTGAATGCGAAGGCTCAGTTTCTGGCCGTCTCCCTCGGGCAATGGCTGCCACGCATCTTTCTTGAAAATATTCTTGATGGAGAAATTGGCGAAGGTGACCCCGACCGTTCCCGTCAGACCGATGCCGCCGCCCCAGCCCGCGGACAATTCGAGCTGGTTGCCCGATTTCTCTTCTACCGTCCAGTTGATGTCCACGGTTCCGTCATCCTGGTTCGGGTTGATGCCCGGGTTGATCTTTTCCTGGTTGAAGAAGCCAAGGTTGGCGATCTGTCGCGTGGAGCGGATCACGTCCGTCCGGCTGAACTTATCCCCCGGGATCGTGAAGAGCTCCCTGCGGATGACGTACTCGTTGGTTTTGTCGTTGCCCGCGATCGTGACGTTCTTGATCGTCGCCTGCGGACCTTCCGTCATCCGGATCTCGAAATCGATCGTGTCGTTATAGACGGCCGTTTCGACGGGTTCGACGTGGAAGAACAGATACCCGTCATCCATATACAGGTCGCTGATGCCGCCGCCTTCCTGGCTCACCTGTTTGCCCAGGCGCTTGTTCAGGATGTCGAGGTTGTACACGTCTCCCTTGTGGATGCCCAGCACGAGGTTCAGCACGGAATCGGTGTATTTGGTGTTTCCCTTCCAGGTAACATTCCCGAAATAATATTTCTGACCTTCATCGACCTTGATCGCGATATGCATCCGGCCGTTGCTGTCCACCGGCTTCGCATCGTCGACGATCGTCATGTCGCGGTAGCCGCGGGAGTTGTAATAGTCGATGACCTTCTGCTTGTCATCGTCATATTTGGTCTGGTTGAACTTGGAGGAGCTGAAGAGCTTGAACCTGAAATACGGATCCAGGAACTCCTTGGTGCTCGTAAAGGAAAGGAAACCCCAGTTGCTCAGGTATTGTCGGAAGGTCAACGAGTCGTGCGGGCCGAACGGCGTGACGAAATGCGGCGGGAAAAGCGTGATGCGGCTCACTTCCTTCGTATCCTTCATCTGCTTTTTCAGTTTCGACTCCAGGATCTCGTGATTGCCGAAGAATTGGATATCCGCGATCTTGACCTTGGGGCCCCGGACGATATTGAAAGTGAGGGTCTCCGAATTCTGCATCGCGGGGTCGCGCGACTCGGAAATGCTCACCGTCGTGCTCTGATAGCCTTTATCTGCATAGAACTTCTTGATGGTCTGGATAGCGACCGTCTTCATATTTTCATTCACCACCCGCCCCTTGATCAGGCCGGTCTTGGTCCCCAGGTCGTCCCTGTCTCCCTTCTTGACGCCCGGACCTACGAAATAAAAATTGGAAAGTCTTGGCCTTTCCGTCACGTTGATCTCGATATAGAGACTATTGCCGACGAGCTTCGTGAAATAGATCGTGATGTTCGCAAAAAGGTTCTGCCGCCAGAGGTTATTGATCGCTTTGCTGAAATTGTCGCCGCCGGGAATCGTTACCTTGTCCCCCACCGTGAGACCGGAGATCGATGTCAGCAGGGATTCGTCGAGGTATTTTGTACCGGAAATTTTGATACCGGCGATCGTATACTCCCGCGGCGGTGTCTTCCCGCTGGCCAGTGCGACCAGTTCGGGGTCGATGGAAATGCCTGGTTTCGAAGTATCTGGCTGCGCTTTTTGGAGGGAATCGGAGGCTTTTGGTTTGGTGATGTCGGCTGGATGTCTGTTAGCTGTATCGGTCACCTGGGCTTGAGCAGCGTTTGTCGTCAGTAAGCAGTAAGTGGTCAGTAAAAAAAGACAAAACAGCGATCTTCGTAGCATCCAGTCGGTTTTTTAAATGAAAGCGTTAATTTTTTGCCTTCGGACCGCCCTCTCCGGCAGCTTGAGGCGGCAAATTAAGGGGATTTATGAAAAGTGTTTGTTAAAAAGTAGACCCGGGAGCAAGCAGGTCCTGCTGGATCTGAGCGCTTGTTTTTCCAAACCTCCGCTCCCTGCCCTGGTAATCGAGGATGGCTTCGTACAGATTCTGCTTCCTGAAGTCCGGCCAGCGAACGCTGGTAAAATATAATTCGGCATAAGCGAGTTGATAGAGTAAGAAATTGCTGATCCGGTATTCACCGCTGGTCCTGATCATCAGTTCCGGATCGGGAAAATCCCGGGTCGACAAATATTGCTGCAAAGTGTCCTGGGTAATGGCCGCAGGATCCAGCTTTCCCGCACGCACGTCCGACGCGAGGCTCTTTACGGCCTCCGTCAGTTCCCAGCGGCTGCTATAGCTCAACGCCATGACGAGGTTCAACCCCCGGTTCCGCGCGGTCAGCTGCAGCGCTTCGGTCAGCTCCGCGCGGGCATAATCCGGCAGCATGCTCATATCCCCGATCACGTGCAGGCGGATATTGTTCTTGTTGAGTGTCTCCACTTCTTTGCGGATGGTCTCGACCAGCAACTCCATCAGCCCTGTCACTTCCTTCGCCGGCCGGTCCCAGTTCTCGGTCGAGAACGCATAGAGGGTCAGGTACCCGATCCCCAGCTCCGCGCAGCCCTCTACGATATCGCGCACGCTTTCCACCCCATGAAAATGGCCGAACAGCCGGTCCTGCCCCTTCTCCTGTGCCCAGCGCCCATTCCCGTCCATTATAATGGCAATATGGCTGGGCAGCCTCCCCATGTCGATTTTTTCCCTCAACCCATCCATAATCAGGTGTTTAACATCCCGGGATCCCGCCTCGTCCGCCGGTCCGGGGGGCACAAATATAGGAGATTTGCGCTATTGTTCCATTTAATGGGGGTTGGCGCTGGGGCAGCGGTAGCCCATGATATTCCAGGAAACGAAGATGACCGCCGTCAGCCAGCTGTCCTTTTGGTTGGAGTATCCGCGCTGACGACCCTGGATGCCGATCGGCTCGCCGGTCTCATAGGAGCGGTCCTCGAGCGCATACCAAAGCGTGGGTTGCCCGTTCGGCAAATAATGTGGCTGCGCGTCCGGCGCATAAGTGGTGCTGACGTCGTCGACATAATCGGTGGTGGTGAAGCGGTAGACGGCCTCCACGCCGATATTCATGCGGCGGCTGATATTATATTTCAACCCGACGCCGATCGGGAAATTCACGGCCATCGTATTGTATTGCTTCCGCTTGGGATAGGCTGCCGATCCCTGCCCCTCCGTCCCCAGCGGCCGCAGATAAACCTTCTGGCCCTGGTAATAGGTGTACGGATTGAAGTAAAAAGTTCCGATCCCAAACGTGATATAAGGCGTAAACCGGTTGTACATACTGCCCGGGACGAATTTGAAAAAGTTGAAGTCCCCCTGCACCGACAGCTCGTAGATATCCGTATTGAAGCTGAGGTTCCGCCGGTACATGAACAGGTTACTCGTGTTGTACCGGTCCGAATAGCCCAGAAAGGTATAGTTCGCCGCCACCCGCAGCGCCACATACCCGCCGAACTGCTTCCGGAAAAATGCGCCAAACGCGATGTTCGGAGTGTTCAGTCGAAGATTCGGGTTGAGATCGCCAAAGTATTGCGAAGCCCCGACATTGAAACCGAATTCCCCTTCGTGTACGAATGCCTGTTCCTGCGCTGACGCCCCGGATCCGGCCAGGCAAGCGAGCAGGGCGCAGAAAATGAATGATTTCACCATGATATAAGAAAATAACCTGATCCCAAAACGAATTTTGTCGATTTTTCGTTTGCCGGGAATGGGATAGATATGTTAAAACCGTGCCAATAGCACGGCATTCACCCTCCCGGGCGGGACTAATTCCGGGTATCGAGTCCCCAGGAAAGTTTGCCCCTTAAGGTTTGGAGGAAATTGTTTTCGTTCAGCCGGATGAGACTAAGGGTGAAGGACTCTTTTCGCACCGCCAGCTGCACCTGTTTGTCCACGATCTCCTTGCGGGAATCGAGCGCGCAGATGAAATTTTCGGCCCGTCCTTCCACCTCGAAGGAAATGATGTTGTCATCCGGAACGACGATCGGCCGCACATTCAGGTTGTGCGGCGCCACCGGCGTGATCACGAAACTGCCCGATTGCGGGAAGACGACGGGTCCGCCGCAGCTCAGGGAGTACCCCGTGGATCCCGTTGGCGTGGCGACGATCAGCCCGTCGGCCCAATAGGTGTTGAGGAATTCCCCGTTCAGGTAGGTGTGGATCTTGATCATCGGCGAGGTGTCCGTTTTGTGGATCGCGAATTCGTTCAACCCGTAGGGGACCTCCCCGAACAGCGGCAGGTTCGCATCCAGGTGGATGAGCGACCGTTTGTCCACGACGAAAGTGCGGTTGGCGAGGGCGGTGACCGCCGTTGTCAGCTCCTCCTTGCCGATGCTCGCCAAAAAGCCGAGCCGTCCGAAATTGATTCCCAGTACGGGTATATTCTTGTCCCGGACAAGCGAGACGGTGTCGAGCAGCGTGCCGTCGCCGCCAAGGCTGATCAGGAATTCAATGGATTCGTCGAGGTCGCCGGATTCCCGGAAGCTTTCGATATCCGACGGTAGGACAAAGGCCGAGCCTATTTTTTCCAGGAAGGGCTGGTGGATGACTGGTTGCAGATGCTGGCGGATCAGCTCGTCGAACAACCTTTGTACTCCGCTTTGCTGTTCGTATTCTATCACGCGGCTGTAGATGGCTACCTTCATCAGATGTTCAGATAATTCATCAGATGGTCGTAATTATTGCGTAATTCATTTTCATACAATTCTTCGCCGAAATAATACTTGACCTGGTACTCGTAGCGCTGAAAAGTGGCGACGATATCCGAGATTTCGGCCTTGTTGATGCGGAGGAGGATGACGAAATTCCCGGAAGGGGCGTCCGAATAGGTATTGAGCTGCGTAATCTGTGCATCGTTGGTCTCTACCAGCTTGCTGATCTCGGCAAAAGAGAAACTCAGTTTCTCCATCTCCAGGACGATGATGCCCCCCGCATCGGTCACGCCGGCTACCCGGCCAAGCTGCCGCAGCAGGTCGATGGCGATGATCGATCCCATATATTCCGATTCCCCGGCGACGACCGGGATCAGCGTCAACGCGTGTTCGTTCACCAGTTGCACGGCCTCGAAGAAATAGGCGTCCCCGTGGGCGACGATGTCCGAAAAGCCCGACTGCAACTGCGACAACAGGGTGCTGTCGTCCTCCACATTGAGCAGGACCTCCTCGCCGACGAGACCGGCCAGCTTCTCCCCCGTCACCACAGGCAGATGGGTGACATGGAAATCCGCCATCAGATCCAGCGCCTGCGACACGGGGTCGTCCAGGTGCAGCGATGGCACAGCGGCGGATATGATCTCTTTATTGAGCAAGTATTACTCTTTTAGTAGTTGAGCAAATAGTAGCCTCTTTTGACTCGCCAACTTTTAATCTAATATTAATCGGGCGGCCGTCAGCCTCTTATTAGACGCAATAAATCAGGCTACCGCTGCCGGTTCGTTCAATTTTCGCAAAAATTTAAACAAAATGGCATTGAATTCGTCCGGCCGTTCCATCATCGGTGCATGGCCGCATTTGTCGATAAAATGAAGCTCGCTGTTTGGGATAAGTTTATGGAATTCCTGGCCGACAAATGGCGGGGTGATCGCGTCGTTATTGCCCCAGATGAGCAAGGTCGGCACCTTTATCTGGTTGACTTCCTCACCCAGGTTATTCCGGATCGCGTTCTTGGCGAGGGCGATGATCTTGATCGCCTTCAGCCGGACGTTGACGGTCTCGTACAACTCGTCCACCAGCTCCTTTGT
>DATNBP010000170.1:0-8458 GCA_035572015.1 Puia sp. | reverse complement strand
CAAGCTGCTTAACGCCACCGAACAGGACCTGCGTCAGCTCGAAATGCGGGAAAAGGAACTGAACAAACTGATGAAAGAGAATGAAAAACTCAAGATTGAGATGGAGGGCCTGATCCATCGGGAGCGCCATCTGCAACAGGTCGAACTCCTGAAGCATCAGAATAAAATTTCGGAGGATCGGATCGCCTGGTTGAAGGAGATGGAGCGGAAACTCCGTCAGATCGTACTGGACTGGCGGAAAGCGGAGGACAAGAACGAGGTCTTTAAGCATTTGCATGCGCTTCTTTTCAAACAAAAGGAGAAGCAGGTCACTGAAAAGGTCAGGAAGAAAATTGCGGCCAAATATACCGAAGTGAGCGGCAGCGCCCAGGTGGGGAACAAGGTCATGATGAAAAAGAATCACCAGGTCGGAACCGTAAAGGAGATCCGCGGTAAAAAGGCCATCGTGCAGGTGGGACTGGTGCCGATCACCGTGGATATCGCGGATCTAACCGTGGTTCAGGACAAGCCGCAGGAAGAAAATGCGGGATAACTTGCGGCGGAAGCCACGGGTCGCGTCAGGATAAGCAGCAAAAAAAATGATCCCATATGAACCGAAACCTTTTCTTCGTGTTGCTGGCGGCTGCGGCCTTGCTGGCCGGATGCCATTCCAATGAAGCGAAGCAGGCGGCTATCGCGTATCCGCACGCGCCGGCCGTGGATTCCGTCGACGATTATTTTGGTGTGCAGGTCCCCGATCCATACCGCTGGCTCGAAAATGATTCCGCTGCCGGTACCCAGGCGTGGGTGATAGCGGAAAACAGGATTACGGACAGTTTCATGGCAAAGATCCCGTTCCTGGGGAGGATCAGGCAAGAGTTGACAACCCTGATGAACTATGCCCGGATGACCGCCCCGGAAAAGCATGGCGACTATTATTATTTTTACAGGAATACGGGGTTGCAAAACCAGGACGTGTTGTATCGCAACAGGAACCCGGCCGATTCAGCGAAGAGCGAGATCTTCCTGGATCCGAACACTTTTTCAGCCAACGGCGCGATCACGCTGCAGGACATCAGCTTCTCTCCGGACGGGTCCCTGATGGCCTACCTGCTTTCCAACGGCGGTTCGGACTGGCGGAATGTGGTGGTCAGGAGCACCGTTACGGGGAAGCCCGTAGGGGACACGATCCGCAATGTTAAGTTCAGCGGCGTTTCCTGGAAGGGGGACGACGGCTTTTATTACAGCACATACGACATTCCGGCCGGCCAAAACCGCCTGGTCTATAAAACCATTCATCATACCGTCTATTATCACAAAATGGGGGATCCGCAAAGCCGTGACCGCTTCGTGATCGGCGGAGACCGCCAGCCGCACCGGTATTTGAGTGCGTCGGTTACCGAAGACCAGCATTATCTCGTGATCAGCGCAGCGGAGACGACCTATGGGAACCAACTCTATTACCAGGACCTGACAAAGCCGGACGCGCCGATCAAACCCATTGTGCAGGATTATGCCTATAACCAGGATATCGTTGACAGCAAGGACGGATCGCTCTATATTCTCACGAACCGGAACGCACCGGATTTCCGGCTTGTAAGGGTCAGCGCAGCCGATCCCGCTCCGGAGAACTGGACCGACGTCATCCCGGAAACGAGGAATGTGCTTGAGGTCTCGAAGGCCGGTGGCTATTTCTTTGCGACGTATATGGAGGATGTCAAAAATAGAGTTTACCAGTATGACTATGCGGGGAAGCAGCTCAGGGAGATCGTTCTTCCCACGGCGGGCACCGCAAGCGGATTTGAGGCGCGAAAGGATGAACGCGGGCTCTATTACAGTTTCACGTCGTTCACTTATCCGGGGGCGATCTATCACCTTGACCTCGGGAGTGGCCGGTCAAGCCCCTTCTGGCGGCCGGCCACGAACTTTTCTCCCGGCGATTATGTGACGCAGCAAGTCTTCTACGCGAGCAAGGACAGCACCAGGATACCTATGTATATCGTTTACAAAAAGGGGTTGCAGCTCAACGGAAAGAACCCGACCCTGATGTACGGATACGGCGGGTTTGACATCAGTCTGACGCCCCATTTCAGCTCTCTTCGCATGGAATGGCTCGAGCACGGCGGCATCTATGCTCAGCCAAACTTACGCGGGGGCGGCGAGTACGGAGAAAAATGGCATATGGCGGGGACCCGGATGCACAAGCAGAATGTCTTCGATGACTTTATCGCTGCGGCTGAATATCTCGAATCCAATCATTTTACGTCATCCGATTACCTGGCTGTCGAAGGCGGGTCGAACGGCGGATTGCTGGTCGGGGCCACGATGACGCAGCGGCCGGATCTGATGCGGGTGGCGCTTCCCGAGGTCGGGGTGATGGATATGCTTCGCTACAACCATTTCACCGCTGGCGCAGGCTGGGCTTCGGATTATGGAACGGCAGAGGACTCCGCCGCGATGTTCCGTTACCTGCTTGGATATTCGCCCCTGCAAAACCTGCGTAAGGGAGTCCGGTATCCCGCCACGCTGGTCTGGACGGCCGATCACGACGACCGGGTGGTTCCCGGCCATTCCTTTAAATTCGCCGCGACGCTGCAGGCGGATAATGGAAGCGACAACCCCGTGCTGATCCAGATCCAGCACAACGCCGGCCATGGAACCGGGATGGACGTCGCGAAGGTATTGAATGAGTATGCGGACAAGTATGCATTTATCTGGTACAATATGGGTATAGACCCGGTGCAATGATAGCTGCGGGGACTTTTATTATTTTTCGGTCCCCTGAAGGTTGACGGCGTCTTTTCCGTTTTGAAAGCTGTTCGTGTCTTCGATCGCGAGATGGCGCCCGTCCAGCGTGCAGGTCATAGTTTCGGTGTGCGGGCTGTCGATATAGCGGAGAATCAGTTTTAGCGTGTGGCTGTCCACCCACTGGTAACTGCCGGCCGTATGGAACGCCGGCAATCCGACGTCGTGATGAACGGCTCCGCTCAGGAGATTGGGTCCTGGGCGGGTCGTTGTGCCGGTGGTCCAATGCCCGTAGCCGAATGGTATGCCGTATTCTGCCGTGTCGCCAGTGATAGCGAGTTCCAATCGGTCGCTCCGAAAGCGAAAAGCCACCGCTTTCATTCTTTTGGAATTGGCGTCAAGCGTGAACGACTTGCCGTCAAAAAGGTTGGCGTCGTAGGATTCACCACCTGTCGCGGGCGGAAGTGCGAGGGCTGCCAACTGCTTCCTCAGGCTTTCGTCCGAGGCGGGATCGGGGGCCAGCGTTCCGCGGTGCAGCGCAGGCAGCAGGTAGTCCCAGACCAAATTGATTTCCTCCTGCATATCGGAGGTTTCAGCGGTGATGGCGACGACGGCATCCTCGTCGGGAAGCATGATAATGAATTGCCCGAAGGCGCCATCCGCCCGGACGCCATTATGGCGACAGCGCCACATCTGGTAACAATAGCCTTGCAGCCAGTCGCTCGAGTCCTTCTTGCTTTGCGGCGCGCCGGGGTCTTGCAGGATCTTTGTCGTCGTGGCTTCCTTTATCCATGCGGCTGGGAGGATCTGTTTCCCGTTCCAAATACCGCCCTGCATATAGAGCTGGCCGAATTTGGCCATGTCCTCGGTCTTCAGACGCAGGCCCCACCCGCCCGTGTTGACGCCCTGGGGACTTGTCTCCCAATCTTCGCCGGTAATGCCCAGCGGTTCAAAGAGCCTGGGCCGCAGATAGTCGAGCACCGTTTCGCCCGTCACTTTCTGGACGATGGCGGCGAGCATATAGGTGCCGGTGGAATTATAGAGAAATGCAGTACCGGGCTCGAATATGATCGGGACCGATAAGAATTTTCTTGCCCAATTGCTGTCCACCACCACCATCGGCGTGGGATCAGGCGCCTGGCCGTCGGCCATCATCAACGCATCTTTGACGGTCAGTTCAGCCAAGAAAGGGCTGACGGGTCGAGGCAAATCGTCCGGGAAAAAGCTGATGACCTTGTCCGTAAGGCGGAGGCGATGTTCGGTCAGTGCGAAACCGACCGCGGCGGCGGTGAAGCTCTTGCTGGTGGAGTAGAGCGTATGTTTCAAATCGGCTGCATAAGGGTTCCACCAGGCTTCCGATACCACCTTTCCGTGTCGGAGCAGCATAAAACTGTGGAATTCCGTACGGCTATGAGCCGCGGCTGCAATAAAACTGCTGATGCCGGCGGCGGAAACGCCTTCCTTTTCCGGAATGCTCCGCGGGAGACCGGTCTGGCCGCCCGCGGTTATAACGGCCAACAGCAAGGACGTCAGCAGTAACCCGGCGAATCCTTCCTTTTTTATAGGCATAACTTTTTCCTGGTTGTCCATACTGAAGATAGAACAATTTTATTCAGTATTTTCGGCGCAAATCGCAGCAATGCGGCCACAACTGTTCCTGCTCGCCATGTTTAGCATTACCGCGACATCCGTGCAGGGCACCGATACTGACCAGAAGACCGTATAGGAGCGACCTTTTATGGCTGGGGCCCTGCTTTCGGCCGCAGTACAATCCCTTCATTTTCAAACGTTAATGCATATACGCTCATTGCCCATATCCTGGGGCTTACCATCAGTCAGCCGGTGGACGGGTCGTTCAGGACGCTCAGCGGAACGTTGAAAGAATAAATTCCCGGTTGCGGCGGTAGGTAAGCATGAGGCCCAGCCAAGCCAGGATACAGAATACGATAGGAAAAAGGCAGTCAGGGCCATTATGGATCGTGGCGCAGGTCGCGCCACCCAGGTACCCGGTTAACAGGATGGTCCCCAGGAAAGCGGTTCGGGGGATCACATACAGGATGGTGATCGTCAGCAGCACCAGGCCCAGCGGCAGCAACATGCCCGCGGTCCAACCAAGGGTTGCGCTGGCATCCAGCACGTATTTATTGGGGAAGATCTTCATGACGGCGTCGAAAAGGAGGAATGCCGCGCATATCCCGGTGAGAACCCGGCCGATCCACAGCGTGGCTTTTGGTGTCCTGTCGGGGGCGGTGGTGAGTGTTGTTTGCATGACTGTATTTTTTTTGTTTTGAATGGTATAGTGAAGGTACGGCGCGGGGCTGCTCCGGACAATCCGTGAATCCGACAATTCGGAGGGGCGGACACGACAGGGGTTAACACGTTTTTCTCGCCCACATTCGACCTGACCCAGCCGCTGTTTGATCCGACTTTGGTACATTCGCCTTTCAACGACAATCCATTGCAACAATGACAAACAACTCAGCTGAACAAAATCTTGCGGCGCTGAACCTGACCCTTCCGCCGGCGCCGGCGCCCGCCGGGGTCTACAAGCCTTGCCTGCAGGACGGGAAGTATCTATATGTATCCGGGCACGGCCCTTTGAGAAACGACAAGAGCCTGATCACCGGAAGGGTAGGGAAGGAGCTGGATGCCGATGAGGGCAAACTTGCAGCACGCCAGGTGGGCCTGGCCATCCTGGCCACGGTACGGGCGCATCTCGGTAGCCTTGACAAGGTGAGACGCCTCGTCAAGACGCTGGGTATGGTAAATTGTACGCCCGAGTTCGGGAAGCATCCTTATGTCATCAACGGATGCAGCGAGTTGTTCGCACAGGTATGGGGTCCGGACAACGGCGTCGGCGTCAGGAGCGCGGTGGGCATGGGCTCGCTGCCCGACAACATACCCGTGGAGGTGGAAGTATTATTTGAATTGCACTAAAACACTCATTATGTCAACCTCCTGGTTCCACATCGACAACATCGATGAGCTCGACACGCCCGCGCTGGTCGTCTACCCCGACCGGGTTAAGGAAAATATCCGGCGGGCGATCGCCATGGTAGGAAAGGCGGAGCGGTTGCGGCCGCATGTCAAAACGCATAAGTCTCCGGCCGTAACGCGGCTCATGCTGGCGGCCGGCATCAGGCGATTCAAATGCGCCACGATCGCAGAGGCGGAAATGCTGGGCCTCGAGGGTGCGCCGGACGTCCTGCTGGCCTACCAGCCGGTGGGACCGAAAGTGAAGCGGTTGCTTGCCCTGATCCGGCAATTTCCGGCGACGCAGTTTTCCTGTCTCATCGATCATCCCGATGCAGCGGAGTCGATGGCCGGTGCATTCCACGCAGCGGGCAGGGTTGTGCCGGTCTATCTCGACCTGAATGTCGGAATGGACCGTACGGGGATCACGCCTGGCCCCGAAGCCGAGTCGCTGTTCGCCACCGCGCAGGAGGCGGAAGGTATCCAACCGGTCGGGCTGCATGTGTACGATGGACACATTCGAGACAGCGATCCGGTTGCCAGGAAGGAAAAATGCGACGCCGCCTTCCGGAAGGTGCTGGATTTGAAGGCGGCGCTGTTGGGGAAAGCACGGCAGGGCGGTGAGGCAACGGCGGGAGAACTCACCATTATTGCGGGGGGATCGCCGACCTTTCCGATCCACGCGAGGCGGGAAGATGAGATCCAGTGCAGCCCCGGTACATTCGTCTATTGGGACAAAGGATACGGCGATCAATTTGCCGATCAGCCATTTACGCCCGGCGCACTCGTCGTGTCCCGGGTCATTTCGCTCAGGGGAAACGGTCGGGTATGTTTGGACCTTGGACATAAATCGATAGCCGCGGAGAACGATTTGGCGCACCGGGTGTTCTTGTTGAATGGACCTGAGTTGCGGCCGACAGGTCAGAGCGAGGAGCATCTCGTCGCCGAGGCCGGACCGGGCCACCCTTACCGGATCGGGGACGTATTTTATGGTGTACCCTACCATATCTGTCCAACCGTTGCACTATATGAGCGCGTTTTTACGATCGAGGGCGGCCGTGTAACGGGAGAATGGAAAAACGTTGCGCGCGATAGGGCGCTTTCCATTTAACCGTCCGGATCGGGCTGTTCATCCGCTAAATCGTGCAGTTTACCGACTTTAACTCGCGTTGCTTTGCCATGCTGATTAAATTGCAATTAATTCAGTGTCACGACCATGTAATTTCTTTCGACCAAGAAACAATTTTGTTCGAAAACTCATTAATTTGATATTTTTGTTACGATTTTTTCATTTCTAAAATTTTCTCAACATGGAAGTAAAAGAAGCGACTGGCAGGCTGGGTGTGTTGATCCCCGGTTTGGGCGCAGTGGCTACCACCCTGATTGCAGGGGTCGAAGCTGTCAAGAAGGGAATTGCGCAGCCGATCGGCTCACTCACGCAGATGGGCAGCATTCATTTGAACCGGAAGAATGGCGGGAATTATCCTAAGATCAGGGAATTCGTACCGTTGGCAAATTTGGAGGACATTGTATTCGGTGGCTGGGACGTTTATGAAGATAATGTGTACACCGCAGCCAGCCGGGCGAAGGTATTGGAGCAGCATACGCTCGATCAGCTGCGGCCGCAACTGGAGGCGCTGAAGCCGATGAAAGCCGTATTTGACAAAAGCTATATCAAAAACCTGGACGGGACGCATGTGAAAGAAGGAGCGTCGAAATATGCATTGGCGGAACAATTGATGGAAGACATTTCTCAATTCCAGTATTCGCGGGACTGCGATCGCCTCGTGATGGTTTGGTGCGGGTCGACGGAGAAATATATCGAACTGGCGGATGTGCATAAGAGCATCGGCGCGTTCGAAAAGGGACTGAAGGAAAGCGATCCGCGGATTGCACCGAGCATGATCTATGCCTATGCGGCGATCCGGATGGGCGTCCCCTTTCTCAACGGCGCACCCAACCTGACGGTGGATATCCCCGCTTTGGTGGAGCTGGCCAAAAAGACCGGGACCCCGATAGGCGGCAAGGATTTCAAAACGGGACAAACCCTGATGAAGACGATCCTCGCCCCGGGGTTGCAAGCCCGCGCGCTTGGCGTAAAAGGCTGGTTCTCGACAAATATCCTCGGTAACAGGGACGGATATGTGCTGGATGAACCGGATAACTTCAGGACTAAAGAGGTGTCGAAACTGAGCGTGCTGGAAGATATCCTGCGGCCGGACCTCAGCCCGGAATTGTATGGGGACTTGTATCACAAGATCCGGATCAACTATTACCCTCCGCACGGCGATAACAAGGAAAGCTGGGATAATATCGACATATTCGGTTGGTTGGGATACTCGATGCAGATCAAGATCAATTTCCTGTGCCGCGATTCGATCCTGGCTGCGCCGCTGGTGTTGGACCTGGCTCTTTTCGGCGACCTGGCAAAAAGGGCGGGACTCAGCGGCATGCAGGAGTGGCTGTCGTTCTATTTCAAATCTCCCCAACATGCGCCGGGCTGCAGGCCTGAGCACGACATATTCAAACAGCTGACGACTTTGCAGAATGCATTGCGGAGGCTGATGGGTGAGGATCTGGTGAACCCGGACGGCCTCACCTATGCCGAGGAAGAAATAACCGCATGATGGAGCGTGTCCATCGACTCATTTCCACTTGCCTGGGAATAGGTTATATACCGAAAGGCGGGGGCACTGTTGCTGCTGTTGTTTGCTGTATAGCCTGCTATCTTTCCCCGGGCGGTGGAAATGAGCATTTTTGG
>DATNBP010000169.1:0-12503 GCA_035572015.1 Puia sp. | reverse complement strand
GAAAGGACATCCCGGAATGGTTGCAGGGCGATCCGCACCGGCTGACCCAGGTCTTGATCAACCTCGTCGGGAACGCGATCAAGTTCACCGACAAAGGGACGATCCGCCTTCGGGCGGCACTCGAAAACAGTTCGGCCGGCGCGTCGACTGTTGCCTTTATCGTGGAGGACGAAGGGATCGGCATCAGCCCGAAGCACCTTCCTCATATCTTCACCAGCTTTTCCCAGGCGGGTCCGGATATCGCGCGAAAATATGGCGGTACGGGTCTGGGCCTTGCGATCTGCGACCGGCTGTTGTCTTTGCAGGGCGGAAGCATAGAAGTCAGCAGTACGCAGGGGAAAGGCACTACTTTTTGTTTCCGTCTGCCGTTTGGCAGCCATCCGGCGGCCGGCCAGGCTTCCGGTCAGGAGCCGTCCATCGGCAACTATGAGGGCTTCCTTCGGGAGTTGAATGTGCTGGTGGTGGAAGACAACCTGATCAATCAAAAAGTGACGGACCACGTTCTCAGGAAAGCCGGTGCAAGCGTCAGCCTGGCGGATAACGGCGCGGAAGCCATCCGGCTTCTGGAATCGGATACCTTCGATCTCATCATTATGGACCTCCACATGCCCGTCATGGATGGATATGAAACCACGCGACATCTGCGCGAGGTGCTACAGCTGCGGACGCCCGTGCTGGCCATGACCGCGAGCGCCATCAACGGCGAACAGGTCCGTTGTCTCGAGGCGGGTATGAACGACTATATGTCAAAACCGTTCGAGTTCCGCGAATTCTATCACCGCGTGGCGCGGCTTATCAGCAGGCCGGCCGGAGCCCCCAGGCCGTCGGCGGCCAAATCCGCCGAAGTCTGTTTCGACCTGTCGCTCCTGCACCGGGTTGGCGACGAGAATTACGTGCAGGGCATCCTTCAAACTTTCACCACGACGCTTCCCGATCAGCTCGCAGCGCTTCAGGCAGCGGCCCGGTCGGCCGACTTCGGACGGATCCAATTTATCGCCCACCGCCTGAAAGGCAGCGCCGGAATGCTGCAGGCCGCCAAGCTCTCGGACCGGCTCGGCCGTATCGAGCATCTGGCAGGCACAAAAAGCGAAGCAGGAGGTCTTGTGGAGGAGGTCACGACCCTGTTGGAGGAATTGCTTGGACATTTGAAAGGTTTGGTCAGCAGTCCTGGTCGATAAAGTCCAAAAAATGCCGGATCCGCATAGGGTTTGCCCCGGGGAAGAGCAGTAACATCGAGTTGCAACCGATTGCAGGAATTAATTTTTCTTCATTTCATCGGTGGACGAAGCAGCGGTTTGGGATTTGCGGTGGAAATGCGACCCACAGCAACAGCAATGACCACTGAAAGTTCGACCCTCCGGGAAATCCGCGAGAGCATTCTCGCTGACACCAATGCTTTCCTAACTGGCTTAGAATCAGGGGCGACTAACGATCAACTCCGGTCTTTGCTGCAGCGAATCAGGGAGAAAGAGATCCAAATGCTCAAGGAGGGCGGTACCATGCTCGATCCCAAGATCTGGAAGATCCTTATTAATCGGCTGGCACTTAAGGACGGACAGGAGATCATCGACAATACGGCTCCCAATGCCCCGCGTTGATCAGCGTTTTCCTTTGCCTTTCACCGGCGCCACCGTCAGCGCATAGGCCGTTTCCAGTTTGCATTCATTCAGCACGAAATAGGTCTGGACAGCACCGATATTCGGCAGCGTGGCGAGCTTGTTCCGCAGAAACAAGTGGTACTCGGTCATGTCGGCGATGGCAATCTTGAGCAGGAAATCAAACTGTCCGGTCAGGTGATAGCACTCCATCACCTCCTGGAACTTTACCGCCTCTTTTTCGAACCCGCTCAATGCCGACTGCGAATGCTCCTTCAACTGGACGGTCGTAAAAGCGATCAGCGATTTATCGATCTGCTGTTTGTCGATAAGGGCGACATATTTCCGGATAACGCCGGTGTCTTCCAGTTTGCGGATGCGGTCATAAACCGCGGTCACCGATTTGTCGAGTTTGTCCGCGATCTCTTTGGTCGTGAGGCGGGCATCGTGCTGGAGATAGTGCAGGATGCGGCGGTCGGCATCATCTAAAGGCATAGCAGTAAAAAGTTTTTTTTCGGTCCGTCATGGCGATTTTCAGCCAATTCTTAAAAATTATCTGGTCTTTGGATGCTTTTCGGATTTATTATCGGCTTTCATGCAAGGATAGGGATATTTATCCGGTTTGGCGAAGTTTTGGTGAAATTTATTGCCGAAAACATTGCCTTATGAACAGCAGAATCATTGAGCCTTTGTCGGCCGTCGGGATGGCCGATATCGACCGGGTTGGTGGAAAATGTGCATCATTAGGGGAAATGACGCGAAACCTCAGCAGTCTTGGAATCCGCATCCCCGGCGGATTCGTCATCACCACCGATGCGTATTATCAGTTCATGCAACAAAGCGGGCTGGAACCGATGGTCCAAAACATGCTTGGCCAGGTCGATACGGGAAACGTTGAATCGTTGCGCCGTACAGGTCTAAGCATCCGCCAGGCGATCAGCAACGCCCGCTTTCCGCACGAACTGTCACACCAGATCATCGAGTCCTATGAGGAGTTGTCCAGGACCTACGGCCAACAGGCGACGGACGTAGCCGTCCGCAGCAGTGCGACCGCGGAGGATCTGCCGGATGCCAGCTTTGCCGGCCAGCAGGAGACATTTTTGAACGTGCGAGGGCCGGCCGGCCTGATCGATTCGGTCCGCAACTGTTTTGCGTCCCTCTTCACGGACCGGGCCATCAGCTACCGGCGCACTTTTGGCTATGATGCGATGCGCATCGGTCTTTCGGTCTGCGTGCAGAAAATGGTCCGCAGCGACCTGGCCAGCAGCGGGGTTGCGTTTTCCCTCGACACCGAATCCGGATTCCGCGACGTGGTCATGATCAACGGCAGCTATGGCCTAGGCGAAATGGTTGTCCAGGGCGCGGTTTCCCCGGACGAGTTTTTGGTATTCAAACCCACCCGGGAACGCGGATATGCCGCTATCATCGAAAAGCGGCTCGGCATCAAGGACAAGCTGATGGTTTACGGCGATCACTCGGACGAGCGGACGCGCATCATCCCGGTGGAAGAAGTCTTTCGCAGTCGTTTTTGCCTGGAAGAAGCCCAGGTGCTCCAGCTTGCTGATTGGGTGATGCGCATCGAAGCGTACTACACGCGACTCAAAGGTCGCTGGTGCCCGGTGGACGTAGAGTGGGCCACGGACGGTTTGTCGGGAGAGCTGTACATCGTTCAGGCGAGACCCGAGACGGTGCATTCCCGAAGGGAGCGCGAACTACTCGTCGAATACCGCCTGGAGGCAAAGGCGGAAGACCGCAAATTGCTGGGCACCGGTATCGCCGTCGGCGACAAGATCGGCTCCGGCAGGGTAACCATCCTTTACTCGCTGGACCGCCGGGTCGGCGGCCGCGAGTTCCGGGAAGGCGACATCCTCGTGACCGAAATGACCGATCCGGATTGGGAGCCGGTCATGAAAAAAGCCGCGGCTATCATTACCAACAAGGGCGGCCGGACTTGCCATGCGGCCATCGTGGCGCGTGAAATGGGCGTTCCCGCGATCGTAGGTTGCGGAGATGCGACCGGCTGGCTCCGCGACGGTCAAGCAGTTACGGCCTCCTGCGCGGAAGGATCGGTCGGGTATCTCTATGATGGCATCCTTCCCTTCGAAAAGCTTACGACCGACCTGGCTTCCCTGCCCGTTACGCAGACGCCCGTGATGTTGAATGTCGGTTCGCCGGATACCGCCTTTTCCTATGCACAACTGCCGCATAGCGGCGTCGGACTCGCCCGGGAGGAATTCATTATCAACAATTACATCCAGGCCCATCCGCTGGCCCTGCTGCGGCACAAGGAACTCAACGATCCGTCGCTAAGCGCGGCGATCGCCAGACTGACGCGCGGTTTTTCCGATGGCG
This sequence comes from Puia sp., assembly GCA_035572015.1. Lineage (GTDB taxonomy): Bacteria > Bacteroidota > Bacteroidia > Chitinophagales > Chitinophagaceae > Puia. Next base: position 8,556 of record DATNBP010000169.1, on the reverse strand, counting down.
CCCAATATTTCATTGCGCAATTATCTTGCGGCATCGCCCGGATCGCAGCAGCCTTCTATCCGCAAAAGGTGATCGTGCGCTTTTCGGATTTCAAGAGCAACGAATACCGGAACCTGCTCGGAGGAAAATATTTCGAGCCGGAAGAAGAGAACCCCATGATCGGTTGGCGCGGCGCTTCACGCTATTATTCGGAGACCTACAAAGCCGCCTTCGGACTGGAATGCCAGGCCATCCGTAAAGTGCGCGAAGAAATGGGGCTGGAAAATGTGGTCGTGATGGTGCCTTTCTGCCGGACGGTCGAGGAGCTCCGGAAGGTCCAGGCGGTCATGGCGGAAAACGGCCTCGTTCGCGGCGAGCACGGTCTGGAATTATACCTCATGGCGGAATTGCCCAGCAATGTTATTCTCGCGGCCGAATTCGCCAGAATGATCGACGGCTTTTCGATCGGCTCCAACGACCTCACCCAGCTGACCCTGGGGATCGATCGAGATTCTTCGCTGGTCGCTCACCTGTATGACGAGCGCAACGAAGCAGTGAAGGGACTTCTTCGTCAACTCATCCGCACGGCGAAGCTGCACAAAGTCAAAGTGGGCATTTGCGGCCAGGGACCTTCAGACTTTCCCGATTTCGCGCAGTTCCTGGTCGAGCTGGGAATCGACAGCATCAGCGTAACGCCCGACGCGTTGATAAAGACGCTTCGATCCATTCATATGGTCGAACTTGAAAAACCGGTAGGCGTTTTTGAAGCCACCGCATAGGAAATGCGGTGTACAAAGGGCCCCAGCATAAGATTGGGGCCCTAATTCCCCATCCGCTTACTATCCCGCGGTGCGGAACAGCTCGCTGATCTCTTCGACAACCTTATCCAACCCCTTCACGTCGTGCGGCTTCGTAAAATACTCCAGGGCGCCGCTTTGTCTGCATTTGTCGGCGTACTCCCGGTTATTAGATGTGCTCCAGACCACTTTTGGGATATGCGCGTAACGCGGATTGTCCTTGATGGCTTGCAGGAAGTCATACCCGGTGAGAACGGGCATCTTATAATCCACAACGATCAATTGCGGCAATTCGCCGGGATGCCGGTCCCGCAGGAACGAAAGGGCCTCATACCCGTTGGCGACGGCTTCCACCCTTGCACGGGGATTCAGCCGCAGGAAACGCTCCGCGAGCATTTCCTGGTCGTCCGGATCGTCATCCGCTATGAGTATATATGCCGCATCCCGACTCATTTGGCAAAATTACCTTCAATTTTTGAAAACGTCAGGGAGGTCGAACCGGTCAAGATTCATGACTTTCTCCCAAGCTTTCGCAAAATCCCGGACAAATTTTTCCCTGGCGTCTTCGCACGCGTATACTTCTGTTATCGCGCGCAATTCCGAATGCGATCCGAAAACAAGATCGGCGCGGGTAGCGGTCCATTTAACGAGGCCGGATCTGCGGTCCCGGCCTTCGAACAGTTCACCCGCATCAGAAGTCGCACTCCACTTGATCCCCATATCGAGGAGGTTGACAAAAAAGTCGTTGCTCAGTGTCTCCCGCCGGCTCGTAAAGACGCCGTGCACGGAGTGATCGAAGTTGGTGTTCAACACCCGCATCCCGCCAATCAGTACCGTCATCTCGGGGGCGGTGAGCGTCAGCAACTGAGCCTTGTCGATCATCATCATTTCAGCCTTTCCGGCATACTTCGGACGGGCGTAGTTGCGGAAGCCGTCGGCTACCGGTTCCAGCACGTCAAACGATTGCACATCGGTCTGCTCCTGTGAAGCGTCGCTGCGTCCCGGCGCAAAGGGGATGTTGACAGGATATCCTGCATTCTTTGCAGCCTGTTCCACCCCCGCGCAACCGCCGAGCACGATCAGGTCGGCCATCGAAACCGCCTTGCCGCCGCCGTCTTTGCCATTAAACGCCTTTTGTATCCCTTCCAGCATCTTCAGCACATTCGCCAGTTCGGCGGGGTTATTCACTTCCCAGTCCTTTTGGGGCGCCAGCCGGATCCTCGCACCATTTGCACCGCCCCGTTTATCCGATCCGCGGAATGTGGACGCCGAGGCCCAGGCCGTGCCAACGAGTTGAGAAACGGATAACCCGGATGCCAGCAGTTGCGTCTTGAGGTTGTCGATATCCTCTTGATCGATCAAAGGATGGGTGACCGCAGGCAGGGGATCCTGCCAAATCAATTCTTCCGCCGGCACCTCCGGTCCGAGATAACGGACCCGGGGTCCCATGTCCCGGTGGGTGAGCTTGAACCATGCACGTGCGAAGGCATCGGCGAATTCATCCGGATGTTCGTAGAATCGCTTCGAGATGGGCGCGTATATGGGGTCGAGTTTCAATGCGAGATCCGTGGTCAGCATTGTCGGGGCATGGCGTTTCGACGGATCGTGCGCGTCCGGCACGCTGTCCGCGCCCGCTCCATTTTTTGGCTTCCACTGGAATGCGCCAGCGGGGCTCCTCGTCAGCTCCCAATCGAAGCCGAAAAGATTTTCGAAGAAGTTATTGCTCCATTTTGTAGGGGTAACGGTCCATGCGCCTTCCAGACCGCTGGTGATCGTGTGACCTCCATGGCCGTCGCCAAAGCTGTTCTTCCATCCAAGCCCCTGTTCCTCGAGTCCCGCGCCGGCAGGTTCCCTGCCCACATATTTCCCGGCCTCGGCCGCGCCGTGCGTTTTGCCAAAACTATGTCCGCCAGCAATCAGCGCGACTGTCTCTTCATCGTTCATCGCCATGCGGCCGAATGTTTCACGGATATCGCGGGCGGCCGCCAACGGGTCGGGATTCCCATTCGGGCCTTCAGGGTTGACATAGATCAGTCCCATTTGCACGGCGGCAAGCGGGTTCTCGAGCTCGCGTTCGCCTTCGTACCTCTTATCTCCCAGCCATTCCTTTTCCGCCCCCCAATAAACATCTTCTCCAGCCTCCCACGCATCCCGGCGCCCCCCGCCGAATCCGAATGTCTTGAATCCCATCGACTCGAGTGCGCAGTTCCCCGCCAGCACCATCAGGTCGGCCCATGACAGGTTGCGCCCATATTTCTGTTTCACCGGCCAAAGCAACAGGCGGGCCTTGTCGAGGTTGACATTATCAGGCCAGCTGTTCAACGGGGCGAACCGTTGAAGGCCCTGCCCTGCGCCGCCGCGGCCATCCCCTATGCGGTATGTGCCCGCGGAATGCCAGGCCATCCGGATCATCAAAGGGCCATAGTGCCCATAGTCGGCCGGCCACCAGTCCTGCGATGTCGTTAGCATCCTGACGATGTCTTCCTTGACCGCTTTCAGGTCGAGCGTTGCAAAGGCCCTGGCATAATCAAAATCTTTACCCATCGGGTCCGACAACACGGAATGCTGCCGAAGAATGTTCAAATTGAGCTGGTTGGGCCACCAGTCGCGGTTCCGTGTTCCGCCGCCCGCACTTTGCTTTAACGCTCCGCTGATAAAAGGACATTTAGAGGCCGCCTGCGGGTGGTGAACGGTGGAATAATGAAGTGTGTTATTTTCCATGATGTTCTGAATATTTGTTGGAAATTCGAGCCTCAAATATATCGAAGTTTTGGTTTAGCAAGGCCCAGCGCTTTTCAAGCGTGGGGAATCTTTTCCCCGGAGCGCTGCAGGCTATATAAGGTTAATCGCCTAACCTGTTAAAACGGTTGACGGCATCCGTTCAACGGAGTTTATAAAATCCTAGCTTACACGACCCAAGGAGGAATCGTATGCGAATCTTGATCGCGGACGCCAACCATCAGGACAGACAGGTGCTCAGGGAAATCATTTACCAGCTGGATCGCCGGATTATCATCGAAACCGCGTTGTCGGCCCGGCAGTTGTTCAGAAAACTCAACGAATGGCGCCGCACCTCGCCCCCGGCACTGCTTTTTCTCGAATTCGGACTGCCGGGCGCGAATGTCCTGGCCGTTCTTGAGCGCATCCGGTACTTCAATTTCTCGCCGGCTCCCGCCGTTTTCGTCCTGAGCGACGTGTCTTCGCCCGATAATGCGGAACTTTGCTGCAAATGGGGTGCAAAGAACTTCCTGTTAAAAAGCCTGCCGCCCAGCACGCTGAAGTATCATATCGGGCACATCCTGCTCTCGGCTTGTCAAAATGCCCAGGGATGATGATCCTGCGGAACGCCGATATCAGACCTTGAAGGATGGTATCTATAAGCTGGTCTATTCCGAATAAGCGATCGTAGTGAGTACTGCATTGGCAGCCTGGCGTGAATCCAGCCGGGTATGCTGAATAACGACGGGCACGTCGGAAATGAAGACGCTTGAATATGTGGCGCCCGGGGCGATCTGTTCGGGGTCTTTCAATTCATTAAATCGAATGTGCAGCGACCGCTTCGCGTCGACCTCGAGATGGTAAGGCCCGACCGGAGGTTTGTCGGTATAGTAAATGGTAAGCCTGACATGCGCCTTTTCGTCTCCTGCGTTGAGAATGCAGGCTGCTTCGTGGCTGGTCATGTCGGGCGCGGGTCCCGTACTCCATTCAGGGATATAGCCCTCGGCGATAGCCCAGATTTTTTTTCCGATGTTCATAGATGATGTCTTCTGTCCTACTACATAAAATCGCGTGCCTCCGGTGGCATGGTATTTTCAGCGGGTAGCGAAAATATTTTTATGTCACAGACTGTCAGCGATTTCATCGTGGATCGCCTGATCTCCTGGGGAGTCAGGCGTATCTATGGGTACCCCGGCGACGGTATCAACGGCGTAATGGGCGCCCTGAACCGCGCCAAAGAACGGATCGATTTCATCCAGACGAGGCATGAGGAAATGGCGGCGTTCATGGCCTGCGCCCATGCAAAGTTCACCGGTGAGGTGGGCGTCTGCATGAGCACTTCGGGTCCGGGTGCGATCCACCTGCTGAACGGTCTTTACGATGCAAAAATGGACCATCAGCCGGTCGTGGCGATCGTTGGCCAGCAGGCGCGCATGTCCCTTGGCGGCGAGTACCAGCAGGAGGTCGACCTGTTGTCGCTATTCAAGGACGTGGCCCATGAATATGTGCATATGGCCACCCAACCTTCGCAGGCCCGTCATCTGATCGACCGCGCCATCCGGATCGCGCGATCCAACCGCACAGTCACCTGTGTCATCCTGCCAAACGACGTTCAGGAACTGGATTATGAAGAACCAGCACATGTCCACGGCAGCGTCCACACGGGCATGAGCTATAGCCGGCCGGAGATCATGCCGGGGATGGCTGACCTGCAGGCCGCCGCGGACATTCTCAATGCGGGTGAAAAAGTAGCGATGCTGATCGGCGCGGGCGCCGCCGGCGCTGCAGACGAGGTCATTGCGACTGCGGATATCCTCGGCGCGGGCGTGGCCAAGGCTCTGCTGGGAAAAGCGGCGCTGCCGGATGACCTGCCGTTCGTGACAGGCAGCATCGGATTATTGGGAACCAAACCCAGCTACGACCTGATGATGGATTGCGACACCTTGCTGATGGTGGGCACCAGCTTCCCCTATTCGGAGTTTTTGCCCAAAGAAGGGAAGGTCAAGGCGGTCCAGATCGACATCGACGGCCGGATGCTCGGCTTGCGGTATCCGACCAACGTCAACCTGCAGGGAGACAGCCGAAGGACCTTGCAGGCCCTGCTGCCGTTGCTGAAACGAAAAGAAGACCGCGGCTGGCGCGAGAAGATAGAGGCGGAGGTCCAGCGCTGGTGGAACGTGCTCGAGGCGCGGGCCATGAAAAGCGCCCACCCGATCAATCCCCAAAGATTTTTCTGGGAACTGTCGCCTTTGCTTCCCGACCGCTGCATCCTGACCTCCGACTCCGGGAGTACCGCCACCTGGTTTGCCATGGACCTGAAGATCAGGAAGGGCATGATGGCTTCCCTGTCGGGCAATCTTGCGACGATGACGCCAGGCGTTCCTTATGCCATCGCGGCGAAATTCGCCTATCCGGACCGCATACCTATCGCCCTGGTCGGCGACGGCGCCATGCAGATGATGGGCATGAACGAACTGATCACCATTGCCAAATACTACCGACGCTGGAGCGACCCGCGGCTGATGATCGTCGTGCTGAACAACCAGGATCTGAATATGGTGACCTGGGAGCAGCGTGTACAGGCGGGGGACCCGAAGTTCGAGGCGTCACAGGATGTGCCCGAGATCAACTATGCGGCCTATGCCAAGCTGCTTGGACTGACCGGTATCCGCGTCGAGAAAGAGGGCGATATCCCGTTCGCACTGAAAGAAGCGTTTGCGTCCCAACGCCCCGTCATCCTGGATGTCCTCAGCGACCCCAGCGTTCCGCCGCTGCCGCCGCATATCACCTTGAAACAGGCCAGGAATTTTACCTCGTCCATCGTCAAGGGCGACGTCAACGCCTGGGATATGATCAAGGAGACTTACAAAGAGGTTATAGAGAACTTTTTACCGCACCACCATCACGCATGACAACCGGGATCGAAGACTTGCAGGTCAGCGCCTACCGGGTCCCTACCGACAAGCCGGAATCCGACGGAACCCTCGAGTGGGCCGAGACAACGATGGTGTTGGTCCGCGCCCGCGCTAACGGTGTGGAAGGAATTGGCTATACCTATGGCCACGAGTCGATCGTGGAGCTGATCCGCAATCCGCTGAACGGCGTCGTGAAGGGCCGCGATCCGTTCGACGTGATGGCTGTGCAGACCGCGATGGTGCATAAGATCCGCAACAACGGTCAATGCGGGCTCGCGATGATGGCGGTGTCGGCGGTCGACATCGCCCTGTGGGACCTGAAAGCACGTTTGCTCGGCCTGCCGCTTTGCCGGTTGCTCGGCCAGGAAAAAAAAGGAATGTCCGTCTATGGAAGCGGCGGTTTCACCTCTTACGATGACCGGCAGCTCGCCGCCCAACTTGGCGGTTGGGCGGAGCAAGGAATTAAAGCGGTCAAGATAAAGGTAGGTCGCGACCCGTCGGCAGACGGCCACCGGGTTGAGGTCGCGAGATCTGCCATCGGCGATAAATGTGCGCTCTATGTCGATGCCAACGGCGCATATACGCCCAGTCAGGCGCTGGTTTGTGCGAAGGCATTTTCCAAATTCGGCGTCGATTGGCTCGAGGAACCTGTGCCTGCCACCGAACGCCGGCAACTCCGGTATATCCGCCAGCTGCTGCATGGCAAGGTGCGCGTGGTCGCGGGTGAGTACGGGTATACCCTGGTCGATTTCAGCGACCTCCTTATGGCAGGCGCCGTGGACGTCATGCAGGCGGACGCCACACGCTGCGGCGGGATCACCGGCTTTCTGAAGGCGGGCTATCTCGCAGAAGTCTTTCGTGTGCCCCTGTCTTCGCATTGCGCGCCCGCGGTCCACCTGCATCCCGCGCTTTCCCTGCCCGCATTTTCCATCGCGGAATATTTTCACGACCATGTGCGTATCGAGCGCCTGTTCTTCGATGGGGCGGGATCGCCGCGCAATGGCTTGCTCTATCCCGATCTCGAGCGGCCGGGATTGGGACTGACACTGCGCGAGCACGAGGCGGCGCCCTATCGCAGTACCTGACCATTCCCGGTGGCACAATTTTTCCGTGTTGATTGAAAATTTCTATCCAATGGATGAACGGAAGTACCCGCACGACCACAGCCACAACAAGTATGAGCTGTATTACAACGACAAGTATTATGATACGCGTTACATCACCCCGCAGTCCGAGGGCGTCGATGTAAAGGCGCTGGAGGAGGAATTGCGGGCGGCGGTCTCCGGCGAAGTGCGCTTCGACGCGGGCAGCAAAGCGATCTACAGTACGGACTCCGGCAATTACCGGCAGATCCCGATCGGCGTCGTGTTACCCCGGACGGAAAAGGACATCCTCGAAACGGTAGCGATCTGCCACCGGTATAAAGCGCCGATCGTCAACCGTGGCGGCGGCACCAGCCTCGCAGGCCAGACCACCAACGTCGCGGTGGTCGTGGACATGTCCAAATATTACAATAAAATTATCCGTTTCGACAAAGAGGCGAAGACGGTGACCGTTCAACCGGGCATCGTGCTGGACCACATGAAGGAGTATACCGAACAGCACGGCCTGACCTTCGGCCCGGACCCATCCACGCACAACCACTGTACGATCGGTGGCATGCTGGGCAACAACTCGTGCGGCACCCATAGCATCATGTCGGCCAATTACGGGTATGGCGCGAAGATGGAGGAGAATACGACGACGATGACCGTTCTCACCTATGACGGCATCAGGATGGAAGTAGGACCGACGTCCAACGAGGAGTTCGGCCGCATTATCCGGGAGGGTGGCCGAAAGGCGGAGATCTATACGCGGCTCAAGGAGTTGGTGGACAAGTATGCGGACCAGATCCGGACGAAGTATCCCAGGATACCGCGCAGGGTCTCCGGGTACAACCTCATCGATCTGTTGCCGGAAAACGGTTTTAACGTCGCCGCCGCCCTCATCGGCACCGAAAGCACCTGTGTGACTATCTTATCGGCGACGCTGAAGCTGATGCCCAATCCTAAAGCCCGGTCGCTCGTGGTCCTGGGCTATCCTGAACTGTACGACAGCGGGAAACACGTCATGGAGATCCTCGCCTTCAAACCGATCGGCCTCGAAGG
>DATNBP010000168.1:0-16861 GCA_035572015.1 Puia sp. | reverse complement strand
TCCCGGACGTCGGAACTGGTGACGGGAAATTCCGGGTCGGCCGAAAAGGAAGTCTCGCTGACCGGCTTCCCCCGGACATAATAACGGCCGTTACTAATGACCCGGCCCATCGCCGGGTTTCCGGGAACAAGCAAGGCCCCGGGCATGCCTGATTCAAGCAATTGTACTTTCAGCTCCGCCAAAACGTGTCCCCGGAGCACCGAATCAACTTTCTTATAAACCCAGTCCGGTTGCAGGGATCTCAGCTGCCTCGCGATAAGTGCAATTTCAGCGACGGCAGCTTCTTCGACCATCGACCGAGTATCGGCGGCAATGACCAACAGGCCGGCATCCGTCCGGATCGCACCTGCCGTGCTGATCTCGGTAGAGAGACCATTCCGGACTCCGATGCCGGCCACCTCGGCCGCACCGGTCAGGTCGTCTGCGATGACGGCGATCATTTTCCGCCCTCCCCCGGAACCGACTCCGCCGATGCCCGTTCCTTATCCCGGTACCTGCACAACCTAACGGCAGTTTCGATCGCCAGGAGCATCGCATCCGGGCTGGCAATACCCTTGCCCGCGATCTCAAACGCCGTCCCATGGTCGACCGAGGTTCTGATGATGGGCAGGCCCATGGTAATATTGACACCTCTCACGCTGTCCATCCGCCTTTTTTCCGCATTCCATTTGAACCCGTTCAATTTGAACGGGATATGGCCCTGATCGTGATACATCGCAACGACGCCGCCGTAGTGACCCGTGGCCGCCTTGGCAAACAAAGTGTCCGGCGGGACAGGTCCGTCCACGTCAAACCCCAGCCGTCTCGCTTCCTCGACCGCCGGCAGGATCTCCAGATCGTCTTCCGTACCGAAAAGACCGGAGTCGCCCGCATGCGGATTCAATCCCGCCACGCCGATCCTGAGATTGCTTTCCCCGAGTCTCGTCAGCCCGTCCTGCAACAAGCCGATCACCGCCAACACCCGATCTTTCTTCACCAGATCGCAGGCCTGGCGCAAGGACACGTGCGTCGACACATGGATCACCTTCAGGTTGTCTTCCACCAGCAGCATCCCATATTTGGACGTGCCCGTGAAATGCGCATAGATCTCCGTGTGGCCGGCGAAATGATGGCCGGCTTCATTGATCGACTTTTTATTGATCGGGCCGGTCACGGTTGCATCCACTTGTCCGGCCATGGCCAGCGCTATCACTTCACGGATGGCTTCGAATGCCGCATGGCCGGCCATCGGCGAGATCCTCCCCCAGGCAAATTGTTGCATGTCCACGGTCTGCATATCCAGCACGTCTATCACATTCGGCTCATACCTCGCCTCTCCGACGGTCCTGACCGGCCTGATCCTTCCTTCGCGCCGCAAGTGGTCAAGCGTGAAGGCCATCAGCCTGGCATCGCCGATGACGACCGGCTTGCAAATCGCGCGTATTTCAGGCGCCGTAACGGCCTTGATGGCGATTTCGGGCCCGATACTGGCCGGGTCGCCCATGGTAATCCCTATGATTGGTCGGTTCATGATGTACAGGTTTTACAAGGGTGGCATCATATAGGGCTGACAAAGTCCTTCGCGCTGCATGATCAGTTTGAGCGCCGCGAGCGATTCGCCCAGCGTTCTACCCGCCTGATATGATTCGCCGAGTTGGTTGGACTGCAGCTGCAACCGCGAAAGCGTGTCACGGTCGGCTTCAGCCGCGGCCTTTTCCATTTTTTTGTAGATCCCCGGGGCGAAATTGGCCGAGCTGGGGACCAGGCCGTCGGTACCGTCTGTCAGCGCTACGTCCGCCTTTGCGATCCAGCCGAGAAAATGACTGAAATCGGACCGTTGGGACCAAAGCCGAAGCGCAGTCTGCAGCCGGTCCACGTTCCGTTCGGAGTCCTTCAGCCCGACTATCTGCGGGTGCCGGCTCAGGTCATTGATCACCTCCAGCGGGATCGACACATGCGTCGTCGACGGAATATTATAGATCATCAGCGGGCCACCCGCCCGGCCGGCCAACTGTTCGAAATATTTGCGCATCTGGCCTTCCGTTAAGGGATAGTAGGAAGGAAGCGTCGCCACCACCACATCCGCTCCCTCGTCAAAAGCGCGGTGCGCCCATTCTATCGAGTCTGCAAGACAATTGGTACCGATCCCGACGTACAGACAGTCGCCGCCCTGCTTCAGGCGGCCCGCCTGCCGGATATACATCTGTTTGACAGCCGTCGGCAAAGACGGCGCTTCGCCGGTGGTGCCCAGGATGAATGGCATGACGCTGTGTTGCCGGAACCGTTCGAACAATCGCTCCACTGCCGCCGTGTCCAGCGTCAGGTCGGCATTGAGCGGCGTTACTGCCGGGACAATGGTCCCGAAATATTTCTTTTTTACCATCAAAAGGCGGCTTTATAGATTTGGAAAGCATCTTCCACGGTCAATTCCCGGGGGTTATTCCGCAACAGCCTGGTGACCTTTATGGCCTCGGCAGCCAGATCCGCCATCGCGCTTTCAGGAACCCCGGCCTCCTTCAGCGTCGCGGGAATACCGCATTCTTTGATCAGTTCCCTGATCTTTTCCACGCCGCGGACCGCTATGTCCCGGTCGTCACCGCCGGCATCGCATCCGAGCGCAACCGCCACACGGGCATACCGTTCCGGCGCCGCCTGCAGGTTGAAGGCCATGACATGGGGCAACAGCAACGCGTTCGATAATCCATGTGGCAGGTGGAAGCGGCTGCCCAGCGGGTAGGACAAGGCATGTACGGCCGCAGTATTGACCGGACCGAGACAGAACCCTCCCAGCAGGCTACCCATCGCCACGGAGGAGCGCGCTTCCTTGTCCGCGCCATGCCGAACGGCTTGAACCAGATATGCGGCGATCAGCCGCATTCCTTCCAGCGCATAGAGGTCGATGAACGGCTGTGCAAACTTATTCGTAAATGCCTCCATGCAGTGCGTCAGCGCGTCCAATCCGGTAGCCGCGGTGACCGCCGGCGGTACACTCAGGGTCAGCAGCGGGTCTACATAGACGATGTCCGGCACCAGGTAAGGGCTGATGATGCCTTTCTTTTGATTATCGCTGTCGTCCACCAGGATCGCATTAGGCGAGACCTCACTGCCTGTACCCGATGTGGCGGGCACGCAGATCAACGCTTTCCGGCGGCCTTTCAACAGCCCCGTCCCGACGTAGTCCTGCAGAACTTGCGGATTATCCAGTTGTGCCGCGACAAGCTTGGCCACGTCAAGCACGCTGCCGCCGCCAATACCGAGCACGACATCGGGGTCGAAAGGAGCGGCCTTTGCCATGAGCCGGTGAAAATCGCCATAGGTCGGTTCCCTGACGATCGCGGTATTGACCAGCACCTCGATCCCGCTGCCGTTCCAGCGCTGCAATATTTCTTTCAACTGATCGATCAGCGGAGCGATCGTCACGACCAATATTCGTTGCGGCGCCATTTCGGCCACCTCTTCCGCCATGCGGGTGATGCAGCCGTTGCCAAAGACCAATTTGCCGGGAAAATGAATTGCCAACATATTTTGAATGTTTTAGATCGGAGGGTCCAGCGGGACCCTGGGTCTTGCCAGTCGCCCCGTCTGCACCGGCCGGACCCCGAGTCGCTCGCACCAGCCCAAAAAGCTTTTGTACACATCGTCCAGCGTTTGTTTTTGCTGGCCGGTCAACTCCAGCGCATGCGCCCGGCTGATCGTTCTGACCGGCAGCCCCCTTTTTTGTAAAAAATATTTCGCGCTCATCGGGTAGGCGATGTGAATCAGCGGATCCACCCTGCTGAGCTCACCCTGCAACCATCGCACGTCCTCCTGCCGGTCGGGGTCGTTGGCATGATTGCACATCCAAACCAGGATCTCCGGATAAAAATTCCCCGATATCGAGGACATTCCTTTCGCGCCCATCTGCAGCGAATACATGGCATTTGGCGTGTGCGCGTCATAGAATTCCAGGGCATACCTGCCGGCCTTCAGCACGTCTAGCTTTTCCTTCACTTTCTCCAGGTCGATTGACGTGTCCTTGTGGTAAACAAGCCGCCCGGTATCCAGCAGCGTCCTGAATACCCCCGCCGAAAGGATGCGTTTATACGGCGCCGGACATTCATACAGCCCCAAAGGAATGTCCCCGGTCAGGCGGAACATCTTTTCAAAATTCCGGTTCAGGATGGAATCCGGATCTTCCACATTGGCAAAATGCCCGGTGATCAGAATGACCGCATCGATACCGGTGTCAAGGATCCGGGCCGCAAAATCGGCCTTATCTTCAACCGACAACCCGAAAGATCCGGTCCCCACGACCGGCGCCCGCCCGTCCACCGCACGGACCACATGTCTTGTCAGTTCCAGCCGCTCGTCTTCGCTGATACTGTACATTTCGCTGCTGAGACAATTGGCAAAAAAGCCTTTTACGCCTGCCGCGAGATAGAATTCCACCAGCACGCTTACCGCCTCCAGGTCGACCTTCGCCTTGAGGTTGAAAGGCGTAATCATCACCGGCACAAATTTCTTTTCCATAGTTTCCTCCTATTTTATAGCCGCCGGCCAATGGCCGTCGACGATCTTCTTCAGCTCCAGCTTCGACGGGTCGATCTCCACATATTTGATCTTCTTCCGTCGCCAGGTATAGACGATGTGCACCATGCCGTCCGCGGACTGGATGACCGACGGGTATGAATATTGACCCAGTGTGTCCCTTTCCAGCACCAGGGCCGCATCCCACTGCGATCCGTCCCCCGAGACCGCGACATTCAGGGGCGTCCTCGCTCCCTTTGTCTTTCCGGCCGGCGGCAGCACATGGTTATAGACCAGCAACTCGCGACCGTCCGACAGCGTCACGCCGTCGATACCGGAATTGTTGTTGGGCAGCGAAGTGGCTTGCAACGTTGACCATGTCCGCCCATTGTCGGTCGACCTCGTCCCGACGATCGCCCGGTCCTGACTTCGGCATAATGCTTCCAGCGACCCATCGGGCAGGAGAAGCACCGTCGGCTGGATGACCCGGTAGTTGCCGGCGTCGGGCGGCGCCGCCTTCGACCAGGTTTTCCCGTTGTCCGCGGTCAATTCAAAATGAACCTTCCAGCCATTCCCCTCGGTGCTCGACGGACAGAGCAACTCGCCGTCCTTTAACCGCACCGGCTTATTCTTGATGGGACCCAAATATCCATCAGGCAAAGGTTCAGGCCTACTCCAACGCCGCCCGCCGTCGCCGGACCTGATCAGCCAGCCTTTCCATGCGGCGGGCTTCGGGCCGACCTTATAGAACAGCAACAGCTGACCGCCCGGCACCTGGTAAAGCACCGGGTTCCAGCAGGCATACCGCAGTCCGTCGTGTTGGATCCCATTGGCTACATTGACCGGGGCCGACCACTGCCGCGCTCCCCGGGTCTTGCGGCTCACATATATACAAACATCCGGATTGCGCTCTTTCGTTCCTCCAAAAAAAGCAGCCACCAGGCCTTCCGGGGTCTCCGCAATCGTTGCCGCATGGCATTCCGGAAAAGGCGCGGTGTCATAGAGGAATTGTGACTCTACGATCCCCTGTTCCTGCGAATTGACTGCGCCGGCCGACCCGGCGGCGACTTCCCCATCCGACCGGGCTGCCAACGTTCCGGCCGACCGGGCTGCCAACGTTCCGGCCGTCTTCTTCGCCCTGATGGAATCCACATAAGCCTTGAACAAGGCGTGCCAGTTGCGGCCATTGGAATTCAGGTATTGTTCGTTCTTTGTCTTATAGATCTCAAAGATTGCGGATATCTGCCTGGCGCCCTTAAAATCCACCGCCTCTTCCCGCGCCTGTCTCAGGTTGGTCATGATAGTGGAATCCTCCCGCGGAGTCAGGTCGGGAACAATCGAATGGTAACCGTTCATCGTAAAAGCAACCTTTCCCATTGTGTATTTATCCAGGATCTCGTCCACCTGTGCCTCGTCAAGGTCCCGGCGAAGCCCCTCCATCAACGCGGTGTGCACCGACCCGGGCATGGCGGAATTCGCAATGATTTGCCGGTCCAGGTCCGATAACCGCCGCCCGCTTGACGGGTCGATCCCCGCCGGCACCAGCGAATATGGATGATCGTTGTTCCAGTCCCGGACAGCCTTCAGGTGCGTGGCAATCACTGCAGCGACTCTCGCCGCCCGCGCGGTATCGCTGAGGTGCAACGACTGCACCCATTCCGCGACCCGCTTATCCGCCCCGTTGTCCGGCTTCGCACTTCCATCGGAGCTTCCGGAAGCATGGAACCTGCCGGTCGCCTCACTGTCCGGCCCCTGCGCCCGCGCAACCGCTGCCGCCATCATCATTCCCGCTACCAATAGCATCACTTTCATACGCTTAATTTATGATCAGGAAATTATAAGAACCGCTTCCCACCGTCTTTGGCCGCTCGCCCGGGATTTCCACCTCGGCCCTGCTGTTCGGGGGTACGGTGATCTCCCAGCGGATCCGGCCTTGCTCCCGGCGCCAGGCACTTCTTACTACGCCAAAATGTGTCCGGTAACTGGCATCGACAAATGAGAGGTTGCCGGGAAAACACGGCCGCATCAGGATCACTTTGAAGCCGGGACTCCCGGGCGCGATCCCTGCCAGGTCCTGCCAGCACCAGGTCAGCAGGTCGCCGAGCAACATGACATGGTTGCCGGAATTCATGGCCGGGCTGGCTGAATCGCCATTCCACAACTCCCAGATGGTTGTCGCTCCGTGCGCGACCATATAGCCCCAACCGGGATAAGTGCGGTTGGTGGCGATGTTGACTGCCAGGTCCGCCCGGCCGTTGCGGGTCAAACCGCGCATCAGCCATTGCGTCCCGATCACTCCCGTACCGAGGTGCCCGCCGGCGGCATCGATCTTGTCCACGATTTGCTCCAACACCCGGCTTTTGTCGGAATCCGGCACCATCCCGAAACAAAGCGGCAGCAGATTTGCCGTCGGGGTATTATTAGAATACCCGCTGCCGTTATGGTCCCGGAACACGCGGCGGAATGCGGTCTTCGTTTTTTCCTGAACGGTCAGAAAATACTTTTCATCTGCGTCTCTGTGCAGTATCCGGGCGAACCCCGCCATGAG
The DNA here is from genome assembly GCA_035572015.1 of Puia sp. GTDB lineage: Bacteria > Bacteroidota > Bacteroidia > Chitinophagales > Chitinophagaceae > Puia. The sequence goes on along the minus strand of DATNBP010000168.1, from coordinate 9,828 downwards.
GCCGGCGAGGTAATAGTAATACGCCGTGGCGATCAGCCGCCCGTCGGTGATCCGGTCCGGGTCCCGCGTGTGGATCAGCGCAGGCGACTCCGGCGGCACGCACCAATCCCCATATTTGTCCCGCGTCATGATGCCGTCGCGTTCGTACCTGTCCGCCATATAGCGCAGCCATTTCTTCATGGAGTCATAGTGCCGCTGAATGGGTCGCACATCCGCGAATTGCCGGTACAACATCTCCGCAATGGTGATATAGGCGCCGGGCCAGGTCATATTGTCGGAATAATAGTTCCAGTAAGCTGGCGCGACATCCGGCAACGCGCCATCCGCCTTCTGGGATTCGGCGATATCATCCAGCCATTTCGCATACAGGTTCTCATTCCCAAAAAAATAGCTTTCCCCGAGGGCTCCGGTCGTCCGGTCCCCCAACCAGGGCATTCGTTCGTTGCGCTGCGGGCAGTCCACCGGCATCCCCTTGTAGTTGGAGGCAATGCCCCACCAGGCATTCCGGATGATGCTATCCAGCAATCCGCTGGACGTCCGGATCTCGCCGATCGTTGGCAGGTCGTCATAGACGACCTCCCCCTCGAAATCCTCCGCCGCCGGCCGGCCGGGATAGCCGGTGATCTCCGCAAACCGGAATCCATGGTACACAAAGACCGGATGCCAGACCTCTTCCCCTTCGCCCTTGAGAATATAGATATCCGTCGCCCTGGCATCCCGGAGATTGGCCGTGTAAAGCGCCCCATCGGCGGTCAGTCTTTCGCCAAAACGCAGCCGCACTTGTTGTCCGGCCGGACCATGGACTTTCATCCGAAGCCAGCCGGCCATGTTCTGGCCCATGTCCACTATCCAGACGCCCGGGCGCCACTCGCTGATCCCCGCCGGTTTCAAGGTTGCCATGACTTTGATCGGCTCGTTCATTTGCGCCTCAAGCCTTCCGCCCGGCGGAGACACCAGGCGGGCCCGGAGCCAATCGTGCCGGTCATAGCCGGTATCGGCCCATCGTCCCAGTTCTTTCCGCGCATCGTATTCTTCTCCGTCGTATTCGTTGTTGCTCCTGATCGGTCCGTCTGCGGTAAAAGACCAGCTTGTGTCACTCCCGATCAGCTGCCGCCGGCCGTCGTCCGTAACGATTTCAAGCTGCAGTAACAATCTGGGAAAGCCGAACTCCTTTATCTTTTTTGGTTTGTACTTCTGCCGCATGGTGAAATACCTCCCGTTGCCGAGCACGACGCCGATCGCATTGGCCCCCGGACGGCAGAGGCTTGTCACGTCATAGCTATTGTACTTGACCGCCTGGGTGTAATCCGTCGGCGCTTCGGCCAATACCTCATCGCCAACCTTTTCGCCGTTGATCAGCGCGATATAGTGCCCGAGCCCTGCGACATATAAAGTCGCCTTGAGGATGCCGCCGCGGCCGGATGGGCCCGCGACGCTGCTGGCGTTGCGGCCGGAATGAGCGGCCGCGATCCCGAACTCTTTTCGGAAATACCTGGCCGACAACCGTGAAAATTTGCCGATGCTGTCCCAGGGAAAACCCTGGTCATAGCCGATCCATTTCCCCTTCCAGTCTTCAGGCCGGAGCAGCCCCATACTCCAGTGCGCGGTGGCACTCCATCCCGTCTCACCGGCGGTTGTCCAGACGCGCACCTTCCAGTAGCAGTCCATGCGGCTTTCCAACGGCTTGCCGCGATATTCGATCATTAGGCTTTGTCCGCTTCGCACCTTACCCGACGCCCAGTAATCACCCTTGCCGGCCGCCAGCAGTTGCGGCGATGAGGCAACGAGTATTTGGTAGCCCGTCTGCTCCAGCCCCTGCGTGTCTCCTTCCAGCACCCAACTCAGCCGCGGGCGCGACACATCGATGCCCTCGGGGTCGGCCAACTGTTCGCACCGGAGGGAACTAAGGCCGGTAGCCGCCAGGGCCGCCTCGCCGGTGAGCGCGGCTGTCAATAGCAAAGCGATATGACACCAACTCCTTTTCATTTTCCCGAAAAATCAAAATACAATCTAATCTCTTTCGCGTATTCGTTGCTGCGGCCATAGTCATAATACATGTTTTGTTGGCCGGATGGCCCCAGTCTTGCAGGTTTTTGGGACTTGGTGCCGATCGGTGGGATCCCCTGCAGGAAGGAGATCGATCCCGACGGAAAGACCGGGTCGGTATTGTAGGGCTTCTTCGGCCAGGCAGGCGTGAACAGCCGCAGGTAGACGTCCTCACTCGCATTCACCACCGTGACCGGCTGACCGGCAGTCTTCAGCGTCATCCAGTAGAAGTGTGAAAAATACCCTTTGAATTCGGGATAGATACAGGGACTCTGACCGGTGATCGTATTGTTGTAGGCTTTATCCCAAACGTTGAGCGTCACGCCTTGCATCCGGTTCTTCCATACCCGGTATGGCCCGTCTCCCATCCAGCGGATGCCGCTGACGGAATCGGAGCCTTTTTCAGGGTAGGCGAAATTCACGCCAAGCAGATCGAAGTCATAATCCGTCGGGAAATACCGGATGTCCATTTCCAGCCAGCCCGATGGAAACATGGTCCATGTCAATGCTTCGGCGACGCTCTTTTTTGCATACTCCGCCTGCACAACCACTTTGCTTCCTTCCTGGCGGACCGTCAACCGTTGGAAATCCGGCGTTCCCGCCGCGAGACGAGGCCCGTCATTGAAGGGTATTCCGCCCTTACCGTTGCGAACCCGCTTCAGCAGTCCGTCACGCTTTCCGATTTGCACCTGGATACCCGCCGCGGACACCCAATAGCTCGTGTCGTCTTCACGCCAGGAAGCGGCGCCCGGACCGGCCGTATCCACGATGGTCCGCGCCACCTCCGCCGGCCGATGGATCGGCCACGCCCACGTATAGATCTCTTTGCCGTGCGGATCGACGGCCGTCAGTTGCAACAGGTCGTACCGATCCCAACCGGCCGGCATGTCAAGCTGTAACGTTCCGCGTTCCCCGGGCGCGATATCGGGGGCGACGGCATTTCCGGAATCGCCTCCCGTGCCCTCCCTGCCGGGCATGGGTAGCCGCTCCAGTCGCCATTTGAACCGGCACTGCCGGAGGTTGGTGTAGAAATAACGGTTTTCCAGTTGAAGCCTGCCATCGAATGCCGGGGTGATCTCCCGGCGGTCGATCCTGACCGGCGACCATACTTCCTTCACCGCAAAGAAGCTCCCCTCCTTTTCGCGGTAGGGGCCGGTAATCCCGTCCGGGCCGTGGTCGCCGTCGGTATCGAGCGCGCTATCCCTGTCGGTCCGCATCACGCCGCCGTCCGAAAAGTCCCATAGAAATCCTCCCGCCGACAATGGTTCCCGCCACATCTCTTCCCAAAAATCACCCAGTCCCGCGCCCTGACCGCCGTCATACAAACCATGGAGAAATTCGGTGGGGAAGACGATATGATGCCCGTGCAGGTGCGTGCCGTCACCATAGTCGTAGTTGATATAATGTTGTGTGTCTGTATGACGAAAGACCGCCCAGGGGTGGATGACCGGCCGCTTCTGGATATCCAGGCTGTCAAAGATCGGGTCGAGGTCGAAATTGAAGCCGCCTTCATTGCCGTTGTCCCAGATGACGATCGACGGGTGGTTTACGTCTTTCGAGACCATTTCCTTTACCAGCTTCGATCCCACTTCGGTATCGTAATAATGATGCCAGCCGGTCAGTTCGTCAAGGACGAACAATCCCAGCGAATCACAGACGTCGAGGAAATGGTCGTCGGGCGGATAATGCGACATCCGGACGGCGTTCATGTTCATTTCCTTGATCAGACCGACGTCCAGCAAGCTGATATTCTTGTTGAGCGCCCTTCCCGTCGTCGGCCAGAACGAGTGCCGGCATATTCCTTTAAATTTGATCCTCACCCCGTTCACATAAATACCGTCACGCGGTCGCAATTCCACCGTTCGAAATCCGAAGCGTTGGCTGACCTCATGGACCACTGTGGCGCCCGCGAGCAGCCGGTATACAACGCGGTATAAATGCGGCGCCTCGGGGTTCCAGGTTTCCGGCGATGCGAAGACAGCCTCAAGCCTGACCAGGGTGTCCCCGGTATGGACCGGCCGGGAAAACGCGTTCCCGAATTTTGCGCCGGTCAAGGTATACAGCTGGGCCTCGAGCCGGTCCGCGCGGCCGGAGCCGGAAAGGCGAACCATGGCTGTGAACCTCCCGTCGGCTTCCGCATCGATGGCCTGGTAGCTGATATGTTGCGCCGGAAGCGCTTCCAGCCAAACGGGCCGGTAAATGCCGCCGAATATCCAGAAATCACAATGCCGCTCGGCCATATTCACGGACCGGTTCGCCGAAACCTTGGAAACGGTCGCCTCCAGCAAATTGGCGCGGCCGTAATGCAAGAGCTTTGAGATATCGTATCGGAAGCGGTAAAAAGAGCCCTGGTGGATGGGCCCGGCCGGCTTTCCGTTGATGAGCACCTTTGTATCGGTCATGCTGCCGTCGAAAACGATATTCACCGTCTTCCCCTTCCATCCCGCCGGCACCTCGAAACGGTACTTGTACAGACCCTCCTCGCGGCCACGTACGGAATCCTTATCAAGGCCGTAGTTGTATTTGCCAAATCCCTGCAACTCCCAATTGGACGGAACAGGAATGGTCGTCCAACGCCCTGAATTTCTGCCCGCGGTGCAATAGAACTTCCATTGGACGGTGTGGTCGCTGCCCGTTCCGGAAAGAAAAAGCTTCTCCGTCTGTTGCGCCCAGGTGGCGGTTCCGAGCATGACGGCGGCCACCAAAATAAATAGTCTTTTCATCGTTGTATGTCTGCCGGCGCATCGGTCCTGAAAGGCATCGCCGGCAACCCTTCCTTGTTGAACAAATTCGGCTGCGCCCCCTCGTTCCACCCAAACCGGACCGCACGCGGCCTGCGGATACCGCGCGCCGAAACCCGGATGGTATCTGGCCCGACGATTTCCGCCTTTGCGGCCACGAATTTACCATTCCTGGCAGCCACCTGGAACCAGTTCAGCGGTTGGCCGTCATGGCTGATCAGTCCGCTCCCCGTTTCGTTGAAGACCAATTCGACGATATTCTTCCGGATCGTCATGTGTTGAAAGACCGGTCCCGAAGCCAGTACAGGCCGATGGTAATCGCCGGCGAGCGCCAGCAAGGCCAGCCTTCGGCCGACCTCCCATTTATAGGCCGGGTGCAGATCGGCCGGACTGTCGACCAGGTCGGTCGTAACCACCATGCCGGTGTGCGGGAGCGACAAGGCTTTGCGCTGCGCCTCCCAGAAAACGGGCTCGAGTTCCGGCGAATGCGTTTGATGACCGCCGTCGCTCCTGGAATAGAAGTAGGGCGCAATTTGGACGAAATAGAATGACAGGGCCGTATCCCCCCAAAGCCGGCGCCAACCGCGGATGAGCGATTCCATTTTCAGCGGATAACCGGCCGTATCGTTCTCCATGCAATTCGTTTCACCCTGGTACCAGCAAAATCCGCGTATCGCATATGGCGCCAGCGGCTCCACGAGCGTTTTGTAAAATTTCCCGCTGTCCGGCAGCCACGGTTCGATCGCGCTTCCCGGTATCGCGTTGGAGATCACGCCAACGGGAACGCCCAGTTGCGACTGCAGGGTCTTCGCCATGAAATACCCCGCTGCGGAAAAATCCCTCAGCGGCGCCCCGGCCGCGGTATCCCAGGCCCTGCGTATATGCGGATCCGGCTTGCTGTAATTATTTCTGACGAGGAAAATGCGGATCGCGGGATTGTCTGCACGCCCGAGCTCGTCAGGTGGTCCGCTTCCGTGCGCCGCATGTTCGAACTTGCTGTTCTTTCGCATGCTGTACTCCATATTGCTTTGACCGCTGCAGAGCCACACTTCGCCGACCAGGACATTTCTCAGGCCGACGATCGCGTCTCCGGATTGGACCGTAAGCATTCCCGGCGTGGCTGAAGCCGGCATCGGATCCAGCGTGACCCGCCAATGACCGGCACGATCCGCCACTGTCCGCGCTGTCCGGACAACGGCTCCTGACTGGCCGCCGGCCGGTTGTCCTTCTTCAAACCGAACCGCTACGCTGTCTCCCGGCCCCGCCTGTCCCCAAACCGGCACCGGCGCATGACGCTGCAGCACCATATTATCGCCAAAAACATACGGCAACGTCAATCGGCCCGAAACCCGGGAGGGCAAATCAGGAACCCCCTTCAGCCACACCGCATAGGTCCAAGCCGCCGCATTGCTGTCCGGCTTGTGCGCCGGATCGCGGTACCACCGGCCGATATTCGCAAAGGGATAGACCGGCAGCGCGATCTTTCCACCGTTGCCATCGGCCCGCGCCAGTGTCACCAGGTAGCCTGGCCCGAGAATATCCTTTCCCGAAGGCTGCAGCTCCTGAAGCGCTGGCGGCGCAGTCAGCACATAACGCATGCTGTCCATCCAGCCCTTCCCAAAGACAGCGGTGTCACCTGTATACCAGATATCGTCTACCGCATAAACCACAGGCCCGCGGACCAGCGCATACGGCGCATCAGCGTCAGGTTGCGTTCTGTAGGGCCGGCGATCCGAGGTCTTTTCATAGTGAGCATGCCGGACCCACCCGGGCTTCATCGGCATCGACAGTACAACCACGTCTCCGTCCCGCCACCGGCGCCGGATCGTATAATAGGTCCCCGCCCGCGGCGCCGCCTCCGCCGCGCCATTGACGGTAACTGTGGGGGAGTCGCACCACGCGGGGATCCGCAGCCGGATGGAGAACGTCCCGGATGATCCCGGGCTGACCAGTATCCTGACCCGTCCGTCCGCCGGAAATCCGGTTTCCTGCGTCAGCCTTACCTTGCCGATCGCCGTCGTCGAAGGAACGAACTGGTTGATATAGACCGATCCACTATTACCCGCAGCGTAGATAAACCCCGGAAGCATCGACAGGAGCCGATGGCCGCTCCCCATACAGCAATCGGGTTCCCGAAAATAGCCCTTCGGCGTATAGCCGTTGGGCGGTGTGAAATATCGATTGGCGTCGCCGTCGATCGTCTGCTCCGCGAAGACCTGGTTCCACTGGATGCGTTCGATCGCGTCGGCGTAAGCCGGATCGCCCGTCAATTCGAGCAGATACTCCGACAACTGCATCCATGACATTGTAGCGCAGGTCTCCATCATGTCGCCGGTCAGCGGCTTCACATCATCGCGCTCGTAATGTTCGCCGACACTGACCCCACCGGTGATATAGCGCTGCCGCCCCGCGATATCGCGCCAGGCTCCCTCGACTTTTCGCAGATAGGAACTGTCGCCGCTGACCTGGTACATGCGCAGCAGCCCGAGAAAGTTCATCTGAAATGTATGCGCGTGGACATAGGGCTGGATCTTGTTGACCGGCATCGTTCCCGCGGCGACCTTGTCGAGATTCGAATAGCTGTTCCAGCCGCTCCACTTGTCTATATTTCGCACCACCCACCGGCACCAGGCATAGTATCGCTTGTCGCCGGACAGTTCATACAGGCGCATCATCGGATCTATCAGCAGCGTGCCTTCCCAGGAATAGTGAATGCTGTGGCCCGCGATCGCCGAATGCATCGAACCTTTGAGCACCTTGTTCCGGTTCTGCGGATCGTGCAGCGCGGAAGGCCAGAACTCCGCTTTCCCGGGGCCGATATACCGGACAAAATAATCGCCCAGCCGCTTTGCCGCCTCCAGGGCCTTTGGATCATTCCAGACCTCATAAGCGGTCAATAAAGCATGTTGCAGAAAATACAATTCGTACGCATCCATGCCCCCAAGCGGCTTCTGCGGCGTCCGTACGGACTGGCTCGTGATGCCGATATATCCGTCCGCGGCCTGCGAATGCAGGATCCTCCGGTACATGTCTCGGGCCTCCTGCTCCAATCCATGGTCGTGGGTACGGGCCGCGGTCAGGATCGCCGACTCCAGCCATTTCCCTGGCTGTTCGCCCTGCCGCCAATCCCATCCCGTAAAATCCCGCGCCTCCATCAGGCCGACATAATGCCCGATCGGAAATGTTTTGAGATAATGATCTTTATTCTTCCTGATCCGGTCGCCCGCGAAACCACCGATGTCAGTCACCCGTGTGGCCGGCACCGCCTCTTCCGCGTCGTGCACGTTGAGCCTGACCGCGGCATGGGATACGTCATCCTGCGCGTGGCCGGCGGAAAGGGCGAGCGAGAGCCCGAGCCCAAGCAGATATTTATTGTTGAACCTCATTGTCTGACGGTCTTCAGATAGTGGATCGCGAAGGTCGCCGCGGGAACGCGATCGCCGGCATGCGGCTGGTCTTCATCCGCTTCAGGCGGCGAGTCGGGTGTCGGAAAATGCCGTGCCGGACCGGTCCGGAAGACGATGTGGGCCAGGCTGGCCACCGGCGCGAAAAAGAGTTGCGTCAGGACGTTCCTTCCGTCGATACTCACCGTATACATCCTTTTGTCCGTATCGAGCGTTACGTCGATCACATAAGTCTGCCCTGCCCGGTATGTCATCATTTTTTTCGTCCTTGCGCCCGCTTTGGCTACGAATGTCCCGTCGGGCCCGAAACTCAACCGTACCGCCGGCATGTTCTGCCTGTCCTGGAACTCGATCTCCAGTTCACCGCGATCTGCCTGCCCGGGCGTCAGCGCAAACGCTGCCCGCATCCGCCTGGCTGCGGGGAATACCCGCGTGGCCTCGGCGAAATCATAGGGATCGCTGTCTTTCAGGACAAGGCTGCCGCCTTCGGCGGTGACCGGGGCCCATAGCGGACTATAGATGTTCCAATATTTCAGGGCCGTATCGGCCTCCATCCGCGAAAACACATCATTGACGTCCGCGGTGACGGAGTCCGTAACCGGCACCGGGATCTCAGCTACCCAGATATCTTCCTTATTCATGCTGTACGTCACCCACATATTCCCTCCCGGCGGAGTTCCGTTGCCTTCGATGATGCCGCGGGTGTATTGCGGGCCGAAACTTTTATAATTGCCGCCGTAGCGCGCCGTGCTGATCTCACCCTGCACCAGCAACAGATTCGTAAAGTCAAGTCCGTCCCGGCTGACGGACACCGCGAGCGGCCACCTGAACTCAGATGGATTGTAGACCTCGGCGTATTTGCCGTCGGACGTCCGCTGACCCCACATTTTCGCATTGCTTGTCACGACATGCGGCGCGCGACCGACCGCCGACCACGTCCGGCCATCATCCTTGCTGATCGCCGTAAGTCCATTCTTCCACAGGCCCACGACATGGCCGTTTGGCAAATGATAAAAATCGAAAGCCTTATAGTCTTTGTGCAGCGGGATCAGCGGGTCGTTGCGGTCGGTCTCCTCTACCCATTGCATCATCATCAGCGGCGTCGCCATCAACTCGTTGCAATCCGCGATCAGGCCTTCGTCCCTGCTTGTCGTATAATAGGGGAACGACGTATTCGCCGAATTCCATGCTGGGTTGTAATGAATGAAATAAATGGGCCCGAAACTGCCGTGCGGATAGATCTCGCGCACTACCCGCCCGATCCCCTTCCCGTCATTCGGGTCGTCGTGCGGGTCGAGACAGATCCCGTAAAAGCCCAGTGCCAATAGCCGGTGGTCTTTGGCCACGTAGAAGCCCATCCGCTGGTGCATCACCGCGTCCAGACCTTTCGCCGCGCCGGGATGGCCGTCCTTCGTCGTCCCGTCGGGGATGCGATAGGGTGGGAAGAGTACAACCGGATGCGACCACTTTTTGCCATCCTTCGACGTCAGCAATAAGGTCTGCCCGGGCGGGACGCTTTCACTCACTTTGTCGCTCAGGTATTCGAGATAAAAACGGTGGTTCCAGTAAGCCAGCATCGGCTGGTGGTTATAGGTCCAGCCGGAATCGTCCGCCATTGCCGGATGCTCCCTGTTGGC
>DATNBP010000167.1:0-30486 GCA_035572015.1 Puia sp. | reverse complement strand
CCGCGCGCGCGGGAACGACGATCTGCGGCGAAGCGTCCTGGTTATGGACCCGTACGACTGTGCTCATGCCGGGTCGCAGAGTATATTGCGGATTCGGGAACACCAGCCGGATGTCGATGGAACCGGTTTGCGGGTTGACCGCCCGGTCAATGAATAGTATCCTGCCCAACTGGGGATACAGCTGGTGGTCGGGTAACAGGATGGTGAAAAGCGAGTCGATCGACTGCTGATTCCTTTGCAGCTCCTCGAAATGCGGGAGCTGTGCTTCATTGATCAGAAAATCAACGGCCATGGGATCGTCGGTGGAAATGGTATTGAGGACCGTCGTACCGGCGCTCACGAGATTTCCCATCCTGACCTGCGAAATGCCAATGGTGCCGTCGAACGGTGCATAGATGTTCGAATAGTTCAGGTTCGTCAGGGCGGTCTTTAGTAATTGCTGGGCCGCGACGATTGAATCCTTGGCATTCTGAAGCGCAATGACGGCATGGTCCACTACCTGAGTGGCGATGGCTTTGTGCTCGGCCAGGTACGTATACCTGTCCGCATCCTGCTGGACCTGGCGGAGAATGCCGGAATCGACGCGGAGATTGGCCCGGGCCTGATCCACCGAAGCCTGGTAGAGCCGCTGATCCAATTGGTAAAGCAACTGGCCCTTGTGCACGTGTGTGCCTTCCTGGAAATTGATAGAAATGACATAACCGGTCACCTGGGCGCTCAGGTTTACCTGGCTGAGGGCGACCGTGGTCGACGGATATTGGTCGTAATAGTATACGCGCTCGGTCTTCGCCGTCATCAGGTTGACGGGAACGGGAGCAGGGGGAGGCGTCTGTTTCTGCTTGCAGGAGAACAGCCCGAGGAAGACGATCAGAACCGGGATCGAGGCCAGTCTATTCATACCGATGCTTGTTTATTTTACCATAATGATACCCATAGCTTGTTCCAGATCGATCTTGCTGGACAACAGCTGGAATAGTGAATTCTGGTAGGTGATCTCCGATGTCCTCAGGTTGGATTCGGCCGTGATCACGTTCAGATAAGCCACGACGCCCTGCTGATATTGCAATTTTACGATATCATAACTCTCCTGAGCCAGCGCGACATTTTCCTTCGAGAGCGACAGGTTGTAAAGGTTGCTTTTGTAGGCGGCCAGCGCGCTGGTATATTCCGAATAGATCTGCGACTTCAGCTCGACCTCCGTCCAATCCAGGAGGTCGTATTGCAGCCTTGCCCTTTTGATATTGTTCACCCGCGCAAGCCCGGTGAAGATCGGGATGCTCACCTGGAGGCCGGCATAGGAAAAAGGATAGGACTGATCGAACATTCCGCTTATCGTATTGTGCTCGAATTCGTATTCGTAGTCAAAAAATGCGCCTACCGTCGGCAGCCAGGATTTCCGGTAATAGTCCGCCTGCATTCGCTGGAGGGCCTTGGCGGTCTGCAGCACCTGGTATTCGATCCGCTTTTCGAACTGAAGCTGCCGGGTGGTGTCGAAGGCGATATCCTGCTGCATCTGCGCCGTGTCATAGACGACATTGAAATGAGCCGTCGGCGGATACCCCATCACCTGTTTCAGTTGCGCATATTGCGGCCGCACCGCTTCAACGGCCTGCCGCAACGTGACCAGGGAATTGTTCAGCGAGATCACCGCCTCGTCATAGTCGGTCTTGTCCACCACCCCCCCGACGAACTGGTGATAGGTGTCGCTGACATTCTTGTTGAGCCTTGCCGTATCGTCCATGAGCACATTGATCTGTTCGAGGGTAAGGAGCAGGCTGTAGAAAGACTTGCTGACGGCGGCGACAATGGCGATCTTGCTGCTGTCGGTGATCTGCTGCGCCTGCCGGTTATATACCGGGGCGGCGTGGGCGGCATAGATCAGCGCGGGATTGAAGATAGTTTGGGAAACGGCCAGGGTAGGATTGAAGGTATTGACGATCCCCGCTTTCTGGTTGACGACCTTGCCGGACGAATCCTTGATGAACGACGTGGGCAATGAAAAATAATGGGTGAAGGTCCCTGCCACCCCCACTTGCGGCAGCCAGCCCGCAGTGGCGATCGCGTTGGATGCCCTCACGATCGCCTGGTTGATCATCGCCTGGTTGATCATGGGCTCGTGCTTCAGAGCATAGGTAACGCATTGATCCAGCGTATAGGCGCCCGCTGTATCGGTATTATTGACCTGGGCATTGGTGACAGTCGATAGGCAAAGCAGACAGAATGGACAGAGGAGGCGGTTAAGAGCTGCTAACACATTTTTTGGCATATCGATCTGGTGTGATTTATTATGGGTTCACGACCGGCATAGTTCCGGTTGTTGAATGCTTTCAATTGTCAGGCCAGTGGAGGAGTCTAACCGGGGGCAAAGATTGTGATTTTTGCGAAAAAGATGAATTAAAATGATATTAATTGCAGCGCCCATACGACGTTGATTATGAACAGAAAAGGCGCAGGATTAACAAAGCTCTTGACCAGTGGGAAATAAGCCGGATGAGCGGGGATACGCTGCTATTGAACGGGCTTTCCCGTGCGATAGGCGGTCCCTTTGAACAGGGATACCGGTTCGCCCGCTTCGTTGGTCGTTCGAATATCGTAAATCCCGATCCGGTTGCCCAGGTGTTCTTCGCGCGCCTCTACCGACAGCAGTTCGCCCGCCTTTGCCGGGCGCGTAAAGCTGATGCTGGCAGCCAGCGCAACCGTAAGGATGCCGTGGGAATTGCAGGCAAAGGCCAGCGCAGAGTCCGCGGCGGAGAACAAGACGCCGCCGTGGATCTGTCCGAACCCGTTCAGCATCCCTGCCGTGACCCGGAAATGAAGTTTGCAGTGGCCGGGACCGATCTCGTCGACTTCCAACCCCAGCCAGCGGGTGAATTGATCTCTTTCCAGCATGATGGCCAATACGGCTTGCGGCGATAGATCGGATTTTTCCATGATTGTGCGTTAGCGCGTGTGGTAGGCCCTGGCCCGGCGACTGACGAGAAGGTTCAGGACATTCTCTTTGGTGCCGGCAAAAGGCCCCGAAGCTTCGATCTTCAGGGTGGCCATGGCGGCGGCGAATTCACCGGCGGCCTGGACCGGCGTGCCCTTGCACCGCTGATAGAGATAGCCAGCCATATAGGTATCGCCGCACCCCGTCGCGTCTACGACCGATGTGGTCGGAACATATGCCGGAATGTCGAAAAAATGTTGATCGACATAGATCACGGATCCCTGGCTTCCCAGGGTGATGACGACTTCCCTGACCCCCCATTCTGCCAGCAGCATCGCACCCTGGCGAACGTTATCCTGCCCGGTAAGCACCGCCATCTCGGCTTCGTTGGCCTTCAGGATATCGATGTACTTCAATGCTTCTTTTTTTTCCGGCCAGTCGACCGGCTGTACCTGCTGATCCACCACTTTCCGGAGATATCCCTGCGCGTCCAGCGATATCCTGCTCTTTTCGGCGAGGGTGCGGATCAGTTCCAGCGGTATATCGCCGGCCAGCAAGGGCCCCAGGTGAAAGTAGCGCGCTTCCACGCCTGCCAGCTGTTTCACCGTAAACGGATCCGCGGTCCGCAGCACCCGCTGTCTGCGATGGTCCTGGTCCGCATCGTAGATGTTTTCGAAATATACGGTATGCGCGCTGGGCAACACGGTGACTTCCACACCGGCCATCCGCAAATTGGCGACCGCGGCCATGCCGTCCGACGCCAGCGCAGTTACCAACCGGTAACGTACATCCATACGCGACAGCGCATTGGAAAAATAGAACGCCGTTCCGCCCGCCATATAGACTGCCGAGCGGGGAGTGACTACCTTATCCAGCGTGATATGCCCGATGCAACAGATATCAGTCCTTTCCATAGGGTTACAAGATAGGCCATTTTTGGAAGCCGGGTTCACTTTTTTACCGGGACATCGAGGTCGATCGTGATGACGTCGCCTACGGATCCGCCGGGTTTTCCCAGGTGAAAATCGATCCGCCTGAAACTGAATTGCCCCCTGAAGACGCCGGCATTTCCATTGGCTGTAAAAGTGAACGGCAGATCGACGGGCTTCGTGACATCCTTGATGGTCAGGTTGCCGGTAAGCTTGTAGCCGGAAGCCGTCTTTTCTATTTTGGTGGATCTGTAGGAGATGCGTGGATACTTGTCCGTGTCCAGCCATTGGTCTTCACTGCGCAGGTGATGGTTGCGCAGCCCGATACCGCTGGAAACGGTTTTGGCGTCGATGCTGGCCTGAATCGTGCTTCCCGCTAGATCTGCGGGATCGAAACGGATCGCGGCCTCAAGCCCGGTAAAAGTCCCGTGGACGGTGCCGAACGGCCCGCCAACACTAAAGGCGACCCTGGCTTTCGTGGTATCGACGGTCCAGGCGGCAACCAGGAGCGTCCCGGCGGAAAAGAGGGCCAGGCTGCACCACAATGTGATTGCTTTCATGTGTTCATTTTATAGATGAGTGCATATGGGAGCTTGTTTCGACTTTGCGGGTATAAAATAGTGAATGCCGGCATAAAAGTCAACCTGCCGCAGGTCGTTTAGCTTGAATAACGCGCCCGGCGCATCCCCGCCGATAAAGAAATAGCCTGCCCTGACCGCGATCCCGGCCCTCGTTTGCCAGTGGCCGTAATACATCAGCGAGAGGGGTAGGCTGACCTCCCAGCATTTTGTCTCATAACGGGGCGTGATGGAATACACGTCCGGTCGCACCACACCGTTGCGGTCGCCATGACCGAAACCCTGGATGATGGTCAGGTCGGCGAAAAACGGCCCGTTTATCGCCCAGTCGGCCTGAAGGCTGATCGTCGTCGGCAGCGCCATCCGGAAAGAATTGCCGGTCAGCGATCTTGACGAGTCGCCGCCATAGAAGACGGCGCTCAGCGTTTGGTCGAGCTGGGTATTTCCGCTGAATTGCGACGCGTGCCAGTTGGAAAAATCGGCCGACGCGGCGGCCAGGTGATAGGCGGCTGAATTCCGGTCATACCGGATTGCGCCGATATCGAGCAGCGCGAGACCTATCCGGTACAGATAACCGTCGGCACCGGGGCTTTGCCGATGGACGAACGTAAAGCCCAGGTCGGCGCCGAATCCATGCCCATGGTCGAAATGGTGAAAACTGGGGCGGCGGAAATCGTCAAAATCGGTACGCCCGTAATCGACCGAGGAATTGGTGAAGAAAATGCCGGTCGTATCCTGTATCCGGTAGTTCAGGTTGGTGTTTTTGACGTAGACCGCAAACATTCCCTGCTCGTATTTCAGCGTGATGCCGGCCTTGAGTTCGTCCGTCCCGTCACCGTACAGGACGGTGGCGTAATGCAGTCCCCATTCCATCCATCCCATGCCGTTGATCCGGGCCGACCGCTCGCGGTAGTCCGTATTCCACAAATTGCCGGATAGCAGATAGTCGAATGCATTCTGGCCCGCGTTGCCGGTGATGTTCCGGATATTACCCACCGCCCGGAGCGCGGCAGTCAGCCCGATCTCATGTTTCTTTTTGATCTTCATAAAAAACGACGGCCCGAGGACTTCGCCTGAAAAGACCACCTGGTAGCGTTTGTCCGGGTTCATGGGATCATATCGCGTCAGGAACAGGTTCTCGCCGATGCTGCCCTTGATGATGCGCCGGATACCGAAGAACGGGACCGCGGATTTTGGCGCGTATAAGAAGGTATTTGCAAAATCCACCTGCGCGGACAACAGGTGGATATCCCACTCCAGTTTGGATCCCGCGATGGAGCTTGGATTGAGCAACGAGCCCCCGATGCCGGCATAGTTGCTGTTCCAGGCGCCCAGGTCCTGCTGCGCCCATGCGTGCAAACCGGTCATGCACAAAAAAAGTAAGGCAGTTCTTTTCATGGCAAAGTAGCTTTTATCCTTCCGGGCATAAAGTCTTGGGGGGCGTCAGATAATGGAATTGGAAAAAAGCAACGGGAGAGCGAACAGACATACAAACGGCCGGAAAATCTCCGCAGTTGCCCGCCGGATCACAAAGCCTGGCTAAAATAATCCGATACCCCTTACATTTGACCCATGCACTATTCCCGATTACTGGTGGCTGCCTTCTGTTGCCACCTCAGCCTTGCGGCTGTCGCCCAGTCCTCCTTGCCGCTCCCGCTCAACATTCGCCAGGCTGTCGACAAAGGCACGCGCAGCCTGACCGGACGGCCGGGTCCACGCTACTGGCAGAACCACGCGGACTATACCATCCGGGTGCGGTTCGACCCCGCCACAAGGTTGGTCAGCGGATCGGAGTCGATCGTGTACGCTAACAGCAGTCCGGACACCCTTCGCCAGCTCCTCTTCAAACTGTATCCGAACCTGTACAAAAAAGGCGCACAGCGGATGATGGCCGTACAACCGGAAGATCTCACCGACGGCATGTCGGTCACCAACCTGGCCGTTGACGGGCTCCAGGCGGAACCCGCGCGGAATGGCCGCCGGCGCCGCGCGGCCGCCGGCACGGACATGAGCATACCCATTCAGGCCCTGGTCCCGGGAAGATCGCTTACCGTGACGCTCGATTTTTCCTACACGCTCAACCGGACTTCCCATATCCGCACCGGCCAGATCGACAGCGGAGCTTATTTCGTGGCATACTTTTTCCCACGCATCGCCGTATATGACGATATCGATGGATGGAACCGCATTCCATATCTGGGGCCCCAGGAGTTCTACAATGATTTTTGCAATTTTTCCGTGTCGGTCACGGTTCCCGGAAATTTTCTCGTCTGGGGTACCGGCGACCTCGTGAACCGCGGCGCGGTGCTGTCCGATATATATAATCGCCGCATCGACTCCGCGGAACGGGGAGACGGGATCGTCAGGGTGATCGACAGCGCGGACCTGGCGCGACAGGGTATCACGCGCGACCCTGATTCGAATACCTGGGTATTCGATGCCAGGAATGTGACCGATTTTGTTTTTGCCATCAGCAACCACTATGTCTGGAAGTCCTCCAGTCTCATCGTGGACCCCGCATCCGGTCGCAGGACTCGCGTGGATGCGGTCTTCAACCCCGCGCACCGCGACTATGAAGAAGTCATCGATTTCGCACGAAAGACGGTACAGGCGATGAGCTATTCATTTCCGGCCTGGCCTTACCCCTATCCGCACGAGACGGTTTTCGACGGCCTCGACCAGATGGAATACCCGATGATGGTAAATGACAACCCGCTCGAGAACCGGGCGGAAGCCATCGAATTGACCGACCACGAGATCTTTCACACTTTTTTCCCGTTTTACATGGGCGTCAACGAAACCAAGCACGCCTGGATGGACGAAGGCTGGGCTACGATCGGTGAATGGATCATCTCGCCCCTGATCGATTCCGCGATCGTCGACGGTTACGGGGTGGAACCTTACGCCAGGGGCGCGGGACGCGAAGACGACCTTCCCGTCATCACGCCCTCGACCCAGGAAACAGGCAATGATTATTTTCTTAATTCTTATCCGAAACCCGCGATGGGTTACCTGTATGCCAAAGACATCCTCGGCGACAGTCTTTTTCTCCGCGGCATTCATCTGTATATGCAGGACTGGCACGGTAAACATCCCATACCGCTGGATTTTTTCCAAAGTATGAACGCCGGGTCCGGCGTAAACCTGGACTGGTTCTGGCGACGCTGGTTCTATGAAAACGGGTATCCCGACCTGGCGATCGCTTCCGTCAACCGCAAGAAAAATACCTGGACCGTGACCGTGGCCAATAAGGGAGGCAAACCGCTGCCCGTGGACCTGACGATCGAATTTGAGGACGGGAGCACGGACAAGGTTCACCGGTCGGCCGCCGTGTGGGAGAAGCAGACAGTGCTGACGCTGAGATTTGATTCGGACAAGACGGTCCGTACGGTGCGGTTGGGAAGCACGTATACGCCGGACAGTTTTCCGGCCGATAATGTGATGGAGGTAAAATAAACTGCTCGTGACGCCCCTATGCCTGAAAGATCATCCCGAGAAAATAGATGTATCCGGCAATGGGGATCAGCGGCAGCGCGGTCGCCAGCCACTTGTTCGACGGATAAATGGAGTAGCTAAGGAAAGACAAGGACAGTACAATCGCGGAGTAACTATTTAGCAAAAGAAACATCATTATGGCTGTCAGTAAGTTCTGCGGGTTGTCAAAGATAAAGATCGACATGAAGAAGATTACAGGCGAAGCAACAATGCCAGCGAGGCTGATCCTGTTCAGCGTCCTCAACCAGGCGGGGCGACCTTTTTGAAAATAAACGGTATAGAGGAGGGAGGGCTTGGATTGGGATTTGGCTTGCATCCTTTATTAACGTCCGCACACTACTCATATTGCTGGTAAAGGGCATATAAAACCTGCCTGTCGGCGGGTCCCCAACACTTGGTCGTATCCTGTTCAAAATGACGTTTGAATGCCTGTGCGGCCGACCCGCTGTCCCGCACATCGTAGCCGATCAGCCGGAGGGCCGTGACCGCGCTGAAGGCGTCCGGAACGACCAGCCCGGTGGTATCCCGGTACCACAGCCCGTATCCGGAATCAGCCAACTCTTTCCATGGGAAAAAAGCGCTCGGATCCACCTTCCGCTTGGGTGCGATATCGCTATGGCCGATAAAATTTGCCGCGGGAATATTGTATTCCTTTTTCAGTTTCGCCAGTAACCGGATGAGGCTGTTGATCTGTTCAGGCGGAAACGGTTCGAATCCATTGTTGTCAAGCTCGATACCGATCGAGATCGAGTTCAGGTCTGTGACATTTCCCCATCTGCTGGCGCCGGCCTGCCAGGCTCGCAGATAATCATTCAGCATATGGTGGATGACGCCATCGCGGCAGATCACATAATGCGCGCTAACCTGTGTTCGCGCGACTGTAAACGTATGCAGGGTCTCCGGGCAGCTGTTCTGCGCAGTGTGATGAATGATCACGAAATTAGGCTTCCGCAAATTGAAATTCGTGGTCCCGACCCAGTACGGCGCAGGCGGCACCGAGTCGACGTCGCTCGTAAGCGGGTGCTCCGAGATCTGCCGGGCGTAGAATTTTGCCTCATCCTTATAAACCCGGTTGCTTTTGTGATACGGATTAACCTTGCAGGCCGCCGCACAGAGGAGCAGCGGCAGCGCGATATGGCTAGGCTTCATTGCGGATAGTTAGTCGTGATGTGATACCCGTCCGGCATCCCCCATAATTTCGCTCCCCCCTTGATTCCCTCCTGGTTGTTGAATAAAATGATGTTGGCATCCAGGTCGATCGTCAACGATTTGCAGCTCCCGCCGCCGAGGTACAGCCGGTCGTAGTTGAACACCGTCTTTATGACCCGCAGTACCTTGCCGACCCGCTTGTTCCATTTTTCCTTGCCCGCGTCCTGGAGCGCCCTGCTGCCGACATACTGATCGTAATCCCGGCCTTTGCTGATCGGGTGGTGCGACAGTTCGAGATGGGGCAGGAGCAGCCCGTCGATCATTACCGCAGTTCCGACGCCGGTGCCCAGCGTTACGGCCAGTTCCAGCCCTTTGCCGCTGACGATGCCCAGCCCGAGCTGATCGGCGTCGTTGACGAGCCGCACCGGTTTCCGCAACCGATTGGCGACCTGCTGACCGAGATCTACATTCTCCCAATGCGCGGTGCCGAGGTTGGGTGCGGTAAAGACGATGCCGTTCCGGACATACCCCGGGAACCCGATCGAGATCCTCTCGAATTCATTGAGTCCGGCGGTCAGTTCCAAAAGGGTTTCGATCACGGCGCCGGGTGTGGCCTCCATCGGGGTGGGTTTCCGCCGGTAGTCCGTTTGAGCTTCCCCGGCGTTATTCAGAATAATGCACTTGATATGAGAGCCGCCGACATCTACGGCCAGAATGTTTCCAGAAGATTCCATTTCAATTCCTGTTTCTAAAAGAATAAAGATACTATTTGGCCTGCTAACAAAAATTGGAAACCTAATTTTTACTAGATTTATCCCATGTCAGCTGCGATTGATCTTTACATGTTTTTACTCGGCTGCAAGCCTCCGGGGAGATTGACCGAACAACACGATATATTTTTCGGTATCGGCCCCGGCGTAGCCAGCCTTGTTCCGCATCTCCGCGAGTTCTGGCCCGAAGCGGGGAACAAACTGCATATCGATGCCTGGCGGCCTGTCACCCGTGTGGATGGCTTTCGGGTTGCCGCGGTATCGCGGGACCTGCCTCCCGATGCGGGCGCGAACCGGCTTTTCTTCATCAACCTTGGCGGGTACAAGCCGGGAGAATTCGACGAGTTTCATTACAGGATGCTTGTCGTCGCGCCGGATAAAGGCGTGGCGATCCGGCGGTCGAAGGAAACGGCCTTCTACCGCCACACCGGCTTTAAGGGCGCGCAATCGCACGTCGACGATAAATACGGCGTTGATGTGGATGACCTGTACGATATCCAGGATACCCTTCCTCCCGCCGCGAAGGAAAGATACCGGTTGCAGCTCACGCCGGTGCCGGGGGGCGGGGAAGACCGGTTGCGGCTCGGATATTTCCAACTCCAAACCTTGCAGGACCTGTCATGAGAATAAACGTCAGCGCACTTGACCGCCAGCGCGCCATCTACGGCGCCGGCATGGCCGGCCGCCGGCCTCCGATCCCTTTTTGCGCGGACGATCTTCGGGAGAGAGCCAAAAAGAAAATGTCGGCCGAAGCGTGGGCCTATATCGACGGAGGGGCCGGGAACGAAGAGACGATCGGAGCGAACACAGCGGCATTCGCACACTGGCGTATCCGGCCGCGGATAATGCGGGCCAACGACAAGGCAGATTTCTCCTGCTCGATCGCGAAGACTGCGCTCCCGTTCCCGGTACTGCTCGCACCCGTCGGGGCGCTGGACCTGGTCTGCACCCGTGCCGACCAGATCGTCGCCCGGGCCTGCGCTGACACAGGCGTCCCTCTGATCTTTTCCAATCAGGCCGGAACGCCGATGGAAAAATGCGCGGCCGAGATGGGTGAAACACCCCGATGGTTTCAATTGTACTGGAGCCGAAACGACGACCTGGTCCGGTCATTCATCCGCCGCGCCGAAACCTGTGGCTGCGAAGCGATCGTACTGACACTCGATACGACTCTTCTTGGCTGGCGGACGCGTGACCTTTCGATGGGCTACCTGCCTTTCCTGCGCGGCCTCGGCATCGCTCAGTACACGTCCGACCCGGTGTTTCGCGAATTGCTGAGGAACGGTGCGGGCCGGCCCCGGGAAGGTGCCCCCCGCCCGCGAATCAACGTAGCGACGATCGGGAACTTGCTTAGGCTGAAAGCCCGCTATCCCGGCGGTTTCTGGAGAAACCTGGCGAAACCCGAGCCGTTGCAGGCTGTCCGGTTGTTCACCGAGATCTACTCGAATCCTTCTCTGGGATGGGACCGGCTTGCCTGGTTGCGCGAACAGACGCGGCTGCCACTGTTTCTGAAAGGAATATTGCGGGCAGACGACGCGAAAACGGCCGCAACCTTGGGAGTATCCGGCATTATCGTCTCGAACCACGGAGGGCGGCAGGTCGATGGTGCTATCGCCGCTCTCGATGCCCTGCGGGAGATCCGGCAAAGTCTGCCCAGGCCGTTCCCGGTTTTGTTGGACAGCGGGGTACGCAGCGGCAGCGATATCTTTAAGGCGATCGCGCTTGGCGCCGATGCCGTGCTCGTCGGGAGACCATATGCATATGGCCTCGCCATCGGCCGCCGCAGCGGCGTTCGGGACGTCGTTACGAATCTTCTGAACGACTTTGAACTGACCGCCAGGCTGGCAGGGTGCCGGAGTATTGACGAGATCACGACGGACATGGTCGCTCGATTTAACAACTCCTACTGAATTCCCGGCGCAGCGAAATCTCCGGTATAGCCGTCATATCCCAACATACATTTTTCAACTATGCTACAGAACCGCGTCGATCCCAGCGGCAATCTCATTATAACGCCGGCCCGCGGTGCCTGGATGGGAAATCGCGGCGTGATCCACGATGAACGGCAGCACATTACTCGCCTGTTCCGGCTCAAAGCGTGGCTGATCTGCGTGCTGGAATTCAAAGACCGGCGCCGCCGGGTCATGGCGCCCCACCGGTATACCGAACTTTTCTTTCTCGACGAGGCAACGGCTTTCTCGGCGGGCCACAGGCCTTGCGCCGAATGCCGCCGCAAGGCGTTCACGCGGTTCAAGAGCTGCTGGATCCTCGCGAACCCTGAACACGGGTTCACCGATCGGACACCCATTTGGAAGATCGATGAGGTCCTGCATAAGGAGCGGATCAATCGGAGCGGGGTTAAATTGACACACGCCGAATCGGCGAAGTCCCTGCCCAACGGCAGCATGGTCCTTTATGCGGACCAGCCTGGTTTGGTGCTGGACGGGCAATTGTATCCGTGGACCCCGTCGGGATACGGAGAAGGAGTCCCGCTGCCTTCCGGTGAGGTGCGGGTGCTGACGCCGGCCTCCGTCGTCCGCGCGTTCAGAATGGGATACGTTCCGCAAATGGCTGTCGTCACCCTGCCCGTGCCCCTATAAACTGCTGCAGGGCGACCGCATCGTTGTGCTCCTCATCCCTGGCGCCAAACAGCAGGGTAACCGATTTATGTTGTTTGATTTCGGCTAACAATTCTCCGAACGCAGCAGACCCTTTCAGCTCCGCGCGATATTTGGCGCAGAACTCCTTCCACTTGTCGGGGTCATGGTTAAACCATTTTCGCAATGCACCGGAAGGCGCCACTTCTTTTAACCATTTGTCGACACGGGCCTTTTCTTTGGTCATGCCCCGGGGCCACAACCGGTCGACCAGGATGCGGTACCCGTCGGCGCGTGCCGCGTCTTTGTAAACCCTTTTGATGCGGACAGCCATAACGAATGTTTTATAGCGCAAAATTGCAACATTTGTGCCCGCGGAATTCCGTAAATTTCTGAAAAATCACCCCCACCATGCAACATAAGACAATTCCGGGCCGCCGCGGCTTTCTGAAGGTCACCGCGGCCCTCACCGGAGGCCTGGCGGCCCTTCCGTTCATGCCTGCCACAGCCGCCCCGCAGTCGGGCGCCAACGACACCAACATTATCGGACCGAAGGAAGGGTACAGCCCTCAGATCGGCACCCTCGTCTCCATGATGGCCTGGATACGGCCGCAGATCATCCGGACGGTCAAAAGCATGACGACCGAACAGCTCGATTTCCTGTTGGACGCCAGGGCGAACACGATCGGCGCGTTGTTGTATCACCTGGCAGCAACCGATGCTTTTTACCACGAGCACACCTTCAAAGGCGTAGCCTGGGGACAGTTCGATCCCGGGATCAGCAAAAAGTTCATGACCGCCATGGAACTGGGAGAAGAAGGTCGCAAATCCATCAAAGGCAACAGTGCCGATTTCTATCTTGGTCTTTTGCAGGAGACACGCGACAGCACGCTGGCCGAATTCAGGAAACGGGACGATGCCTGGTTCATGACCGTCGATGACAAGTGGCCCTGGGGTCCGACAAACAATTATTGCAAGTGGTTCCACGTATGCGAGCACGAATCCCACCACCTTGGCCAAATCGCCATGCTCAAAGGCCGGCTGCCCGGCGCGAAACCCGAAGGAATGGCCGGATAAGGACGACTGTCCGCAATAAAACACTAAATTTGCGCGTCTTTATCATCACCGGCAGCGATATCACAAACGGCGCAATATGAGTGTCATTCACAACAAGGACCTGGGTACCAAACAAAAAGCGCTTGCCGTCAACCTGGACCTCAAAATTTACGGCTCCTTTTCTGAAACGGGCGCGGGCCAGGACGTTGCCGCCTATTTTTTCAAGGCGGGTGCGTCGTCGGGCACCATCGCCAAGACCATGTCGGCTTATGACATGACTTTTTCCGATGTCATTTACGGCACCCAGCCCGGACGGCGTTACGTGAGTGAAGCGCGACTGGTCGCCATGCTGGAAAAGGAGTATGGGCTTCTGATCGAACGGCTCGCGGAAAAGCGCGGCGATCAGACCACTTTTTTCGCATTTGCCGATACCGTATCCGCGCTGAATTTTCATAAGACGAACGAAGGCCACGGCTGGATGGGCGTCCGGTTCCAACTGGTGCCGGGCGGCGAATTCAATGACGTGATCATCCATGTCAAGCTGCTGGACAACGACGGCGTCATGCAGCAGAATGCGGTCGGCGTCCTGGGCGTCAACCTGCTGTATGCCTGCTACTACTATTACACGCATCCGAATATCTTCCTGCTGTCCCTGATGGACAATCTCAGCAAAGACGCGCTGCAGATCGACATGATCCGTTTCGAGGGACCCGATTTCGAGAAGGTCGATAATCGGCTCATGAGCCTTCAGCTCGTCAAATTGGGATATTCTGACGCGGCGCTCTTCGGACCGGACGGAAAGAACAGGCAGCCTTCCGAAGTCCTGCACAAGAAACACATTGTCGTCGTCCGGGGCAGGTTCCGGCCCGTGATCAATGTTCACCTGGACATGCTCCAGACCGGCTTGCGTCAATTCCTGCAGGAACCCGACGTCGACCAGGAGAACGTCGTCGTCTTTACGGAACTGACCTTACAGGCCCTCAAGGAACGGGACGCGGACCCGAATTCGGAGATCGACGAAAAGGATTTCCTCGACCGCGTGGACATTCTCTGCGCGCTGGGCCAGACCGTGCTGATCTCCGATTTCCACGAATATTATAAGCTGGTCGCTTATCTTTCGCGCATCACGAAACTCAAAATGGGCGTGGTGTTGGGCTATCCCAACCTGGAGTATATATTCGCCGAGGAACACTATCGGGATCTGCCGGGCGGCATCCTCGAGTCTTTTGCTACCCTGTTCAGCCGCAACGTCAAACTCTTTATCTATCCTACCTTGCGGAATGGCATTATCTACAATTGCCTCCGCTTCAATCCGCCCCCGCATCTCGTCGACCTTTACCGTTATCTCATCGCCAACGACAAGCTGGAGGATATCCGGCACTACAACGAAGCTAACCTCCAGATCCAAACGGATAAAGTGCTGCAAATGATCCGGGATAACCAGCAAGGTTGGGACAAATACGTGCCGCCGGAGGTTGCCGCGATGATCAGGGAGCGATGCCTGTTCGGTGTCATCTGTGACCCGAAACCGGTCCGCGAGGACAAAGCCGGCTAAACGGAGATTCCCGCGTGAGCTGTGACTGCCGGAATTTGGGGTATTTTTGCAACATGGAAACTATCCCGGAAACAATGCGCACGATGATACTTCGAAAGGCGCAAACCCCGCTCCAACCTGTACGCTTGCCGGTGCCGAGGCCGGAACGCGGGCAGGTGCTGATCAGGGTCATTGCCTGCGGCATTTGCAGAACGGATTTGCACGTGATCGACGGCGAATTGGAGCGGCCGAAGCTGCCGTTGGTGCCGGGTCACGAGATCGTCGGGACCATAGCGGCGGTCGGGGTGGGGGTTGTGTTGACCGAAGGTCAGTTGGTCGGGGTGCCGTGGCTCGGCTATACCTGCGGGACCTGCCGATATTGTCGCAGCGGAAGGGAGAATCTGTGTGAGAACGCGAAGTTCACGGGGTATACGCTCGATGGCGGCTATGCGGAATATACACTTGCCTTTGCCGGTTATTGTTTTCCGCTTCCGGGCGAATACGGGAACGCCGCGGGGGCGCCGCTGCTTTGTGCCGGGCTGATCGGCTACCGCTCCTACAGCTTGATCGGGACGCAAGTGCAGGGGGCTGGGACACAAGTGCAGCGGATCGGGCTGTACGGCTTCGGCGCGGCGGCGCATATCCTGGTCCAGGTCGCGCGTTACCAGGGAAAACGAACCTATGCCTTTACGCGCGATGGAGATAAGGCCGGACAGGACTTTGCGCTGCGAATGGGAGCAAACTGGGCCGGGGGTTCCTCCGAAATGCCTCCTGAGCCGCTCGACGCCGCCATCATCTTCGCGCCGGCGGGCAACCTGATCCCGCTGGCGCTTCAGGCAGTGGACAAAGGGGGATCCGTCATTTGCGGCGGTATCCATATGAGCGATATCCCGGCTTTTCCCTACCGGCTGTTGTGGGAGGAACGCCAATTACGCAGCGTGGCCAACCTGACCCGGAAGGACGGCCTCGAATTTCTGGCCCTGGCGCCGAAAGTGCCCGTTCGCACCGATACGACTACCTATCCGCTGGAAGCCGCTAACGAAGCACTCGCAGCGCTGCGAACCGGAAAGATCCACGGAGCTGCCGTCCTGGTCCCCTGATGCATTGTTTTTTTGGCCGCACGCAACGGTTTTCCCGTCCCGGCGTTCAATATGGAAGGAATACCATTGCATGAAAAATCCGCCACTGTACCGATTGTTTGCGATTCTCATCGCTTCCCTTATCATGGCTGGCTGCCGCAAAAGCAATAGCCCGACCGATGAATTGCCACCCGCGACGCATGTCGGCCTCAACACCATGGGCTGTTATGTCAACGGTGAACTTTTTATCCCTCAGGAGCCTGGGCTCGCCAGCCACGGGTTTGCCTCGGCGAGGATCGTCAGCCGGCAGCCCCCTTCGCTTTGGCTGTCCTGGAATGATGAGATCGGGAACTGCGGCAGCAACCAGCTGGATATCCATCTTGACAGCACCGTGTTCGCCACAGGCAAATCCTTTGTCCTGGGCCAGGCGGCCGTCAATCCCGCTGACGACAGCCTGGACGCGCAATGGGCCAGCTATACCAGGTTTCCGTGCCAGGGACAATCCATCCAATACCTTACCGGTTCACTGATGAACGGCAGTCTCGTCATTTCATATTATGATTCGCTGCAAGGCATAGTGGCTGGAACCTTTGAGTTTGACGCCGCCGCCCCGGGCGGTGACACCCTTCATATCACACAGGGGAGATTTGATATGCATCTTGACTGATCTCAGAGGTCGATGAGGGAGGAGAGCGGATAGCGGAGATGGTGATACCCGGTCATATCCACGTCGACTTTGCCGACAGAAACGGGCGACTCGATCCGCACCGCGATATGGTTGGGATCGTCCGTGACCCACACTGTCATTTTTTCCCCACCCTCGAACATATTCCCTTTCACGAGCAATGGTTTGAATTTGAACGTCCTGAACTTGCCGTATTTGGTGCGGATCGTTGCGCGCCCGAGATAACGGATATACAGATGATTGACTTTGCGGTCGAGGAACATGTCGAACGGGATCGTGTCATTCGGCTTATACCGGCTAAAATCGATATTTCGCGCATAAAAGACCGCGCTAAGCACGTCCTGAACGCAACTGGGAACGGCGTAGGTGCCCGAATTGGTGATGGCGGTATTGGTGGCCTTGTAGAAGGAAACGTTTTCGAAGGTTTTGTAGCCGCCTTCGTTGACGTCGCGGATGAATTTATACGGCTGCAGCGTACTTGTGTCGATAAATGTTTCGTATTTGTCCCGCACTTTGTAGAAAAGATCGTGCGTGCTTTTTCCTATCGCCACGACATGATAGACATTCTTTCCCTGGAATTTTTCAAAAGAGGTATTGAATGTGGCAAGACCGCCATTGAGTGACACTCCCGCCAGCACGTACGAGATCTTGTACCTTAATTCCTCCCCCGAGCTGAAAGCCGTGTTCCGGATGTTCCCGCAGAATTCTCCTTGCACCGAGTCAGGCGCCGCCATGCGTTCTCTGCCTGCCCGTGGAGCGTACACGTCGCGAGCTGCGGAGAGCAAGGCCAACGTCCCCAAAAGGATACAAAGCGTGCTCAATACTCTCATATACCACAATATACAACACTCATGCCAGGCCCCTCCCGGTTTAACGTAACATTGGCTGATCTGCCTTCTGGAATGCGGATGTAAAAACCACGATCATTGCCGGCAACTGCATTTTGATGTAGATTCGCATCGCAGTAGCTAATTTCGGTAAAGATTGGGGCGTTTTTCTTCTTCAGCCATTTAATAAAACAATCCATTTTCGACTAAATTCAGCGTCTTATGAAGCTCGACAGCAGCACGCATGTGGACACCGCCATGCTGATCCGCAGACCCGCGGGGGAAGCATACGAGGCATTTATCGACCCGGCTATCACGACAAAGTTTTGGTTTACGGAAAGCACCGGCCGTTTGGAAAAGGGAAAGGAGGTTGAATGGACGTGGCGCATGTACAACGCCACCGGAGTCATCCTGGTCAAAGACCTCGTGCCTGACCGGAAGATTGGGATCGAGTGGGGCCCCAAAGGCGCGGCGAGGTCCCGCGCCGAATGGACCTTTGAAGCGGTGGATGCACAATCCGTGTTCGTAACGGTCGCCGTCGACGGGTTTGCCGGCGATGAAATGACCGTATTCAACAACATCATTGGTTCCGTCACCGGGTCTTGCTGGGTCCTCGCGGCCGCCAAAGCCTGGTTGGAACATGGCATTCAGCTCAACCTTATTGGGGACCGGTTCCCGAAAGGAAAATAACCCGGCATGCGCATCCTGGAAAAATTGAACCGGTCCCGATTCATCGTATTGCTCGCCTTTCTGCTGTCCGTCGGCTATCTGGGATGGCTTGCGTCTTCGATCCACCAGGGAATTTTTTTCGCGGGGGACCAGGCATTGAAATCCATGCAGGTCCGGCAAATCGCGGCCGGCGAGGGTTTCAAATACGTGCACCTTGACCAGCCGGCCTGGGTCAGATCGATCTGGGCGCAGGGTTATTTTCCCCTGCGGCCTCCTTTCTTCTATCCGTCGCCGAATGGCTACCTGATCGTGTACCCGCCGCTTTTCCAGGAATTGACCGCGTTCTTTTATGCGCGACTCGGACACGCGGGCCTCTATCTGCTACCGATGGTTTGCACGCTGTTGCTGATGCTTTGGGTCGTGCTGCTGCTGAAACGTTGCGCAGTAACGCCGGTAAATACGGCGCTGGCGCTATTTGTCCTGGTGTTCTGCTCACCGTTGATGCTCTATGGCGTCATGTTCTGGGAACATCTCCCCGCCGTCCTCCTGCTGTTTGCGGGATTAGCCTACATCGTCCGCCCGCAACGGCGTGTCCGGGATGCCATTCTGCTAGGCGCGATCAGCGGCCTGGCCGTGTGGCTACGCCCCGAATCGATGGTAATGGTCCTGCTCTATGGGGCCGCCGTGGCTATCCTCTTCCGCTATGACCGGCGAAACGCGGCGCATATCGGCTTTTGCGCAGGCGCAGCGCTCGTGGTCCTTGCATGGTTCCTGTTCAATCTTGTCGAATACGGTGCGCTGTTCGGGATTCATGGCAAACAGGTCTTTTCGGACAACGACCCCGCCACGCGGATGGGCTGGCGGCACGGCTGGCACAACCTGACGGCCATCAACGATATTTCGATCCGGCATTTCTGGTTGTTACTGTTCCTGGTTCCCGTCTTCATTGTGCTCGTCCGGCGTCGGATGGAGCGTACCATCCGGCCGGCGACCGCCGGTGCCGTGGGTTTCCGCCGCCCCGCGTCTTCCGGCCTCGCCCATCTTCGCCTCTTCCTCCTTTCGCCTCCCGATTCCGCCAATCTCCGCCTGTTCCTCCTTTCGTCCATCGTCATCGCGTATTCGGTGATCACTCCTTTTTTTCTTCCGAATGACGGGATCATCCAGTGGGGGCCAAGGTATTTTCTGGCGATCATTCCTGTCACGCTCGTCACGCTGATCCTCGCGGAAATGAAATGGCCGCTGTTCGGTCCGCGGACAAGGGACCGCACCCCCCGGTGGCTGGCCTTTTTTGCTGTGCTTGCCGTCAGCGCATCCTTCTACCGGAACACGCACGGCGGAGGATATGTGGCCGTCAGATACCGCTACAATCACCGCCTCACGGATATCTACCGGACGCTCGCCCGGAAGCCAGGCAACGTCGTTATCGTCTCACCCCATTATATGTGCTACGATTTCGGGTATATCTTCGATCAGAATTACTTTTTCGGTCTCACGGGTGATGACAGCCTCCGCCGGCTGTTGCCCTTGTTGAAAAAGCAGGGCGTCCATGACTACTACGTCATTTACAGCCCCCGCTACCATACGCTCCCGCCCATGCTGCGGAATTCAACCGGAACCCGGGACGCGCCGGCCGGTGGCAAATGGATAGAGCAGGATATAGCCCTCAAGAGATACCACCTGGACTAATGGCAGCGTTCCAGCCGATATTCTTGTCCACCCAAGGGATAGGTTCGTGTTGCAATCGGTTGCATGAAACTGCGGATATTTTCTTAGTTTTATTCTTCACTTATGAAATGGATAACATTTTTAATCGCCTCTCTCGCGTCGCTGCCTTCCCGCGCGCAGGAAACCGGGATGTGGAATCACAAGTCGTGCGCCGTTGTGCTGACCTATGATGACGGTATCGACATCGACCTCGACAACGTTCGGCCCGCACTTGACTCCATGGGATTCAAGGGAACCTTCTATGTGATCGGCTCCGCATCCTCGATCGCCAACAGGATGCCGGAATGGAGGAAGTTAGCCGCCGAAGGGCACGAACTGGGTAACCATTCTATGTTCCATCCCTGCGACGGCAGCCTGCCTGGCCGCGGCTTTGTCACACCCGACAATGATCTCAGCAAATACACCGTTCGCCGCGCCGTGGCGGAGATCCGGCAAACCAATGTCCTGCTGCACGCGATCGACGGCAGGACCGAACGCACCTTCGCCTATCCATGCGGCGATAAGTCGATCCACGACACCCTGTTCTATGCCTGGCTACGCCATGATTTTGCTGCCGCTCGCGGCGTCAGCGCGAAATTCGACACCCTGGGCAAGGTCAACTTTGACGATGTGGATTGCTTTGCGATGAATGGACAGAGCGGCGCGCAGATGATAGATCTCGTCCGGCATGCGCTCCGAACGCACACGCTGCTCGTCTTTCTTTTTCATGGCGTGGGCGGCGGCCATAACCTGAACGTCAGTCTGCAAGCCCACAGCGAGCTGCTTCATTTTCTCAAGGCGCACGAAAGAGAGATTTGGATCGCCCCGATGGTTGACGTAGCGGAATATATCCGCCAACGACAGGCGCATTGATTGCGCTGATACCATCACCTTCGCTGCCGCCGGCTCCCTCGGCGATGCGAGACCGCCGCCAAAACCCCGGTTCACCGCAAATTTTTTCCGGTTCCCCGCACATACCCGCGCAGCCAGGACCGGCACCTTAGCTTCGCGGCATGAAACGTCTACTTTTCCTTTGCTGCGGCTTCCTGGCCATCACGCAGTTGATTGGACAGGGTCCGCCCGCCGGCGGCCCGCCCGCCGGAAGTCCCATGGGTCAGATAGGCGCCGCCCAGGCCGCAGGCCGTTTGTACGAAAAGCTGGTCGATACCGCGGGCCACGGCATCGCCCGTGCTTCGGTCATGATCCGGAAATCTGTCCGGGACAACAGCACGCCAGCCCGTTCCGGCGCAAGGATAGCAATGTCGAGACCGAGGAACAATAAAACGCTATATTTACAAAGGTCACGCCGGACGCGGGGAACCCACCCTTAAATCCATGAAAACAGGCTGGTACGATAATAGACTGGTGAAAGTCCTTACACATGTCGCGATCTGGGCGGTGGTCCTTTCGCTGCCCTACCTGCTCGATAGTCATCACGGCATGGACCACCGTCACAATAACCGCTTCGATCAAAGGTTTTTTTACCTGAACCTGGTCACCGCCATCCTGTGGATCGCCCCGTTCTACCTGAATGCGTACTGGCTGGCGCCCGCATGGTTCAACCGCCGCCGATACCTGGGGTATACGGGTTTGCTGATCCTGGTGTTTGCAGTGATCATGGGCATTCACTACCTGCTGTTCCGGTACGCCTTCGGCTTGCCCCATTTCAGTGTGAAAGGGGCCACCGGATTCCTGCTCCCGGCCTTTATCCTCACGATCGCCATCAGCACGACATTTCGGGTAGTCAGTGACAAGCTGGACGCCGACCAACTGGCAAAAGACCGCCAGGAAGAGAACCTTAAGACCGAACTTTCGTTTCTCCGCTCGCAGATCAATCCGCATTTTATATTCAATATCCTCAACAACCTTGTCGCACTCGAACAATTGAAGTCGCCTGAGCTCGGACCGACCATTTTGAAATTGTCGGCGCTGATGCAATATATGCTCTATGAAACCGACGAGGAGCGGGTGCCGCTGGGCAAAGAGATCGAATACCTGCAGAGTTATATCGATTTGCAGAAACAGCGCTTCGGGCAAAAGGTCCCGGTCACGGTGTCCCTGGAAGAGCCCGCCGGTTTCCTGGAGATCGAACCCATGTTGCTGATACCATTTGTGGAAAATGCCTTCAAACACGGGGTCGGACTGATCGACCACCCCGCCATCGCCATCGCCCTTGTGGTCCGCGGCAAGACCCTTCACTTTACCGTCAGAAACCGGTACAACCAGGTGTCCGACGAGGTGAAGGACAAGACCTCGGGCATCGGGCTCGGCAATGTGAAACGACGCCTGAAATTACTGTATGGGAACCAACAGTCATTGCACATTAGCCGGGCAGACGGTTGGTTTGTCGTATTGCTGCAATTAAATCTACACTGATGTTGAAATGTCTTGCCGTCGATGACGAGCCGCTGGCGCTGCATCTGGTGTCGGATTATATCCGCAAGGTGCCCTTCCTGGACCTGGTGTCCACAGCCGGAGATGCCTTCGAGGCGGCAAAAGTATTGCAGGAAAAACAGATCGACCTTATTTTCATCGATATCCAGATGCCGGGTCTGACAGGGCTGCAATTCATTCAAAGTCTTGCGAAGCGTCCGATGGTCATTATCATCACCGCTTATAAGAAGTTTGCGCCCGAGGGCTTTGACCTGGATGTCGTGGATTACCTGGTTAAGCCCGTCGGCATCGACCGTTTCCTCAAGTCCTGCAACAAAGCCCAGGAGCTGTTTGAATTGCGTTCATCCAGAGTATCCGCCCCCGCGCTGCCCGCTGGCGCCGCCGCCGCGCAACCGCCGCCTGAATACTTCTTCGTCAATGCCGACTATAGCCTGGTCAAGGTCCTTTTTGCGGATATCGTCTGGATCGAAGGCTCGGGCGATTATGTGAAGATCCATCTGAAAAATGCGCCCAAGCCCCTCCTGATCCGTGCTACGGCGAAAACGCTGGAGGGTGAGCTTCCGACGGACAAATTTCTTCGGATCCACAAATCGTATATCGTCTCAAAGGCTTTCATCACGGCTGTTCGCAAGAACAGTGTCTTTATCGGTGAACTGGAGCTGCCTGTCGGGGAAACCTACCGCGAGGTCCTTCGACAGCTGACGGGCAGGAACCTTTGAGGCTATAGCTTCACTTCGCCCCATCCCTGGCGATACTGCCGGCGCACGAACTGATTGGCCGCATCGAAATTGGTGATCCGCATGTTCGCCCCATCCCAGTTGTACGAAATATACCGGCCGGGGAATTTGTAGCCTCCCATGGCGCCGTAGACCGGGTCATTGCGTTCGATCTTCTCTTTGATGTTAAAGCTTCGCAACAGCAGGTTTCCCAGCAATACGGTCTCCGTCAGCGGTCCCGCATAGCCTTCGAAAGGCGAATCGACTTCCATGTTGCCATATCCGGCTATGGCAGCGTCCACCCACTGCCACCAGTGGCCGTCCATGCCGCCCGGCACCCGGGGATATTTCTCGGGCACGTGAACCTCCTGCGTCCTGGACAACGGCAGGAGCCGCGGATGGCTGCCGCCCCAACCGCAGGATGCCTTCCCTTTAGTGCCGATGAATAGGGTGCCGCCTTCATAGTCGTTTTCACCCGGCCAGTCGCAGAGCGCCTCATTCATGTCCACCGAAGGATCCAATTCCGGCGGGCGCTCGGGCACGATGCCGCCGTCCATCCAATGCAGATCGATGTCCTGGCCGCTTTTGCCTTTGAATTTGAACCGGACCCAACTCGAGACCGGCCCGCTCTCAGGATATACACCCTCGCGGAAGATACCGTTGTACACCGTGCTGGCGCTGCCCGAGATCTCGGTCGGATAGCCGAGCTGCAGCAGCTTGAACGGAGGTCCGATAATATGGCAACCCATATCTCCCAGCGCTCCTGTGCCGAATTCCCACCAGCCGCGCCAGTTGAACGGGACGAGGTTATCGATATAATAGGTTTCTTCCGCGGTGCCCAGCCAAAGGTCCCAGTTCAGTTCTTTCGGCACAGTTGCGCCCTTTGCCGGCCACGATATACCCTGCGGCCAGACGGGACGGTTGGTCCAGCAAAACACGGTTTTGATATCACCGAGAATTCCGGCCTCGAACCATTCCCGCAAGGTGCGTATCCCGTCGCAGGAAGCGCCCTGGTCGCCCATCTGTGTGACGACCCGGTACCTTTTCGACGCTTCCGTTAAGACCCGGGCCTCGTATATATCATGCGTAAGCGGTTTTTGCAGGTACAGGTGTTTCCTGAGCTGCATTGCGCCCAGGCCCACGATAGCATGGTTGTGATCCGGGATGGCGACCGTTACCGCGTCGAAGTGGCGGTTTTCCTTTTCGAACAATTCCCGCCAGTCGTGATAGAAAGGCGCATTGGGAAACTGCTTCCGGCGCGGGGCTGCCATCCTGTCGTCCACATCGCACAAATAGGCGATCACGGCATTTTTATGAGGCGTCCTCGCAATAGTCTTGATATCATTTTCCGCCTCGCCGCCGCAACCTACCGCGGCGATATACAGCTTGTCGCTTGGCGCTACGTGACCACGGCCGAGCACATGCCGGGGAATAATATAGAATCCGGCGCCGGTCACTGCAGTCGCCCGGACGAATGCACGCCGGCTGATCGGCCGGGGAGTCTTCTTTTCCATTGCTGTTTTTTAGTGTTTTCCGTACAGCGGCCGGACCGCTACCTCCTTGAAATAGACGACGTCATTATCGCTGTGATTCTGCAAACCGATCCAGCCGCTGTCAGGCCTTCTCCCGCGCTGCGGTTCGAAATCGAACTTACGCGCTGGGGTGGGCTGACCCTCGGTATAATCCGTCACTTTTTGCCCGTTGACATAGACGATGGTGCGTGGTCCGTCGAGCGTAATATCCATCGTATTCCACTCCGGCCCCGGCTTTCCGGGTTTGGCCAGTGGTTTGGTCAGCGAATACAGGGTGCCGGTGATATGGTATTCGTCTTCTTTGGAGGTTTCCGGATGGTTGTCGATCTGAACTTCGTATCCGTAGTTCACCGGCATCCATTCTTCCCGGGGTTCGATGGGGATCCGGATAAAGACGCCCGAATTATCGTTCATGTCCCGCATCTTAAAGACGACGCGGATCGTACAGTTTCCCAGTTTTCCGCCGGTCCAATAGAGCAGGCCCATGCCACCATGGCCACGGATCAGGCCGTTTTCAACTTCCATCGACCCGGGTCCGACGTGTTTCCAGCCCTTGAGATCCTTGCCATCGAACAATTGGGTCCACTTTGCGGTGTCGGGCGCCGCCGGAGCAATGTCGCGGGAAACGGCGCGGGAGTGCCAGCCCGAGAGGACCAAAAGTCCGGCCACCAGACCGGTCAGGAGTGAATTTTTCATATTATCTTATTTAGCAGTCGATTACAGACGAGGTTCCCGGTATACTAAAAATCTTTCTCGATATTGTGAGATTTTAGCTTACGGGGATAATAATAGGATAGTAGACAGCAGGCAACCGGAAAACCCATGACACGAGAGAAAGCAGCACGTTTTATTTCCGTTATCGAGGGGCACAAGGGCATTATCTACAAGATAGCGAATGCCTACGGCAAAAATAGTGAAACCGGCAAAGATCTGGCGCAGGAAATTATTCTCCAACTCTGGAAGTCGTTCGACCGCTACGATCCGGCATACAAATGCTCGACCTGGATATATAAAGTAGCGTTGAACGTATCATTGGCCCACTCCAGAGGCGAATCTGCCCGGGCCCGCCTCTTTGGGAAGCTGGATGAAGACCTGCTCACCGGTCAGGTAGCCGAACCGGCCGGCAGGGCGGAAGAGGACTTCCGTCAGCTCGAGCGATTCATCGTGGAGCTCAGAGACCTCGACCGGGCGATGTCAAAGCCTTGTTCGACTATATCCGGCACCTGGTCCTCATTGGCGGAGTAGCTTACGACAACAGTATCCGCGATGTCCAGGAGCGGTTAAGGCGGCTCCAGTTGTCCCTGCTCCGGCACACACGGATCATGGTGCTCCAACTCCCGTTCTGGACAACATTCGCCCTGAGCAGTAAATGGTTCCCCCGGACCGCCGGGGCGGGCTATATCGCTTTTCAGGTATTGCTGACCGGTACATTCGTTTGGCTGGCTGTTTGGCTCTACCGGAAGCACACCCCGGAAAACCTCGGAGACCGCTGGGTAAGGCCTTTCATTTCAGGCATCGGCGGCAGCAAATTGCTGCGGGCAATGCGGTTTTACCAGGAACTGGAAGAGCTTGGATCCTGAAGGTTTACAGCGGGAATTTGCCAAAATCCGCCTGCCACTGCCGGCCGGCTGGCAATTCGGGGATTTTTATGTTTCATTTGTAACCTTTTTTGAACTTCCGTCTCCAATGGAAAACACCTTGTGTATGGCAACCGTAAAACAACTTCAAACAACCCTGAAACTGACCTTTGGCATCGTGCCGATCGTGGCAGGTCTCGACAAGTTCGCCAACCTCCTGACCATCTGGTCGGACTACCTGGGAACGGCTAAGGGTTCGCTCCCCGTGGAAGCGATGACCTTCATGAAGATCGTCGGCGTCATCGAGATCGTCGCCGGCATCATCGTCCTTGTCCGCCCTCTGATCGGCGGGTTTATCGTGATGGCCTGGTTAATTGCCATCGCCCTTGAACTGTTGATCTGCACTCACTACTATGATGTGGCCGTCCGTGACCTCGTCATGGCGGTCAGCGCCTTTACCCTTACCCAGCTCACGAAAATAACCGCAACAAACAGATGAACCCGGAAGTTACGGGGAATATAGACCGAAATAATCCGCCCGTTCCGCTTACCCCCAGCGAACAGATCAGAGTGATCGAATACCACTTCGGAAAGATCATGGCCGCACTGGGTCTGGACCTTTCCGACGACAGCCTCAGGAATACCCCGTTGCGCGTGGCAAAAATGTACGTCAACGAAGCCTTCGCAGGGCTCAATCCGTTGCATGAGCCTGCGATAACGCTCTTCGAGAACAAATACGGTTACGGCGAGATCGTGCTGGAGCGGAATATCCCGGTCTATTCCTATTGCGAACATCATTTCGTACCGATCGTCGGAAAGGCGCATGTCGCGTACATCTCCGCCGGCAAGATCGCGGGTCTGTCCAAACTGAACCGCGTGGTGAACTATTTTTCCAAACGGCCCCAGGTCCAGGAAAGACTTACGCTCGAAATTGCCGGCTTTCTGAAAGCGAAATTGCGCACCGCGGACGTCGCCGTCATCATCGAGGCCGAGCATCTCTGCGTTGTCTCACGCGGCATCCGGGACACCGGCAGCACGACGCTGACCGCCAGCTATAGCGGCGCATTCCAAAAAGATCGAAAGGAAGAATTACTGAAACTCGTAAATTTGTAATGTGGAACAACATATTGTCACCATTCTCTCCGTTCACGACGTCACCCACGACGTGAGGGCCTATCGGACAGAGAAGCCATCCGGTTACCGGTTTGTTCCCGGCCAGGCCACCGAAGTGGCCATCGACAGAGAAGGATGGCGCGACCAGCGTCGACCGTTCACCTTCACCGGTCTCAACGAGTCTCCCTGGCTCGAGTTCACGATCAAGTCTTACCATGACCATGATGGCGTCACCCATGAACTATATCGGTTGAAAGCGGGGGACAAACTGGTCATTCATGATGTTTGGGGGGCGATAGCCTACAAAGGCGCAGGTTATTTCATCGCGGGGGGCGCGGGGCTCACACCTTTTATTGCGATCCTCCGGCAGCTGCACAAAGACAACGCCATGGGCGAAAACAGACTTTATTTCTCCAACAGAACGGTCAAAGACATTATCTACCATACGGAGTTGGATGAGATATTGGGGAACCGCGTCCGCTACATCCTGACTCAGGAAAGCCATCCCTTTTTTATGAAAGGTCCGATCGACAAAGCATTTCTGCAACGGGAGATCACGGACTTTTCAAAGCCCTTTTATATATGCGGACCAGACAAAATGGTGTCCGATCTCGCCGCCGCTTTGACCGAACTCGGTGCGAATCCGGATACGGTGGTGTTCGAAAAATAGCAGGGTCCGAATAAAAGACTTTATTGTCTTTTATTAGACGATGCCCTATCTTTGCGGATATGACGGACACCGCAAAACAGGACATTACCTCGGTAGGCGACATTGCGAAGTTGGTGGATGCCTTCTACGTCTATGTACGCAAAGACCCGGTGATTGGTCCGATCTTCATCGGTGCGATCCGGGAAAAATGGCCGGAGCACCTGGAAAAAATGGTTCGGTTCTGGCAGACGGTCATCTTTGGCGTTCCCGTGTACACCGGCAGTCCCTTTCCCCTGCACGCCAGGATGCCACTGCAGCAAAAGCATTTCGATACCTGGCTGGCGCTCTGGACCGCGACAGTCGACAGGCTGTTTGCAGGCAAAAATGCAGACGATGCGAAGCTGAAGGCACGCAACATGACGATCATGTTCGTTTCCAAATTAGACAACCCGTTTTACAAAGCGTCCGGCCGGCAGTAAAACCGACCTGGGCCGTGTCGGGCTAAGCAGCCCAGCAAGCAGACGATGACGGCGTCCGGCTGTGCGAAGCGGCGTGTAACAAGCATGCAAATTGGTGAGCCGCAGTCGCTTATGGAGACAATTTAATAGCATTTGTACATGAGCTTGCCGCGCATTAATTTGATCCCCAAAACCGAGCCCTCATGTCCCGCCGAGTACACCATTATACCGTTCTGACAGTTCTTTTCCTGTTTGTCGCCGCGCATCCATCCATCGCGCAATCCAAGGTCTCCTGGAGCGACCAGTTCAAGATGCACAAAGGAAGCTCCGGCATCTCCATAGTCTATGCCGACAATTCCGGGATCTATTTGCAGGAAACCCATGACGCGCTGAAAACCTATTTTGTCGTCGGAGCCACAGTCCGGGGGTCTGCGACCCTGGTAAAGCTGGATCCCTTGACCATGTCTGAGCGATACCGGAGTGATTTTGATAAGGAATTGAAAGGTAAAGAATTCAGCCGTCTGTTCTTCATCAGGGACAAGCTATACCTTTTCGCTACGGAATATTCGAGCAAAGATCTGTCCCTGAACCTCTATGCCGTCGCAGTCGACAAGGCAAACGGCAGCCTTACAGGAGACTGGCAGAAGATCTACAGCTGGCAGAAAGAAGACAAGTCGGAGGACATCGATTTCCAGATCGCGCCCAACAGCGACAGCAGCAGGATCATTTTAACGGGGACGTATACAGGCAGGGCCCAAAACCGGTATGAGATAAAGATGATGGATGCCAACCTCCAACCGCTGGGTAAGCCGATCACCATCACCAACGAATTCGATCCGAAGACATTCCAGGTGGAACGATTCGAATACACCTCGTTCGGAAATGCCATATTGGTGGGCAGAGTCTACCAATATGCGGAAGGAAAGAAGAAAAAGGACAGGAACCTCGAATTTCTGAACTACAACATTCGGCTATACAACCCGCAAGGAAAAATGATACGGGATATCAAGACGGATATCGACGGCAAATTCCTGGTGAACAGCAAGGTAATCCAGTCGGGAAATGAATTGATCCTCGCGGCATTCTATAGCGATGAAAAGAAACGTAAAGAAGTGGATGGCTTGCTCGTCGAACGGCTTGACCCCGCGACGGGAAATATCCTTGTTTCCACAAAACAGGAATTGGACAGAAGCAAGGTCACCCAGGTGCAAGATGACGGGGACGCCCCAAAGAAATCGGGGGATGAAGAAGAGGAACACGGACTGACCGGAAATATCGTTTTCCGCAGCTTTTATGTGGCGCCGGATAACGGACTCGTGATCCTGGCGGAGAAATTTCGCCGGGAGATCGTCACAACCTATAATTCGATGCAAATGATGGGGCCCGGCAATATGTATCACAACTCGTCGAGCACTTACGCCAACTATCATTGTGAGGACATCTATATGGTCAAGGTCTCACCTGGTGGTCAGATTGACTGGCTTCACGACCTTCCCAAGAACCAACTTGAGTCCGTCCCGATCGGCGGCTCGAGCGGCAACTCAATGGGACCTTCTGCAGGATTTGGTCCATCCTACAATTACTTCGTCGAACTCGATGCGCGTCCGTTCTATGCCGGGTTCGGCAGTATTGCCGGCAAAAGTAAAATACATATTTTTTTCAACGATACCGAGGATAACGCTTCAGTGCTTCAACCCGGCGGCAGGATCAGGCGCACGTCGAAGTTCGCCAAATCATCCTGCTATGAGGTCGACTTGGATATGCTGACCGGTAAATATTCCCGGAAACCGCTTTTTACCAACAGAAATATCCCGATCTCGATGCCGCGGCTCGGAGTTGCACTCAATGACATTCTCTATCTCACAGGTATTGAAGATCGCAGTTTCGCGAAATCAAAAATCATCGTTGGAACAATAGCTTGTACTGATTAATGCTCGCCCGGCCGCGAGAGTCCGCGGTACATGCGCGTGTAGACCGGTGTGGACACACCCAGCTTTTCGCCCAGCCTGACCACGTCTCCGGTCAGTTCTTCGACTTCGGTGCGGC
>DATNBP010000166.1:0-8795 GCA_035572015.1 Puia sp. | reverse complement strand
AACGGGAAGCTTCTGCTGGGGCATCACGACGGCGCATACGAGATCAGGGACAACCGGCTGATGCCCATCGATACCCGAAGGTCGTACTGGATGTTCCTCCCCTTTTTCAACGTGTTGCCTTCGGCCCTGGTGCTGGGCGGGAATGACGCCGGCATTGAGCTGCTGCACTACGACGGACATAGCCTCACTCCTGAAGGAAGCATTCCGGGGTATACTGCTTCCTCGCAGTATATGGCGCTGGACAACAATAACAATGTCTGGGTCGCGCATCCGTACCGGGGCGTCTACCGGATCGACCTGACCGATACGCTCCGCCCGAAGATCCGGCTCTACACGGACAGGAACGGGCTCCCCTCCTATCTGAAGAACCACCTGTTCAAGATCAGGAACCATATCGTGATCGCCACCCAAAAAGGGGTGTATGAATACGACCCGGCCGCGGATGCGTTTTCGCCGTCACCGTACTTCAAGCCGTTATTCGGCGAGCGGAATATCCGCTATCTGCGGGAGGACGGGGATGGGAACATCTGGTTTATCGACGACAAGAGCCTGGGCGTCGTGGACATGTCGGGGTCGCAGCCGGAGACGATCTATTTCCCGGAACTCAGCGGAAAGATGGTCGCCGATTTCGAGCACATTTATCCCTACGACAAATACAATGTGTTCGTGGGGGCCGAAAAGGGCTTTTACCTGATCAATTACGAGGAATACAAGAAGAACCGGTACCCGATCCAGGCGCGGATCAGGGCGGTCAGGGCCTTTGGCAGATCGGACAGCCTGCTGTTCGGCGGTTATTTCGGGGAGGTGAATGACAGTGCGGACCAGCCGCCGGACGAAGTGTACAGCATCTCCAACGGGTGGAACTCCCTGCATTTCGAATACAGTTCGCCGTTGTATGCGGCGCAGAATAGCATCCAGTATAGTTACGTTTTAAATGGTTTTGACGCCGACTGGTCGGCCTGGTCCAAAAAGACCGAAAAAGAGTACACCAATCTGCCGGCCGGGAATTATGTCTTCCAGGTCAAGTCCAAAAGCAACCTCGGGAATGAGTCGGCGGTGACGCAATACAGTTTCACCATCCTTCCGCCCTGGTATCATACCGGTTGGGCCTGGGTGCTGTACGTCTGTTGCTTTGCGGCGCTCGTCTACCTGTTGTACTGCTGGCAGCGAAAGATCTTCCGGCGGCAGCAGGCCAGACACGAGGAAGAACAGCGGCGTCTGCAATACCTGCACCAGCTCGAAATGGAAAAATCCGAGAAAGAGATCGTAAAGCTGAAGAATGAAAAACTCGAGGTGGAGATCGAACACAAAAATACCGAGCTCGCCTCGGCCGCCATGCACCTCGTGCAGAAAGGCGAGCTCCTCGGCAATATCCGCGAGGAGCTGATCCGGATGAAAAAAGGCGTCAACGGCGACGGGACCAGCGAGGAATTCAGGAAGATGTTGCGGATCCTTGGCGAAGAAGACAAGATGGATAAGGACTGGGAACAGTTTGCGGTCCATTTCGACAAAGTCCACAGCGATTTTCTCCAGATCCTCAAAAGCGTCCACCCCCAGCTGAGCTCGCACGAATTGAAGCTTTGCGCTTACCTGCGGATGAACCTGTCGAGCAAGGAGATCGCGCAACTCGAGAATATTTCCGTGCGGGGTGTCGAAATCAGCCGGTACCGGTTGCGGAAAAAATTGAAGATCCCTACGGAAACCAACCTGTTCGATTTTTTGATGGAGTTGCATGCGGGGGGAAAGAACGGGGCGCCCGTGTGAGGGGCGCGCTGGGGCGCGTTGGGCGTGCGAGGCGGGGCGCGAGGGCGCGAGGTGGGCGTGAGGCGGTGGGGCGCGAGACGGTTTGGGTGGCGCGCTGGGGCGCGTTGGGAAGCCAGATCCTGTAATTTTTTTAAACATATCGCGATGAAACTTTTGATGATTGTCTTTGGGCTGCTGAGTTTGTCCGTTCCCGGCCGGACTCCGGGCGACCACCCCACCCTGGCGATCGGCGCCGCCGCGCCAGACTTCTCGCTGCCGGGAGTGGACGGGAAAACGTATTCGCTGGCCTCGTTCGCCCCGGCGCGGATCCTGGTGGTTGTCTTTACGTGTAACCACTGTCCGACCGCACAGGCATACGAAGACCGGATCATCCGGTTAACCGCCGACTACAAGGAAAAAGGCGTGGCTGTAGTGGCGATCATGCCGAACGACCCGACGTCCATCCGCCTCGACGAGCTGGGCTACACGGACATGGGCGATACCTTTGAAGAAATGAAACGGCGGGCCGCCACCAAACACTTCAATTTCCCGTATCTGTATGACGGCGACAAGGAGGTCGCGGCCAGGGCCTATGGGCCGATCGCCACCCCGCACGTATTCATTTTTGACAAGGACCGGAAGCTCCGGTACAGCGGACGGGTGGACGACGTCGAGAAGCCAACCGGGAAACCGCATGTCAGCGATGCCCGGAATGCGCTCGATGCGTTGCTCGCCGGTCGGCCGGTGCCGGTGGAGACGACAAAGGTCTTCGGCTGTTCCATCAAGTGGGCGGAAAAAAGCGACTGGATCGAAAAAGCAAAGCAGGAGTGGGCGAAAGAGCCGGTTAAGCTGGATACCATCACCGCGGAAGGGATCAGGGACCTGGTGCGGAACCATTCGGACAAGCTGCGCGTGATCGATGTCTGGGCGACCTGGTGCGGCCCGTGTGTCGCGGAGTTCTCCGACCTGGTAGATATCAACAGGATGTACCGGCGCCGCGACTTCGAATTCATCACCATCAGCGCGGATGAGCCGGCAAAGCGGGACAAGGCGCTCAAGTTCCTGCAGCAGGCACAAGCCTCCAACACGAACTATATTTTCAACACGGACGACAAATACAAGCTGATCGACGCCGTCGACCGCGCCTGGCAGGGGGCCCTGCCGTATACGATGGTGATCGAACCCGGTGGCAAAGTGATCTACGCCAAAGAGGGACCCGTCGACCCCGCGGCGCTAAAGACCCTGATCGTAAACGATCCGGCGATCGGCAGGTATTATTAAGGATGGCCCGGGTTGCGACGGAGCGGGCGGCTATCGTACACGGCTGATAGTCAATATATTCTGCTTTTGGCTCTTCCGGATACCCTCGACTTACCGGGGGCCAGGTATTACCCTTTCGGCCCCACGGGGTTATTTTACAGCTCTTTTGGTGACGGAATCAACCCTTACGATGGTAAGTTTGTTCATCTACAGGTTACGTAAGTGGAAAAAGGCAAAAATCTATAGGAATACTCCCCCAGGGTAAATTTATTGCTCAAATTTTAATGAAAGTTTTCATAAAAGATTCTTGCACAAGTAGAAAATAGATAATATTTTACATTCCCCGCCGTTCATAATACGGCCCGGGGTACCCTGAAAATCCCTAAAAGGCACTTACTAAAAAAACCTTTGAAACAATGTGTCGTAGGTATCTGAAACCGCTGATCTGGTGCTTCTGCATCGCTTTCTTCCTCCCGGTCAACCACCTGAAGGCCGGCGGCGTTCCTGTAAAAAGTCATAGCACAAGCAGTGCGAGGGCCGCAAAGGCCGCGGCGCTGGCCGAAGAAGTCAGCACGCTGTACGAAGAATTCAATCTGAAAGAACTGGGGCTGACCAAAAAGGCTTTTTACTATGCCGTGAAAGGATACAATTATTTGTTGGAACATCATTGGCTGAACAACCCGAATATTTTGTCGATCTGTGACATGAGCCAGTCATCGCGTAACAAACGGCTGTATGTCCTGAACATGGAGACGAAGGAAGTCCTGGTTAATACGTATGTCGCACACGGCCGGGCGTCGGGCGGGGAATTCGCACATTCCTTCTCGAACAGCCAGTCCTCCCACAAGAGCAGTCTCGGATTCTATGTCACGGAAGATACTTATTTCGGGGGCAACGGGCTGTCGTTAAAGATCAAGGGTTTGGACAGAGGCTTCAATGACCGGGCGATGCGCCGCAATATTGTCGTGCATGGTTCTGAATATGTAGGACCCGATTTTCTCCAGATGAACCAATTCTGCGGAAGAAGCTATGGATGTCCGGCAGTGCCGGCCGACGACGCGGAAAACATTATCGACCTGATCAAGGAAGGTTCCTGTTTATTTATTTATTATCCGGCTCAAAGATATCTGCTGCGTTCCAAGATATTGAACTCCTAGCATGGACGCAGACTTCAGATGGTTTGAAGGTGAAAAAGCTCAATTTAGGTTCGTACCCTATGATTGGGCTTTTCTTTTTCCGTTACAGCGGTCCGAAC
Source organism: Puia sp. (assembly GCA_035572015.1). Classification (GTDB taxonomy): domain Bacteria; phylum Bacteroidota; class Bacteroidia; order Chitinophagales; family Chitinophagaceae; genus Puia. The sequence goes on along the minus strand of DATNBP010000166.1, from coordinate 4,537 downwards.
CACCCGATCAGCTGGGCCAGCATACCGACGAACAATCCCGACCAGACATCGAATGACGTATGACTTCCTACCAGGAGCCGGGAGGTGGCGACGATCCCCGTAATCAGGACGGCGATGGACAGGAATAACCCCGAGGCGTAATCGTCGGTAAACGAGAAAAGGAAAAAGAACATCAGGGCGCTGCCCATGGCCACGAGGTGGATACTGATCTTGTAATAAATATTGCACAGGAAGGCGCCGACCAGGGCCAGGAAGGACCCCGTCAGGAAATGTCGGGCGGTCGACGGGGTTTCCGGGAAGTGTTTGAAGAGATACCAGGTCCACCAGTAAAAGATCATCGCGATCAGGTAGGGGACGATCCGCTCCTTTTCCGTGCGGAGGTACATCGACTTGACAAAAAGGTCGAGGCGCCACATCATAAAAACGGCGATGAGAGGAAACAGCACATTATACGTCAGGATAATGAGGAACCGCAGGACCCGGGTCTTGTGATCGAGGCCCGAAAAGGCCATCGGGTGGCCGAAGACCAGGAAGGCCATCACATAGGTACTGATAAAGAGCGGATGAAAGAGATAGGAGAAGACATTCGCGCAGAATCGCGTTACACCTGTCATGGTTGAGGTTTTATAGTTCCTTTCGCAGCCTTGCGACGGGAATATTCAATTGTTCGCGGTATTTGGCCACCGTCCGCCGGGCAATATTATAGCCTTTTTCCTGGAGCAGCTCGGTTAGCTTCTCATCGCTGAGCGGTTTCTTCTTGCTCTCGCCCTCGATCATGTCGCTGAGGATCTTTTTTACCTCCCGGGTCGACACTTCTTCGCCGCTGTCGGTGCTGAGCGATTCGCTGAAGAAGAACTTCAACCGGTAAGTCCCAAATTCCGTCTGGACGAATTTGCTGTTGGCGACGCGGCTGACGGTCGAGATGTCCAGCGCGGTCCGCTCGGCGATATCTTTCAGGATCATGGGCCGCAGGGTCGTCTCATCGCCGGTGAGGAAGAACTCGTGCTGGTATTCCATGATCGTGTGCATGGTGTTGTAAAGGGTCTGTTGCCGTTGTTTGATGGCGTCGATGAACCATTTGGCGGCGTCTATCTTTTGTTTGATGAACAGAACGGCTTCCTTCTGGCGCCGGTCTTTCTTGCTGCCGCGGTCGTATTCCCTGAGCATCTCCCTGTATCCTTCGCTGATCCGAAGGTCCGGGGCGTTCTTGGAATTGAGCGTCAGTTCGAGCTTGCCCGCGCTGTTGGAGATAAAGAAATCGGGTATGACATAACTTTCCGCCTTGTTGACCTCCCCGACATCGCCGCCGGGCTTCGGGTTGAGCTTGATGATCTGGTTGATCACTTCCTTGAGTTGCTCGTCGGAGAGGTTCACGCCGCGCTGGATCTTGTCGTAATGCTTCTTGGTAAACTCGTCGAAATAGTTGGAAAGGACATTGATTGCCATGTCGACGGCTATGCTGCCATTCTTTTTCCGGTTCAGCTGATTCAGGAGGCACTCCTGCAGGTCGCGCGAAGCCACCCCAGGGGGGTCGAATTGCTGGATCTTGTTTATGAGGCTCTCGATCTCTTCTTCGCTGGTCTCTATGTTCTGGCGGAATGCGAGGTCATCGGCAATGGACGCCGTTTCACGGCGGAGGTATCCGTCATCGTCGATCGACCCGATGATCTGCTCGGCGATCTTTTTCGTGCGCTCATCGATCACGAGCATCCCCAACTGGTCCAGCAGCACTTCATGAAAGGAGGTCTCCACGCGGTGCGGTACGACCCGGTCTTCATCCGCATCGGGGTAGTTGTCGTCCCGAAGGCGATAATCGGCGACGTCATCGTCATGATCGCTGACATATTCGCTGATGTCGATGTTGTCATATTCGTCTTCGCTGCCGTCCGCTTCTTCGTACTCCTCATTCCCCTCGAATTCATCCTTGAGCTCATCGCCGTTCCCGTCCTCGTGGTCTTCGGTCACTTCCAGCGCAGGGTTCTCCTCCAGCTCTTCCTTGATCCGCTCTTCGAGGATCGCCGTCGGAACCTGCAGCAGCTTCATCAGCTGGATCTGCTGCGGGGAGAGCTTTTGGAGTAATTTTTGCTGTAATGATTGACTTAAGGACATGCAATTCAGGGGTTTTTCTCCGGACCTCTTCACCGATTTTTTTTCAGAAAGGGGCCGCGAACCACAAAAATCAGGCCGTAAATTTACATAAAAAGGGGGGACGAATCGTGCAACGAAAAAATTCTTTTCTTGTTGTATGTATTTCAATAATAACCACGCCGTTATGGGGCCAAACGGGGCTTCCGGCCCTGCTGGTGAATCGAGCGCCGGTCGTCCAGGCGCCGACCTTGGCGGCCGGGGGGTTGGTCTTGCAGGAGCCGGGACGGTTCTTCTTCGCAACGATGCCCGCAGAGCCTGGAGCGTTCTTTCGGGAATCGACACCCGCAAGCCAAATGGTTGTGGCCGGAGGTAGGTTTCGTCCGGCATCCGACGGTGCGTTTCGCCCTGCACCCGGCACCGGGATTGGACCTGCGCCTGGCAATGGGTTTGAACCAGCACCAGGCGGGTTAACCGGCCCTGTGCCCGGCAACGAATTGGGCGGGACGCGGTACGTCGGCCAATTGGGCTTCTTTTGCAGGAAAGAATACGGCTTCGAACAAGCGACGCATATTGCCTTGCGGCTGAGGCTCGGGTCGCTCGCGGACTGCAACCGGTTGGAGGGGAAGCCGGGCTGGTAGCCGAGGCAGGCCGATTGTGGAGGCAGGCTGATTGTGGAGCAGGCCGGTTATGGAGGCGGCCGGTTGTGGAGGCGGCGTTAGGCCGGAACTTTTTCTTTGGCCAGGATCTTCCTGATGACGGCCGCGATCTTCTCTCCTTTCTCCTTCGTCTGTTCCTCGGTCCACAACAGTCCCACTGCGGTAGAAATGCAGCGGCTCATGATCGCATCGCTGGCCGCGAATGTCCGGCCCGCGAGACCGTGAAGGGCTTTTTCCTGCGGTTCTGTGAGGGGGTAGAGGGACGCGGCGGTCTTGATATGGTCCCAGCGCCGGATATAGTGCCAGTTGTTATCGTACCAGTAAAAGTTCCCGGCCAGGATGTTGAGTTGTTTGAGTTCGGCGACGACGGCGCGGGTGACAGCTTCGGTCGGGAGGAACCAGGAGAGGAAACTGCAAATATCGCCCTGCGGGTCGGGAACGCGCCGGAAACCGACCTGCGGAATGGCAGCCAGGATGGTCTGCAGTTGCTGCTGGTTCCTGCGCTGGATGGCGAGAAATTGATCCAGTTTGCGGACCTGGGCCAGGCCTACGGCGGCGTGCAGCTCCGAAATGCGATAGTTATAGCCGATATAAGGGTGCAGGTCCGCACCGCGGTCGACGCCTTTGTGATCGTGTCCGTGGTCTGCAAAAGCATCCAGTTTTTCATATACCCCGTCATCGTTGGTGACGATCGCCCCGCCTTCCGCGCAGGTAACGATCTTCACGAAATCGAAGGAATATGTTCCCGCATGCCCGATCGTACCAAGCGCTTTGCCCTTATAACTGCCGCCAAAACTCTGGCAGGCGTCCTCCAGGAGGATGAGATCGTGCTCGCGACAGATCCTGAGCAGGGGTTCCAGGTCGGCCATCGCGCCGCACATATGCACCGGCATCACGCATTTCGTCCGCGGCGTTATGGCGCGGCGCACCGCTTCCGGGTCGAGCGTCAGCGTCTCATCGACGTCGACCATGACCGGTACGGCTCCCACGCTCAGGATACTCTCGACACTGGCCACAAACGTAAAAACGGGCATGATCACCTCGTCTCCCGCGCCGATCCCCAGCACGGCAAAAGCGGTTGTCAGCGCGGCCGTTCCGCTCGATACGAGATGGGTATGACGACAGCCCAGTTTTTGGCCGATCTCAGCTTCGAGTTGCCGGGCTTTCCAGATCCCTTTCCGCGGTCCGTCGAAGCCGTAACGCATCAGGATACCGGTTTCCAGGACATCGTTCACTTCCTTGCGTTCTTCGGCGCCGAATAATTCAAACCCAGGCATAGTGTAATGTTTAAAAAAAAAGTGGCAATTATTTGCTGCCAAAGTTAGAAAAAATGATCGGAACGGGATCACTCTCGACATTGGTGGTGCTGATGGCGGTCACGAAATAGAACCGGATGGCGCCCTTTTCTTCCGGCTTATTATAGATCGTGAAACCGGCGACCGGGTCGTAGGGGATGAACTGGTAAGCCGGGCTCGCGCTGACGTCAAGTCCCGCGGAGTCGGATTGATAGATGGCATACCCGCGGAGCGTATCCTGCGGATTTCCCTTCGACAACCAGGCCGTGCCCGAAAGGTCTTTCTGATTGTATTCGATGTGCAATTCGGGCGGGCGGGGCTTTGCGGAATCGATCCAGGGCATGGGGGGGATCAGGGCGGGATAGCTGTAGTAGTTATTTCGGAGACTATCGTCCCAGCCATTCGGGTTGTTGTCGAAAGATTTGCTGCTGAAAAAGACTGCGCCCCGGATGGTCGGATAGTTCCGGAGATACCGGATCTGGCGGGGAAGTTCGGCGG
>DATNBP010000165.1:0-2950 GCA_035572015.1 Puia sp. | reverse complement strand
CCTACCGATTCGACCGCCTGTTTGATCAACGAATCGGCCCTGGCGTTGATGAAATTCAAAAACCCCATCGGTCAATTGATCACTGACAATCCGGACGTATTCCACGTTGTGGGCGTGATAAAGGATTTTATCCAGGAATCTCCCTATCAGTCCATAAAGCCGATTTTTATCCGGGGACCCAAGACCTGGATGGGGACGATCCTTATCCGGGCGAATGGCCAACGGCCGATGAGCCAGAACCTTGCGGTTATGGAAAAGATATTCCGGCAATACAACCCGCTCTATCCCTTTGACTATACGTTTACAGATGAGGACTACGCGCAAAAATTTCAATCCGAACAATTCATTGGCAGACTCAGCATTCTTTTCGCCGCGCTGGTTATCATCATTTCCTGTCTCGGCCTTTTTGGTTTGGCAGCTTATATGGCGCAGGCGCGGGTGAAGGAGATCGGCATCCGGAAAGTGCTGGGGGCCTCGGCGGCCAATATCACCTTGCTGCTTTCGCGCCAATTCGTGCAGTTGGTCGCCCTTGCGTTCCTCATCGCTTCGCCCGTGGCGTGGTACGCCATGAACAACTGGCTCAGTACTTATGCGTACCGGATCAGCATCGGCTGGGACATATTCCTTGCCTCGGGCGTCGTCGCTATAGTCATCGCCATCGCCACGGTAGCGTTCCAGTCGATCCGCGCTGCGCTTGCAAATCCGGCAAAGAATCTTCGGACGGAATGATGTAGCCCCCTTAAAAAAAACTAACACTAGTTAGTTTTTCTGTTATTTTTGCGGCAAATAAATTGTTTGCCGAATGCATTTCCAGCTTTCAGAAGAACATTTGATGATCCAAAAGGCGGCGCGGGACTTCGCGCGGACGGAGTGTCTGCCGGGGGTAATTGAAAGGGACGAGCTCCAGAAATTCCCGCAGGAGCAGGTGCTGAAGCTCGCGGAACTGGGATTTATGGGGATGATGGTCGACCCGGCTTACGGCGGTGCGGGAATGGATACGGTCAGCTACGTGGTGGCGATGGAGGAGATCAGCAAGATCGACGCGAGTGTCAGCGTGTGTATGAGCGTCAACAACAGCCTGGTCTGCTGGGGCCTCGAGAAATACGGGACGGAGGAACAGAAGCAAAAATACCTGACACCGCTGGCGCAGGGTAAAAAGGACGGGGACCTCTATATCGGGGCCTTCTTGCTCAGCGAACCGGAGGCGGGCAGTGACGCCACTTCCCAGCGTACGACGGCGATCGACAAGGGCGACCACTACGTACTGAACGGGGTCAAGAACTGGATCACCAACGGGAATTCGGCCTCAGTCTACCTGGTGATGGCACAGACGGATGCCGGTAAGGGTAGCCATGGGATCAATGCCTTTATCGTGGAGAAAAAGTGGACGGGAGTGACAGTGGGGGCGAAGGAAAACAAATTGGGTATCCGGGGGAGCGACACGCATAGTATATTGTTGAATGACGTAAAGGTTCCCAAGGAAAACCGGATCGGCGCGGACGGGTTTGGATTCAAGTTCGCGATGCAGGTATTGTCGGGGGGACGGATCGGGATCGCTTCGCAGGCACTGGGCATCGCGTCGGGCGCCTATGAGCTGTCGCTGCAATACTCGAAAGAACGAAAGGCATTCGGCAAGGAGATTATGCAGCACCAGGCCATTCAGTTCAAACTGGCCGATATGGCCACCCGGATCGAGGCTGCCCGGCTTTTGTGCCTCCGGGCTGCCTGGGAAAAGGATCAGCACCTCGACTTCGCGCTCAGCTCATCGATGGCTAAGGTATATGCCTCCGAAACGGCCATGTGGGTCGCGACCGAGGCCGTACAGGTACACGGCGGGTATGGCTATGTAAAGGAATACCACGTGGAGCGGTTGATGCGGGACGCCAAGATCACCCAGATCTACGAGGGCACGAGCGAGGTGCAGCGCATCGTCATCAGCCGATCGATATTGAAGTAGGAACGCAGACGAGGCGGGCGGTGAGCCGTCCGCTTGAGGCGGCATGCGGTGGATGCAAGGAGGCGGCAGGCGGTGGGTGTACGAACGACCCGGTTACCCGTTGTTGTCCAGGTTGGCCTTGTGGCGGTCCCCGTTGAGCTCCCGGCCAAAGGAGTACGTGAAGTTGATCTTCAGCACGCGGGTTTCGGGTTTCGTGATGGCATCCTGGTAAAACACGCCTGGCGTAAAGGTCTCGCTCCGGCTGCGTTCCGTGTTGAAAACGTCCGCCAGGCTGATCACGAGCGTGCCTGCGTTATTCTTCAGAAAGTCCCTTTTTATCGCCAGATCTACCCCGCCGTTAGGGAGGACCTTCCCCTGGGCGACATAATTCTGCGCGTTGTAGTTTCCGGTGATCTGGAAAGTATAGATGTTGAGGATCTTCATGTTGGAATTCAGTTTAGCAAACCAGCTAAACCCGGAATTGGACAATCCACTGGACAGGTTGTTGGCATTGATATCGGTCTGGAAGAAATTCAGATTGGAAGTGGCATCCCACCACTTGGTGATCGGCGTCCTGACGATGATCTCCGCGCCATAGGTATTGGTGTAGTTGGCGTTCTCAAACGTGCTCAACAGGGTATCCTTTGACAGCGGGATGTTGAACGCCGTCATCGGGTTGAGGGTATTCTTCAGGTAGAGGGTCGAATTGAAGCCGATATTGCCGAATTCAGTATTGTAGCCCAGTTCGACCAGGTTGGTGTTCTCCGGCCGGATGTTCGGGTTGCCGGCCTGTGGATTCTGGGGGTTGCTGTAGTTGATCTCCGGCGTGATCTGCCACCAGCGGGGCCGGTTGATCCGCCGCGAATAATTGAGGTGGAGTTCGCTGACGTCATCGCTCCCGAACTTCTCAGTGAGGAACACACTCGGGTAGAGGCCGCCGGTATGATAGCCGAAGTCGCCGCCGTTACCCTGGAGAATATGCCCTTTATATTGATAATCCTCGTAGCGCAACCC
>DATNBP010000164.1:0-13997 GCA_035572015.1 Puia sp. | reverse complement strand
TCATAGGCATTGTCGGCGGATGCAACCGAAGACAGCACATTAACGCCATCGGCAACGAGGTCGGGCTTGATACGGCCGTCGCCCGTCGGGCCCAGGCTGGAAAAGCCGGCGAGCACAACGTCGGAGGGCTTCGAGTAGCCTCCGGGTATCGGCTGTACGGCGCCGATAGTGAGGATATTTTTGGCATTGCCGTAGGTCGCGATCGTCATGTATCCGGAGTTGCTGCTGATCGACTGGGCGGTGCCGAACTTTGGCCGGGGTCCCGCGTTGAACGGCGTGGCGCCCCTGAACTCAAAGAAATTAGTGCCCGCGGGAGGACCGGTGTCCCCGCGGTTATTACCGCCGGCCTTGCAAATGAGGTAGTAAATGTTGTGGTAGGCGATGGAGTCCCAGATCTGCGTGGTCTGATCGTACAACCCGAAATTGATGTCGACGGTGTCGCCCGGGTTCCCGAACCAGTCCCATTGGTTGGGATTGGTGCCGTCGGGGTTCCACCCGGTGACCGTGGCATAGGAGTGGTTGGAGACCAGCAGGCCCTGCAGGGCCGCCGCGTTCATTTCCACCGCGTCCCCGGTGAAATCGTAGCATTGGAGCAACTGCTCCCCATACGCCATCCCCTTGGCGACCGGGTTGACGCCGGCAGCGATCATCGTGCCCGACACGTGCGTGGAGTGGTCGCTCAAAATGGGGGAATTATCGACCTGGACCACCCTCCCGGTGAGCTCGACATGGGTTGGCCGAACCAGGCCTTCATCCCAAACCGCAATCTTACCTTTGATATTGTCGGAAGAACCGCTGAGCGAAAGATGGGTGGCGCCGCCCGCCCAGAGCTGGCTTGTCCGGATGGTGGCGGCGGAAATAATGTTGTCGACCGTTTTGACATAGAGCGGTCTGCCGAGTGCGTCAATGCCGTGCAGGTACATCAACTGGCCCTTCTTGCCGGGTATGATCAACGGCCAGCCCTTTTGCAGGGCGGTGCGGGTCAGTCGCTCCTGATCCTGGCGAATCATTGGCTCGAGCTGTTGTATGTTCCTTTGAAGCGTGGGGATATCTGTAACAGGCACCTGGGCCCGGGAAGTCAATCCGGAGAGTACGAGAATGGATAGGGCGACGGGTACTAGGATCAAGGACGGGTCCCTTCTGTTCATAAGTGTATTTTATATAACTTTTTCTAAAATTACAGTTTTTATGGACTTTTTTGGTTTAAATATGGCACGCCGGATGACCGTGCTGAAGCGCTGGATGGCCGTGGCAGCGCGCCTGCTGGCCGTGATCACGCACCTCCTCTCCGTGGCGGCAAGCTGCGTGGCCGTGATCACGCGCCGGGTGATCGTGGCGGCGAGCTGGGTGGTCGCGGCTTCGATCCTGGGCCTTCGTTTCGCTGACCCCCCTTGCGCTCATGGTGCCTGCGACGTATTCCGCCTTCAAACATCCGGATTGCAAGGCCGCCTGTACCTTGTAGGAGGAAACCGGATGCCTTCTCCGCCCCGCCATGCCAAAGCACCGGGGGACGACACGGTCCGGCATCCCCCGAAAGGACCAGGAATAAAGGGTACGATCTGCGTGTTTGAGCTGACCAACGACCGCCAGGTGACCCGGCAGGGGACCTCTCCTTATTGTGAAGCTGTCCATACGAAACTGATCCGCCAGGCCGATACCGATGACAAGGGAAACTTTCGGATCCCGCTGCCCCCCGGGACCTACTCCGTCTTTACCAGGAAGGGCAAATTGTTCTATGCGACCCGGAGGGATGAACAGAACAATATCGCACCGGTAAAAGTGTTGCCGGGGAAAATGACCCGGCTAGACATCAGCGTAGAATCCGATCAACGAGTACTTTATTAAGATTTACGTGAATTTGTGCCGATCGGTTGCTTAAGCGCTTTTATGTATATTTGCGGCAGGAAATGACAAGTGAGGAGCTCCTTGGGTCTTTTATTCATTCACCCCGCCTTTTCCAGTTGGCGGACAGGATCCTATTGTCCGGCCCTCAACGGATCGCCTGCCGCAACCTTCACGGCAGTTCGCCCGGATTCCTGATCAGCGCGCTCGTTCAGCAGGAGATGACCCGGCAGCTCAACCACCTGGTCGTCTGTACCGACGCCGAAGCCGCCGCCTATTTGCACAATACGGTCGAAAGCCTGACCGGCGCCCTCGACCTGTTCTATTTCCCGTCGTCTTTCAAGAATAAAAAGAACTACCGGTTGCTCAACAGCAGTCACGTCATGCTCCGGACCGAGGCACTGACGCGGCTGACGACGGCGAGGGGCGGCGGAAAGAAGCTGATTATCAGTTATCCCGAAGCGCTTTTCGAAAAGGTGGTCCTGCCGTCGACCTTATCGGGGAATATCATCGGGATCAAGGCCGGCGATGCGCTCGACCTGAACGGCTTACTGCAGTCCCTGGTTGATAAAGGCTTCGAACGAACCGATTTCGTGTATGAGCCGGGGCAATTCGCGCTGCGCGGGGGCATCCTCGATATATATTCTTTCGGGAACGAAAAGCCCTACCGGGTGGAGCTTTTCGGCAACGATGTGGACTCGATCCGCATCTTCGATCCGGAAACGCAGATGAGCGAACGCAGACTGCTCCAGGTTAACATCATTCCCAACGTGGACAACCGCCCCGACAGCGGGGAAAAGATCTCCTTACTCGAATTCCTGCCGGAGAACACCGTCGTCTGGATGGAGGACTGGGGTTTCACGCGGGAAAGGCTCGTGCTCCAGGAAGAGGAGCTGGAATTGTTCATGCGCACCCATGCCCGGACCCCGCCTGCCGAAACGCGCATACAGCGCGGCGCCGCGAGGGCCGCGATGGAGGAGGACGAGGACAGGATGGAAAAGGCGGACGTCACGCCGGACGAATTCGTCACGGCGGCGGAGATCGAAAAGATACTGACCAGGTTCCATCTCGTGGAATTCGGCCCCGGCGCCGGCACCCGCTCCGACACCGCTCCGTGGCCGGGCGGGGGAGCGCCGTTCGAGCTGGAGTTCCACACCCGCCCGCAACCCGCGTTCAACCGCCAGTTCGATCTGCTCATCAAGGACCTTAAGTCCTGGGAAAACAAGAAATACACGCTTTGCCTTTTCGCCGAAAACCCCCGCCAGCTCGAACGGCTCCGAACGATATTCGAGGACCTTCACGCCGAGGTGACCTTTAACCCGATTCCGCAGTCGATTCACGAGGGCTTCATCGACGACGATCTCAAACTCGTCTGTTATACCGATCACCAGATCTTCCAGCGCTATCATAAGTACAAGGTCAAGCAGGCTTACAACAAGAACAAGGCGATCACGCTCCGTACGCTCCGGGAATTGCAGCCTGGCGACTTTGTCACGCATATCGACCACGGCGTCGGGGTATACAGCGGCCTGCAAAAGATCGAAGCGGGCGGACGGCTGCAGGAAGCCGTGCGGATCATCTACAGGGACAGCGACATCCTTTACGTCAATATCAATTCACTCCACAAGATCTCGAAATACACCGGGAAGGAAGGCTCGGTCCCGAAGGTCAACAAGCTCGGCAGCGACGCCTGGCAGAAATTGAAGGAAAAGACCAAGACGCGCGTCAAGGAAATCGCCTTCGACCTGATCAGGCTATACGCCCAGCGAAAGGCCGAAAAGGGTTTTGCATTCACGCCCGACAACTATATGCAGACCGAGCTGGAGGCTTCTTTCATCTACGAGGACACGCCGGACCAGAGCAAGGCGACGGCCGATGTGAAGAAGGATATGGAAGCCGCAGCCCCGATGGACCGCCTGGTCTGCGGCGACGTCGGATTCGGGAAAACGGAAATTGCGATACGGGCCGCCTTCAAGGCCTGCTGCGACAACAAGCAGGTGGCGGTCCTGGTGCCGACGACGATCCTCGCGTTCCAGCATTACAAGACCTTTTCCGAACGCCTGCGGGATTTCCCGGTGCGCGTAGACTTTATCAACCGGTTCAAATCGTCGAAAGAGAAAAAGGAGACGCTGAAAGATCTCACTGAGGGAAAGATCAACATCATCATCGGTACCCACGCGATCCTCGGCAAGGATGTCAAATTCAAAGACCTTGGCCTGCTGGTCATCGACGAGGAACAAAAATTCGGCGTCGCGCACAAGGAAAAGATCAAGACACTAAGGACGCATGTCGACTGCCTGACACTAACGGCGACACCCATTCCCAGGACGCTCCATTTCAGCCTGATGGGTGCGCGCGACCTGAGTATCATCAATACGCCTCCGCCAAACCGGCAGCCGATCCAGACCGAGCTGCACGGCTACAACGAGGACTTCATCCGCGATGCCATCTATTATGAGACGGAACGCGGCGGCCAGGTCTTCTTTATCTACAACCGCATCCAGGGCCTTGCCGAAATGGCCGCGATCATACAGGCGCTTTGCCCCGACCTCAGCATCGGCTATGCGCATGGGCAGATGGAAGGGCACGAACTGGAGGACCGGATCCTGAACTTCATCGACCGGAAATACGACGTCCTGGTCTGCACCAACATCGTGGAAAGCGGCGTGGATATTCCCAACGTCAACACGATCATCGTCAACAATGCCCATCATTTCGGCCTTAGCGACCTGCACCAGTTGCGCGGGAGGGCAGGACGCAGCAACAAGAAGGCGTTCTGCTACCTGCTCGCGCCGTCGCTGGCCACTCTGCCCACCGATTCGAGGAAGCGTTTGCAGACGCTCGAGCAACACAGCGACCTGGGCAGCGGCTTCCAGATCGCCATGCGGGACCTGGATATCCGCGGCGCCGGCAACCTCCTGGGCGGCGAGCAAAGCGGCTTTATGGTGGAGATCGGGTTCGAGATGTACCAGAAGGTGCTGGACGAAGCCATCCGCGAGCTGAAGCGCACGGAATTCCGCGAGCTGTTCAAGGAAGAGATCGCCAAACAGGAAGACTACGTGCAGGATTGCACGATCGACACGGACCTGGAGATCCTTATTCCGGACGACTATGTGGAAAGCATCACAGAGCGGCTCTCGCTGTATACCCGGCTGGACAATTGCGAAACAGAGGAGGAGCTGGTGGCGCTCCATACGGAAATGATCGATCGCTTCGGTCCGATCCCGCCGCAGGTCGAAGACTTATTCGATACGGTCCGGATCCGGAAGATCGCGGTCAACCTCGGGTTCGAGAAACTGATCCTGAAGCAGGAGGACCTGCGTTGTTACTTCATCGACCGGCCCGACTCCCCTTATTTCGAATCCGGGACGTTCCGGTTGATCCTCGAGTATCTGCAGAAACATACCAATAAGGCGAAGCTGAAACAGACCGGCAAACACTTCCTGCTGGTCGCGGCCGACATCCGCACGATGGCCGACCTGCTTGGCTTCCTGCGGCGAATGGGGAATTTTGTGCTGGCCGACGGCGTTCCCGCCTGAACTCCCGGAAAACGCTGTGCCTTTCGTTTACCTAATAACCTCCTATGGCGGAAGATTATCCCCTGTTCAAACCGTCTGCCGACGACCGGCTGCTGGCCGTACTTGCCCACGTGCTGGCCCTCATTTACGGGGTTGGCGTCTTCGGCCCGCTGGTCATCTATCTGCTGCGGAAGGACCAATCCGAATTTGTCAGGGAGAACGCCAAAGAATCGCTGAATTTTCAGATCACGGTGCTGATCCTCGCGCTGGTCTGTATACCGCTCTGCCTGATCGCAATCGGCTTCGTCCTGCTGTGGGTCCTGGGCGTCATGAATGTGATACTCGTGATCATGGCTGCGATAAAGGCGAACGAGAACAAGATCTACCGGTACCCGGTCAATTTCCGCCTCGTTTCGTAGGTGGCTGGTTTCGCGGGGGGCCGACCGGTCTCGCCGGAGGCTGCGTTGTTTCGCAGCCCTATAAGGCCTTTTCCATGACAAAGTGCGGGATGGTCACTTCAGTGAACTCGTCCCCGCTGATATGATAGCCGAGTTTCTGGTAGAAACCGACGGCCGTGGACCGGGCGTGCATGCACAGCTTTTTGTACCCCAGGTCCCGGGCGATATTTTCAGCAAAGATCATCAACGCACGGCCGACACCCTTGCCCTGCATGTTGTTGGGGACAGCCATCTGGCGGAGGCGGAGCGTCGAGGCGTCCATGCGCGTCATGAGACAGCAGCCCAACAGGCGGTCGTCTTCGAATGCGCCCATCAGAATGTCGTCCTTTTCCCTGTCGAGTTCCCCCTTGTCGAATTCAAGCCCCAGCGGCTTGCGCAACATGTCATTACGCAGTTGAACCATCTGCTGGTATTCCTTTGTACCGTGATCAATCATCCTTAGCGCCATACCGTTTTAACCCCATTTGGCCGGGACGCCGAAGTTATTAAAAATGTTAGTTTTTTGTTTGGTTTTCCCCATTTTTTATACATTTGCAGCCGTATAACTAATAAAAATCAAATCTGTATGTCTGACATCGCTACAAGAGTCAAGAAAATCATAGTGGACAAGCTCGGGGTGGAAGAAGCCGAAGTGACTAACGAGGCGTCGTTTACCAATGATCTCGGTGCGGATTCATTGGACACCGTCGAACTGATCATGGAGTTTGAGAAGGAATTCAATATCTCCATTCCGGACGAACAAGCCGAGACCATTACCACTGTGGGTCAGGCTATCGCTTACCTGGAAGAGCATGCAAAATAAGCTGAGACTTCACTTTGTAATCTTTGGTTCGCTGCAATAAATTCGTTGGATCCGCCTTTTTCAAGCAATCGGGCTTAGAAGGCGGATTTATCCTTAATGTCCTATATGCAATTGAAACGAGTCGTCATAACGGGGATCGGAGCCCTTACACCTATCGGGAACAATGCGGCCAGCTACTGGGCCGCGTTGCTGAATGGCGTATCGGGTGCCGGCCCTATCACGCTCTTCGATGCCTCCAAGTTCAAGACCCGTTTCGCATGTGAATTAAAGGGATTCGATCCGCTGGAATACCTCGATAGAAAAGAGTCGCGAAAAGTCGACCGGTATACGCAAATTGCCCTTGCGGCCTCCGATGAGGCGGTCAGGGATGCCGGGATGGACGAAGCCACCACCAATCCGGATCGCGTGGGCGTGGTCTTTGCGAGCGGCATCGGGGGCCTCACCACCTTCCAGGATGAAGTGATCAATTTTGCGAAGGGAGACGGCACTCCGAGATTCAACCCTTTCTTCATTCCCAAGATGATCCTGGATATCGCCGCCGGCCATATTTCCATGCGCCACGGATTCCGGGGACCGAACTTCGCCGTTACCAGCGCCTGCGCCTCTTCGACGAACGCCATGATGGAAGCCTTCAACCTCATCCGGCTCGGCATGGCCGACATCATCATCGCGGGCGGCTCCGAGGCCGTCGTGAGCGAGAGCGGTATCGGCGGATTCAATGCGATGAAGGCGCTCAGCGAGCGGAACGACGATCCGGGCAGCGCCAGCCGCCCCTATGACAAGGATCGCGACGGATTCGTCATGGGAGAGGCGGCCGGGGTCCTCGTGCTGGAAGACCTCGACCATGCCAGGGCTCGCGGTGCAAAGATCTATTGCGAGATCGCCGGCTGTGGCGCAACGGCGGACGCCTACCACCTGACCGCACCCCATCCCGAAGGCCTCGGTGCAAAAAATGTCATGACGGCCGCGCTCCGCGACGCCGGCATGCAGCCCGGGGACATCGATTATATCAACACCCACGGAACCTCCACCCCGCTCGGCGATACGGCCGAGATGAAGGCCATCACCGACGTATTCGGCGACCATGCCTACTCCGCCAACATCAGCTCGACCAAATCCATGACGGGCCACTGTCTCGGGGCCGCGGGCGTCATCGAAGCCATCGCGAGCGTGATGTCGGTCGTCCACGACCAAGTCCCTCCCACGATCAACCACTTTACGGATGATCCGGACCTGGATCCCCGCCTGAATTTTACTTTCTGGAAACCGCAGCAGCGAAAAGTCCGTGCGGCGCTGAGCAACACCTTCGGATTCGGAGGCCATAACGCCTGCATCATTCTGAAAAAACACCAGGCCTGAACCCCGCGTCGTGGTCCCACCGGGTCGGGTGTTTGGTGAAAATATATTAATAATTGGACAAAAAATTGTAGCTTGTTGTTGTGGGAATCCTTGAAAAGATCATAAAGGGCGATGCCACGGTCGCTTCTTTAAAAAAGCAGATTCGAAATGTGCTTGGTTTTGCACCAAACAAGGCCGTCCTGTACAAGATTGCCCTTACGCACCGCTCGGTCAAGGACGGCGCGGACGAAAACAACGAACGGCTGGAATACCTGGGTGACGCGATCCTGAGCGCCATCATCGCCGACTTCCTCTTCAAGAAATACCCTTACAAGGAAGAAGGCTTTCTCACGGAAATGAGGAGTAAGATGGTGAACCGCAACCAGCTGAACGAGATCGCCATCAAGATGGGGCTGAAGAAGATAAGCAATTTTAATAAGTTTGATTCCAGTCTGAAGATGAGCCAGATCTTCGGCAATACGCTGGAGGCCATCGTCGGGGCCATCTACCTCGACAAGGGGTTTGAAAAGACCCGGCAATGGGTCATGGAGCGGGTGATCCAGCCCTACCTCTTCCTCGACGATCTCGAAAACCTGGAGATCAACCACAAAAACAAGCTCTACGGCTGGGCGAACAAGAACGGGAAGAACCTCGAATTCGAAACGCTTGACGAACGGGTCGAGGGGGGCCGGCGCCTTTTCACTGTCGGGGCGGTGGTGGATGGCGAACTGCTGTCGCAAGGCAAGGCCTATAATAAGAAAGACGCGAGCCAGATCGCCGCGCAGTTAGCACTTGATAAGTTGGGAATCAGCAAGATAGATGCCGCGGAAGACGGGGTGTAGGCGGCGTGGTCGGGGGCGCTTCGGCACCCGGCGGGTACTCTTACCATTAAAATGGTGGGAATTCGCGGTAATTATAAAAAGAGACAGGTAGGCGCCGCTGCCCGACTTCGTATCCTTTTCGTCCTCAGGGAGTTCATAATCCGAATAAATTTTTAGGGGCCCCTCTTGCATTTTCGTCGTTTTCTTTCTATGTTTGTCCATTACTTCCCTCCTACCGAAAGACAAGTCTCCTGGCTTACGTTAGACAACCCAATCATCCTCTAATTTATTAAAACCGATCTATCACCCGGCAGTGGCATGTCTGTGCGCACCGTCAACCGGATGACCGCAAATACTTATGTCCAATACGCATTGAATCCACCCTTCCAGTTTCCTCGGCACCGAAACCACATTTAATTATCTAATAATGCGTTAGCGATCATGAAACAGTTTTACTCCGCGGTACTTACCGTGTTAACCCTCACCTTTTTCTCTTTCACTTCTTCCGCCCAAAGCGGCGGCACCTACACCGCTATTGTTTCCGGGAACTGGCACACGCCGACCGGTCCGGGCGTCTGGCAAGCCGCCGAACCGCCCCAGAATTGCAGCAACTGCCTGATTGTGCTCAACTCGGGCGTGAGCCTGAACCTCAACGCCAACGTCAACCTCTCGAATGCGACGATCATGCAGTTGGCCAGCGGAGCTACCCTGACGATCGGCAGTTCCGGCGCCACCACCTTTGCCAATTCCTACAGCCTCATCATCGTAAACGATGCGACGGGCAGCAAGATCGAACTGGCTGATGCGAGTTCGCTCATCAATGCCAAAAGCGCCGGGGACTTTGACGGGGTGCTCACGGCCTTCCCCTCGGGCGGGTCGACCACCTATTTCAAACAGATCGGTAACGCGCCGAACGGCTTTGTCAATAACACGATCGCCAATAACGGCAACGCATCGTTCGGTAACCTGGTCGCGGGCCCGAACAACCTCAACAGCGTGGGAACGCTGCCGGTGATCCTTGCGGACTTCAATGCCGCCGTCGATAACGGGTCGGTCAACCTGAGCTGGACGACCGACATGGAGGCCAACTCCGATCATTTTACGGTCCAGGCATCGTCGAATGCCGGGGAGAAGTGGAATGACCTCGGCTCCGTGCAGGCAGCCGGCACTTCCGCTTCACCGATCAACTACAGTTTCAGGGACGGCCATCCCGCCGATGGCACGAACGAATACCGTCTTGTCATGGTGGACCGCGACGGCCGCACCGCGTATTCCGGTGTCAGGGCCGTGCGCTTCGGGACCGCCGCAACGGTGAACGTGTATCCGAATCCCGCAACGGACAATGTGAACATCACGCTGGGCGGTGAAGCCAATTTCAACGCCAACATCCGACTCGTGAATCTGGCAGGACAGGTAATGCTCGAAAGGAACGTGACGAACGCCGGCGGCTCGACGGTAGCGCTGAGCGTATCATCTTTGCCGGCGGGTAATTATCTGATCGTGATCACGGGATCAGATGGCTCCAAACAGGTAAATAAAATACTTATCGCCAGGTAGGGGTCACCACTCGAAACCGCCTCTAAAGCGGAGGTGCCTGAAAGACCTGGTCTGACAGGACATTAATAAAAAAAGGTCGGCGAGATTTATTCTCAAAAAGCCGACCTTTTTTTATTTTTAGAAAGGTCCCGAAATGAGTAGTATTTTTCCCATCTCCGGCCTCATTTTTGATAAGTATTTCCCACCTGAACTTCTCTATTTAGCACATCCCGGCAGCCCTGCCCAAAGAAGGCAGGCCACAACGCCGGAAAAGACAAATTTTTTTGCCAGAACTGCTAAATAAGTAAAATAAATAATGGGTCAAATCAGTTCTACAAAGGCTGCAACCCAATATCCTTACTAAGATGCAAAGCTACATTCCTCTCATCCGAAAAAAAGTGGGCCTCGTCCTGGTGGCCACCCTCATATCAGGCGCGGCCCTCAGGGCACAGTCTACTACTGGTTATAGCAATCAGGATACCAAGGCCTACGACACCACCCTGTCGAGTGACGGTTTTGGTGTTTATCACCTGCAGTTCCCCCAGTTCAGTCCAGATTCGGGCACGCTGGTGTCGGTAAGGATCTCCGCCCTCACGAATACGATGTACGGATTCACGCTCCGGAACTCCGATTCCGTGGCGGAAACTTATACGTTGGCCGTGGGCTTGCAGGATAAGTTTTCGGGTGCCGCACTCCCGGCGCCATACGCAAACGTCTCGAGCCAATCGCTTGGAGATTATCCGTTGTCGGCCGGTCAGGAGGTGACCCAGGCGCCGGTCAGCCTCCTCAAAAACCACGTATCCACCGATACGGTGAACGTCGTCGCCAATTTTCTCGGATCGGGCAATGTGAGCCTCCAATACCAGGCTTTCACATTTACCAATCTCAATTCAGCCAACCACGCGGATTATTATTATAGCGCAGGCATCACCAACACGATGACTTTTACGGTGCAATACGTGTATAGTCGCGGCCCTGCTCTGCTCGCAGCCGGCCTTTCCGGCTGGATGGCCATGCCGACCGGTCAGCGGTCGGTGCAACTGAACTGGAATACCGAAAACGAGACCGCGGGTCGCCAGTACGTGATCCAGCGCAGCCACAACAGTAGCGACAATTTCACGGATATCGCCACCCTCCCTGCGACTGCGGACGGCAATACCGCCCATTACCGCTACCCGGACGAACTTCCGTTGGGCCTGGGCAATGCGCCCGATGACGGCGGCTGGTATTATCGGCTAAAGATCACGGACCAGACGGGCCAGGAGACCTATTCGCAGATCCGGGTTGTGCGCACGACGGCGGGCGGCCATGGAATCCAGGTGTATCCCAACCCGGCGACAAGTTTCGTCAATGTCGTTCCGGATCAGCCGCAGGCTTCGGACTGGCAGGTGGACATCGTGGCGGCGAGCGGAGAGGTGGTGCAGCGGAATGTCTTCATGCAGTCTGCGACAATGACCGTGAACTTCCAGAATAAACTGGCCGCAGGAACGTATTTCGTGCGCGCAACGGACCTCAAGGGAAAGAGCAGCGTATTGAGCGAGTTCATCATCCCGTAGGTGACGCGCGGATGGCTGCGCTGGGGGTCTCAGGGCCTGTCCATACACAATTCGATAAGTACGCCGCCCGTATCCTTCGGGTGGACGAAACAGACCAATTTATTGTCGGCGCCCTCTTTGGGCGAATCGCTAAGCAGGGTGAACCCTTCCGCGCGGAGCCGTTCCATCTCGGCATGGATATCCGCTACGGCGAACGCGATATGATGCATTCCCTCGCCTTTTTTTTCAACGAATTTACTGATCACGCTGTCGGGACTCAAACCCTGTAGCAGCTCCACCTTCGTCTCGCCGCTACGGAAGAAGGCGGTCTCGACCCTTTCAGACGGGACGGTCTCCGTCCTGTAGCATTTTGCCGCCAGCAATCGCTCGAAGAGCGGGATCGAGACGGCGAGGTCCCGCACGGCGATGCCAATGTGTTCGACTTTTTGCATGGAATGAATGTACGCGTGAAAATCGGAATTTAATGAGTTTGATCAGGGCGAATGGTTGCAGGGGACGGCCGCCGCCAGGGAAATGTGGACGCGAAGGGGCCGGCCAGGTAAGCGCCGGACAAGGTGGGATCGGCTTTTGCAGTCGTATCGGCGGAGCGCAAAAAACTATCGGACATGCTGACAAGAACGCTTTCCTATTTCGTGGCGGCCCTCTTATTACTCACTTTTCCACCTGCCTGCAGCAAGAAGGGCAACGGCGGGCAGACGGGGCAGGCCTGCGAGCTGGCCAGGATCTCGATCCAGCGTACCGGCACTCAAACGATAACCCTCACTTATGACGAGCAGGGGCGCATCCAGGCCGCCGAGACCACCGATCCCGGATATCCGACAACGGAAAAGACTTACACCTACCCGGGAAACATGGTGATCATGAACACGTCGGTCTCAGGAAAACCCGGAAGCGCCGATTCGGTGACGCTGGACAGCAGCGGGCGCGTTCAGACGGATCATTTTACGAGTCTCAGCGGAGGCTCCAGCTATCTGCTGATCTACACATTTGCGGGGGATCAGGTACAGAAGCTAATCGAACAGGACAGCAGCGGGACGGTCATCAGCTCAGAAACCTTCACCTGGACCGGCGGCAACCTGGTGAGCGTCACCACGGCTATCGGCGGCACCAGTTTTACGAATACATACAGCTATAACAGCGAACCGGCGGCACCCGGCGATTACTGGAGCGAATACCAACTGCTCAATTACCCCGTTCCCTTTATTCGGACGGCCAACAGGGTGACGGGTATCTCCAACATCAACGGCACGACGACCTTCCGGTATGCCATGGACGGGACGGGAAAGATTTCGAAGATCACCGCTTCCGGCGCGAACCCCGAAACGGACAGTTACCAATGGAGCTGCCGGTGAGCGGGCGGCCGGAATTTGCTAATTTTGCGGAATGCTCAGGCTCCCGGTCTATCTCGATAACAATTCCACGACGCCCTGTGACCCGCGCGTAGTAGCGGCGATGCTCCCGTATTTCACGGAGCGGTTCGGAAATGCGGCAAGTCGCAGCCATGCGAAGGGTTGGGAGGCGGAGGAGGCGGTGGAACTGGCGCGGGAGCAAGTAGCGGCGCTCATCGGCGCGGAGGCGAAAGAGATCGTCTTCACGTCGGGTGCGACCGAAGCCGACAATCTGGCGATCAAGGGCGTCTTCGAGGCGTACGCTTCCAAAGGCAATCACCTGATCACCGTCGTCACGGAACACAAAGCCGTATTGGATAGCTGTCATCACCTGGAGCGCCTGGGTGCGGAGGTCAGTTGGCTGGGGGTCGATGGGGCCGGTCTGATCGATCTTGCCGCCCTCGAGGCCGCGATCCGGCCAACCACCACGCTCATCGCGGTCATGTATGCGAATAACGAAGTCGGTGTCATTCAGGCGGTCCGGGAGATCAGCGGGATCGCCAGGCGGCATGGCGTGCTCTTTTTTTCCGATGCGACGCAGGCGGCGGGGAAAGTCGCCATCGATGTGAATGCCGACGGGATCGATCTGCTGGCGTTGTCGGCTCATAAACTCTACGGACCGAAAGGGGTCGGCGCGTTATATGTACGGCGTCGGTCGCCGCGGGTCCGGCTGGCGGCCCAGATAGACGGCGGGGGCCATGAGCGCGGGATGCGAAGCGGCACCCTGAACGTGCCGGG
>DATNBP010000163.1:0-14216 GCA_035572015.1 Puia sp. | reverse complement strand
ATATCGCCAGACGCCTACTCATGTATCAACCGCTTTATCGTGGGCCCGTCGGTCATCACGATCGTCCCGTGTTTGTGAAACATCGGCACTTCCACCGAATCGGTCACATCCGAAAAATTCTTAAAATCGCCGGTCCTGACTGCGCCATACCGCCTGGCGCGATAGCTGTCGAAATAGATCAGCCAGTCGCTGCCCACCTTCGCCACCGTGGGACCCTCGGTATATTCCGGGGTAAAAGCCATTGAGTCGTCGTGATACGGTCCCGCCGCCCGGTCGCTGAACGCGACCTTGATATCGCGCTGTTGCCGCGTGTTGTCCTTGAACACCAGCACAAAATCATGCGCGCCGCGCTGTACGATCGTCGGATCGATCACGCTATAGCCCGGATCGAAGAAGAGCCTGGCAGGAGTGAACGATACAAAATCCTTCGTAGTGGTGCAATACAACCGGTGATTGTTCCGCTCGTCCTCCTGCCCTCTCGGGAACCGGTAAGGGATCGTGGTTGCCCATACGATCAGGAATTGGGCGCTGTCTTTCTCAAAGAACAATTCGGGCGCCCAGACATTGAATGCATCCGGCTCGTTCGCCATGACGGGAATGAAGCGCTCTTTGCTCCAGTGAATGAGGTCTTTCGTGGAGGCATAGCCGAAGCCTTTGTCGCCATTCCAGCCGCAGGTCCAGACCAACCGCCATGTCCCGTCCGGGCCCTGCGCGATCGAGGGGTCCCGCATGATCTTTTTGTCCCCTATCCCGGGCCGGAGCCAACTGCCGCCCAGATCGGTCCAGTGATACCCATCGAGGCTGTAGAGGAAATACAACCCGTCGGTCGCCGGCTCGCGGAAAGATGTAAACAGATAAATGTCCTTTTTCCCGGCTGCCATCCCGGCGTCCGCGCCTTCGCCTTTCCTGCGTTTCTCCACCTTTGCGGGATCCAGCGCCCATGGCGCGGCATCGACCACCAACACCCAGTCATTCCCTGGCGCCGGCCTGCCAGGCGGATCGAAACGCAACAACTTTCGCCCGGAATACTGGCCGATCGCTTTCCAGCTGCCATCCCGCGGATTGAACCAGGACGCGGTCACCTGGTCCGAGTGGAGTGGGGCCGCGCTGACGGTCAGGGTCCGGCCTGTATAGGTATAGAAAAACGCATAGCCTTTTCCCCGCGTCGCTGCAACATAGTCATAGCGCTTGCCCTGCCCGGTCACCATCGACTCATCGGGCACCCGGTCGAAATACGGCCGTGACAGCATGAGGACTCGCAGATACCCCATCTCTTCCGCCCCCGGGTCGTCGATTGCCCTGAACCATGGCTCCCGGGCGCCGTAAGCGCTGCCCTTATCGGTGGGCCGCAGCATCTGCATCACGGAGTTATCTCCGTATGTAAATCCGCAGGCGCCGGCGAATACGGACCAGTAGCCATAGCGGCGCACGTCCGCGTCCGTCCATCTGGGTTGACTGGTATCGTGTAACCCGTGGGGAATATTCTCGTAGGAAGGCTCGGCGTCAAGTACCGGCTTCGCGGGAGTTTTCGCATAGTCGGCAGCGATATATCGCCAATTGTCCTCTCCGTAATGCGGGTCGCCGCCAGACGTGTCCTGCGCATAGCTCCGGTGCCCCGACTGCACGCTGTTGAAGTCGAGCCATGACGCGTGTTGGAACCAGGTCGAGCTCGAGGTCCGGCCGCGGGGATGGAACGTGATCAGGTGAGCGGGGTCAAGCTGCTTCAGCGTCGCGCCGATCGTATCCCAAACCGCCCGGTAGTCGCTACCCTTGATGTCGCCACCGTTCATCCAGACGATATTGGGCTTGTCCCGGTAGCGTTTCGCCAAAAAGGCGGCGTAAGCTGCGGCCTGGCCGACAGTGGGCCTGGCCGACTTCACCACCCCGCCCCAGACCGGAACCAGGGCCACATACATTCCTTTCTTTCCTGCCCGGTCGACAATATCGTCCAGTCTATCCCAGTAATCGCTGCCAGAGGTCTTTGGCGTGGCGAGGTTTCCGCCGGCCAGCGCGGAATCGCCTTCGGCGTCCACATCATGGATGCCATGTACGACCATGATCTGAATGACCGTGAAGCGCTTCTTACGCCGGTCCTCCAGATATTGCTCCGTCTGGTCGCGGGTCAGCCGGGTCAGCAGCAGCCAACCGGTGTCTCCCAGCCAAAAAAAAGGCTGGCCGGAATCGGTCATCAGGAAATGGCCGTTTGCCGAGACGCGTAACCGCGCCGGCCCTTTTTGGAAAACGGCGGCCTTTTCCCGCTGTGGAAACAGCAGGATCACGGCAACGCCTATCGTTATTAGCACATTTGATCGCATCGTTATTCCTTTTCCAACCAGATCACCACCGCCCCTCTCTCAGCGCCAGGCAGATCAATCATTCCGCCGCCCCTGGTCCTGGTGGTTTCCTTTGCAACAGCCCCGGTGGCCGGGTTGATGCGCCGGACCTTATAGATCGCGCGGTCGCCGAGGTCCAGCCGGACCGTTCCGGGCCGGTCAGTATATACAATGTATCCGTTCCCTTTTTCCGCAAGCATCCAAACGCCCTGTCCCGGTCCGTCGGCCGGCCGCATGCCGGCGGCAGCCTGAAGGAAACCGGTGGCCGCCACCTTCGGGATATTCGCGAGTGATCCGCCGCCCATGAATACGGCCCATCCGAATTGATCGCATCCGTCTGCAGAATAGATCACTGCTTTTTCGGGATATCGTTCACGGTATTCCCGTACCGCATGGCAAACCTCCGCAAACGAGGACCGCCTGGGATGCAGCAGCCGCTCATGCTGCCGCGGCGCCAGCCTTTCGCCGCCTTTGGGCGCATACAATTTTCCATCGGCCTGGTAGTACCAGTACCGGATATCGATCACGTCGATCGCCGCCGCCCGTGCAGGATCAGCCAGAACCGAGTCCTGCACGTCCCTGGTCACGCTGAGCCCGATCGTTTCCTTTTTGCCTTTTTCGTCCTCCCATTGCCGGATATTGTCGACCCAGAAATCCACGAAATGCAGCGGGCCGGTGAATTCGGCGCCGATCAGCTGGATCACCCCCGTGTTGCCGGAAAAGTTGTCGAGGCACTGCCGGATGAATGCGCGATGCAGGTCCCTGCGGACCGGGTTGGTCGTATCGTAGAACTGGTCGGCCATGAAGATCCGCTTGTCTCCTGCAAAAGGCGGGGGTTCGGGAAACCCGGTATGGTTGATATTGTTGGCGGTGCGCCACGGAAAGTCCGCGTAGTGCGCACCCGCCTCGATAATATTGTGCTGAAAATAGTCCTGATGCAGGAGGACCAATCCTTTTTCATCGGCGAGGTCCGCATACCGCCTCAACCGGTCCCAATACCAGGTATTGTACTTCGTAAGATCGTATTTACTTAACCCGTCCCAGGCAGAGTCCTTTCCGCTCCGCGCAAAGGGGAGCTCGTAGAATGGCGGCCAGACGTCGCCATCCATCCGGCGGACCCGCTCGTGATCGTCGCGCCGGCGGTCATACCATAACCCATAGTTGTGATCCAGCGCGACCACATTCCTCATTTTCATCGTGTCGGTCAGGGCATCCAGGTCGTCCGTCAACCCGGTGCCGATCCGGCCAGGCACGTAGCGTGTGATCGCGGGCCTGGCTTCAGCCACCCCGTAGGGTCTTACCGAACCTTCCCACCACGGTTCATCATATCTTTTGCCTGTGAGCACAGCCCCGCCCCGGACCAGCCAGCCGCCCCGGACCTCCATCGGCGCCGCCTTCGCCGGCCTCCGCTCTGCCGGCACGCCGACCTGGTCGATCGTCAGGACGCCCGCCGCTGCCGTGGAGATCGGCTCCCGCTGCGGCGCCTGGTCGATCCAATCGGTCATTTGGGCCTGAGGTTTCACCGATTCGGCCGTAAGCTCCGCTGCCGCCGCCACGGTCGGGCTGCTGGATGCTTCGGTGCCGTATTCCAGCACCTGCGCCCGCGCGGCCACGTCGCCGCCGGGCAACCGCTGAGCCAACTGCGCATAATACAGGCTGTTGGGTTGCACGTGCGCATTGCTGCTGCCCCAATAGCCGTCGCCGCCGAATTGACCCCAACTGCCAAAGGACCAGTTCTGCGCGCCCGGCGGCCGGTAACAGTTGACCCGCGCCGCGGTACAGTTCCAAAAAACGCTGTTGGCCCCGCACCAGCCCGCACCCTGCGCGTCCTGTTCGCGGTTGCCATAGCATAATGCCTGCCCGTCCAGCCGCACGATATCGAACAAAATACCGCTGGCCCAGCTGTCTATCGCGCCGCTAATGCCATGGGAATAATAAGATTGGCATTGTACGAATGCATTTGGCCCCGGCGCGCAGAAACCGACCCCAAAGTCGTGAACCGCCTGCTCCGAGAAGAGCCGCTGGAATAAGGTTTGTCCACCGGCCGTAAAGAACGCGTTGCGCCTTTGACCGCCGATCTCTCCGACGGGCTCTACGTACTTGCAATCTTCCACCGTCACCCGGTTTGCCGTACTCCATACGGACACCGCCGAGGCCGTGAAATGCCTGGCGATCACCTGCCGCACCCAGGCGTCCGTGACGTCTTCGAGCGTAATGGCCATCCAACTGTGCGCCTCGTCTTTGGGATTCGAAGGATCATAGGAAGACCGGCATTCGAGGTTCTCCACCCCCACCTCGCTGATCCGGCCCGGCCATTCGTATCGGGCGACCAGGCCGCCGCCATAGCTGCTGTCCAGTGCGGTGGTGATCGGTGCGTCGAGCGTCAGTTCATTCCCCGTCACGGCAACGATCCGGCGGTCCCAGTATATATCCCGTTGGCCCGCCTTCCAGCCAAGGGCCGAAATGCCGCCGCCAAAAGTTTCCGTTCCCAGAAGCTGTATCCATTCGGCAGTTGAGGGCCGGTGTACCAACACCCGGTCCCCGGGGTGAAAGGAATTCCCGCCTTTCAGCAGCAGGCGGGTGGCGCCCACCGGCACATAGGCATCGGCCACCTCAATGGGAGGTTCTGTCCGGCGGTCGTCGCGGCCTGCTATCCGGATCAGCGTCCGCCGGTCGTGTCCGGTCGCCAGCAATACGGTACCGCCAGCCTCCATCCCGCTCCCCCGCAATACCACGCCGGATGCACGGATCACCAGCCCGCCGCCGACCGCGTAGACGCCTTTTTCGAGCAAGACGGCGCCGCGAATGCCGCGGCTATCCGGTTTCAGCCGACCGACGTCATCCAAAGCGGCCTGGATCCGCGCCGTCGCATCCCCAGCGGTGACCGGGACTACGATCCTCACGGGCGCTTCCGGGATCGTGCTGTCGCCTCCGTGATAGCCGCTATATGAAAAATCGGGTATCCGGTTCCCCCGTTGGTCCGGCGCATACAGCACTTCTCCATGTTGGACCGCCAGTGGGGGCGGCGGCTCCGACGCTTTTGTCTTCTTTTGCGCGCTGACCGCCGGTCCTAAGGCGAGGAAAAATGCAAAGACCGACAAACGAATACTCCGGTTGAACGACATAGTTCGCCAATAACGATGATCAAATAATATCTGCTGCCCGCCGGCCGTTTCTTGCCTGCGCCCCGTCAGCTTACCTGCTTCTCGCCCTTCTGCGCCAGGGCATTCAGGTACACTTCGATATTCGAGTAGCCGCTGCCGTTTGCCGCAGGCTTAGCCGAATCAGTAGGGTCGTTGGGGTTGAGCCCGTGCTTGCGCTCCCATTCGTCCGGCAATCCGTCGTTGTCGGAATCCTTGTAAGGCGTCCCCTTGTAAACCGGGTACCCACCGACCTCAAACACTTCCGTCACGATCCCCTCCTTATACGAGTCCTTCGGTAATTTACGCACTTTGAACTGGCTGAGCGTATCCGTATTCACCTCCTTATAGGCGATCTTCCCCGTGCGGACCTGCTCGATCACCCGTTTGTCCACCGCGTCCCGGTGCGGCAGCGTCGCGCCGACATTGGTCAGTACGAATTTGTACGCTTCCTCCGCGGACATGATCTTTACCGGAGGCATGGGGAAGGGCTTGTCGACTTTCATGTAGGGCTTGTACGGACCGGCGTCCGGCAGTTCCTCCACCTGTACGCCGCCGTTCCAGTTGTCTTTCGTGACCTCGGGATACCCGACCATGATATTGCCATGGACGTACGCGCGTCCGAAATGTTTTTCCTTTAGCTTGCTGCGGCCGCTTTCCGGCTTGATGATCCGGTGTCCTACCGGTTCATCTTTCGGCGTCACGGGACCCGGCTTGAAATAGTTGTTAATGATGTTGAACAGGCTGGTGTAGTCCCCGCCATCCATGGACCGGTGATGCCAGTTAAAAACCACATTGTTGACGAAATTGAATATCCCGTTCCAACCGATCGAGGGGTTCCTCCCCGTATTATCTGCCCAAAGATTGCGCACGAGCATGCAATTCTCGCCACCCATCGTGGTGCCGAACGCATGGTTCCAGGTATCGAGGGATTCGGCGGAGATGCAATTCTGGATCGTGATATTCACCGTACCGAGCTTCTCTTCTTTGGAACCGTCCCCGGGGTCGAACATATGTCTGTACATCGAGAAATTCTCATCCAGACCCCAGCTCGTAGAGACATGGTCCACGATGACATTTCCCACCGGGTTCCCGCCCAGTGCATCATCGCGACGCCCGACATTGGTTTCGCCTCTGCGGAACCGCATGTACCGGATGATGACGTCGTGCGTGTTGACCCAAAAGGATTCGCCTGCCACGCAGATCCCGTCCCCGGGAGCGGACTGCCCCTCGATCGTAACATAGGGCGCCCGCACGATGACCGGCGAGTGAAGATGGATTATGCCGGCTACATTGAAGACGATGATCCTTGCACCGCCCTGTTCGCATGCCCAGCGCAGGCTACCCGGGCCGGAGTCGTCGAGATTGGTCACCACCAGTACCCTGCCGCCATGCCCGCCAAAGCTGTGTGCACCCCCCCCCTCGGCGCCGGGAAACGCCAGGATCGGGGATTGTGGCAGATCGGTCGGCCGCGCTGCCCAGGGAATATATGGTTTGCCGTGCCGCGCGTCGCTGTCGATGATCGGCCAGGCTACCTTCCAGGCGGAGTCGGAATGGGCGTACGCCGCTTTCAGCATCGCATCGGCCTGCGCCTTTACATCATCGGGAACCGTAGGGTATTGCGCCGACGCCTGCCGCGAAAATCCCAATCCGAGCGCAAGCGCCGCTATCCAAAAGAATCTTTTCTTCATTGGTATATCTGTTTTTTAAAATCACTTTGTCGGGTCGAACAGACCTGCCACACCGCCGTAGGTCCAGCCAAGGGTCTGCTGTAAATTAAGGTCCTTGCCGATGTCGCTCGACGGGATGCCGTAAGAATAGTACGTGGTCTGAAAATTGATCGGCAATTCGCCGGCGACCGGTGCGATGCTGTCCTTGAAGAAGATCTGGTAGGCAGGGCCATTGATGTTGACCGTATCCCGGACCTTTATCGTGGTGCTTCCGTCGATATAGCGTTCGATATTGTACAGCTTTGACGTATCCTTCGCTTTCGCCGAGGAAAAATAAGGCGCCCGCGGCACGACAAAGAAGCCCATCCGTTCGCTCCCGTTCAGCGCGTCGAAGGTCCTCGTCCGGCGCAGGTCGTCATACCGCTTGTCCTCAAATGCAAATTCGATCCGCCGCTCGTTAAGTATGGCAGTCTCCAGATCAGGCTGAGAAAGCCCCGCCGGAATTCCGTAAAGCCCGTCGGAATTGGCCGAAATCCCCGCCCGTTGACGCACCGCTTCCAGCATCTGGTAAGCTTCGGCCTGGTTGCCCGTCGCATTGGCACATTCCGCCAGGTTGAGCATCACCTCCGCCATCCGCATCTCCACCCATGTCGTCTTACCGTACTGACTGTTGAGCTGCGTAACGGACGTGTCGATGTTGCGCCGGGTGTAGAATCCTGTCGTGCTCGGCGCACTCGCCTCTTCAGGCACGCCGACATAGGAGTATTGAACCCGGCCGGCCTGGCCACCCAGCCCGTACACGGCGCCATTGTACACGATCGTTGCATAGAAGCGCGGGTCCCGGTTCAGCCAAAAGCGGACGCTGTCATACGGATACATCGATGTCGTATCGCCGTACGGGTGTCCGTCGGCCATCGGGTAGGCTTCCACCAAATTCCAGGTCGGATTATAATTCTTTCCACCGCCGCTGTATGACATGGACCAGGGGCGGGCCGTGTTTTCCCAGTTATTTGAATTCTGCGAGACCGTGGTCGATGCGTTATAGGACCGGAAAAAGATGGGCTCGTGGTTCGTGGCCAGTGAAGCATCGAGGAAAATGCGGGAATAGTTCTTGTACAATCCGTACCCGGCGGCGGTGAGGGAGTCGTAAGCCGCCTCATTGGCATTGTAGGCCAGCTGCCACCTCGATTGGTCGTTCAGGGGGTTGAATTGCGGGCTGGCATAATACAACAGTATCCTTCCCTTCAGCGCCAGCGCCGCCACATTCGTGATCCTGCCCATGTCGGCGCCCGACCAGGTGCCCGGCAGAACGGAACAATGGGCGAGGTCCGCCAGCATGCTGTCCACGCACTGCGTCGTGGTGTTCCGCGGCAGTGCAAGGCTGTCTGTCACCCAATTCTGCGCCCGGGTGATATAAGGGACCCCGCCATATACCTTGACCAGTTGAAAATAGGTCCAGGCCCGCAGAAAATAAGCCTGCGCTTTGATCGGAGTGGTGATGTCGGGTGTGAGCCCGTAGTTGTCGATATCGCTAAGCAGGATATTGATCTTACGAATATAGGCCCAACTGGAATTGGCGGTCGGATAGTAATCGTTCTCGCTTTCCTGCGTGAGCGTCCCCTGCAACACGCCTATATTGGTGCCGCCGTTACACTCATCGCTGATGTTGTGCCAGTTCGTCGGGATATTGCTGATGGATGCATTGCTGTAATAGACCGGCATGCACAGCTGGTACAGATTGTCCAGGTACACCATGGCTGTGGATTGGTTGCCCCATACCTGCGCTTCCGGTACGCCGTTGAAATCGACCTTGTTGAGGATCTTCTTACAGCCCGCGCCGGCCAGTGCGAAAAGAATGACGGAATATATGATAAGCTTTTTCATCGTTTGATATTTTTATCGGTAGCGTAGGGTTAAAGGGAAAGGTTCAATCCGAACGTCCAGGTCCGAAGGATCGGATAGTCGGTGATCTCGTTGGACCGCGGATCCTTATAGGGGGTAGGATTGATGATCGCCCAAAGATTGTTTCCGGTCACATAGAACCGGACTTCCGGCATATGATGCGCGGCCGTCCAGGTAACCGGAACCTGCCAGGACAACATCATATTGTTGACATACATATACGTCGCGCTGTGCAGCCAGAAGGTGCTGGCCTGGTTCGCGAGAGGCGCGTAGATGGCCGGCAGCCTGGCGTTCTGGTCGTACACCGTATAGGAGCCCTTCCACATCGACAGTCCGGAAAGGTCCTTCGTGGGCGGGGTGATATCCACCTTCTTCCAGGCCATCTCGCCGCCGAGGCCTAACGAAATATTGGTACTGAGCCGGAGTCCCTTCCATTGCGCCCCGAATTGAAAGCCGAAACCGTACAGCGTACTGGAGCGTTTGGCGATCTGGGTCTGATCGTTCGACGTGATCTTGCCGTCGCCGTCGATGTCGGCGAAGTTCATGTCGCCAGCGCGGAGGGTGTCCCCGTTGATGAGCCAGCCCGGGTGTTTGGCGTTCCAGTCCGCGGCTTCGGCGGCCGTCCTTACGATGCCCGTCGACTTGTATCCCGTAATGCCGCGGTCTTCGCGCTTCCCGATGGGGTTGAGATAACCGGTGTCGGTGCCCGCGTTGAAATACTCCTGCATCACTTTATTGTCGCTCCAGCTGAAATTGACCGTTGCAAAAACCTGCAGGTTCCGGCCGACGTCCTGCCGGTAGCCGATCTGGGCTTCCGTTCCCCAGGAATTCACGATGCCGTAGTTCTCTTGTGCGATAGACGCCCCAAAAGACACGGGCACGCTGGAAGACGGAGCATCCAGCATATCGTATTGATGGCGGTACCAGTAGTCGAGTGCAAAATGGAATTTGCGGTTGGCGAAGGTTCCGTCGAAACCCAGGTCTTTATACAGGTCCCGTTCCCACGTGATATTGGGGTTGGGCACCTGGGCCGTCGAAAGGCCGTTGCTGTAGGATGTGCCGAACAAATATCCGTTCGTCGAGGTGTACCGCTGGATCCATCCGAATGCCGAAGTCGCGTCGTTGCCCGTCAGCCCCATATTGAAGCGGATCTTCAGGTCGTTGACAAAGCGGACGTTTTGATAAAAGAAGGGTTCCTCGGAGATCTTCCAGCCCACGGATGCGGACGGAAAGAATCCCCACTGATGGTTGGTGGGGAAATTCGGTGAAGCATCGTCCCGGAACGCACCTTCGAAGAGATATTTGCCCTTGAACGAATAATCCAGCCGGCCCAGGTAGCTCACCCGACCCGTCGACAGCGACTGTCCGGAAAGGGAAACGTTGCTGCCGTCCGAACTGAAGCCGTAGATCTGATCTACGCCCGGGATCACCTGGGTGCTGTTTTGGGTGATCAGGTAATCCCCGGTCGTCTGTTCCTGCTCCGCGGACAGCATCACCGCGATCGCATGCTCCCCGAATTTGTTGTCGTAGGAGACGCCTTCCGTGGCCTGCCAGTTGGTGGAGAGGGTGTTGGCTTCGATCAGCTCATTCCCGTTGGTGATCGTTTTTGCCGTGTACGAATCATAGTTGTACAGCACATTCTGGGTCCCCGTGGCCACATTGGCTTTGGCGCCCGTGTTCTTGTGGTTGCCCAGCACCTGATAATCATAGGCCAGGTAGCTCGGGTAATATTGCTTGCCGAAATCCGAGAAAGAATTCCGGCCATATTGTACCTGGAGCTTCAATCCCGGAACGACCGGGATCGCGTACTGGGCGCTGGCGGTGATCGAAAAGTTGTTGCTGTTATCCTTAGAATAGGAATTGGATGCTGTCAAAGCCTGCGGGTGCCATTTCAACGGCGCATAATAATTGGGGTTGCCCTGTATAAAGATGGGCACCCATTTCGGGACCGTCAGTAAGGCGCCGATCGTTCCGTTCAATTGGTCGTTCTGCTCGGTCACGCCTTTTGGAGCCGGCCGGTCGTTGAATCCCGAGTTGTCGTTGACCGTTACGGTCGTGGTGAGACCTTCGACGATCCGGGCCGTCATGCCCAGCTGCAGTCCATATTTCCGTTCGAAGTTCTCGGGCAGGTTCCCGGTCTCATCATAGTAGTTGGCGCCTGCGAAATAGGTCAGCCTGTCCGTCCCGCCGCTCACGCTGAGCGTGTGCCGCTGGATGCTGCCGTTGGGGATCCATTCGCTCCTCAGCCAGTCGAAGTTGCGCGACCGGATCGTATCGAGCTCGGCGGGCGTATAGATCTCGGTTGTCGCCACCTTGTAGGGCATGTAATTTTCCACCCAGTTATTCAGCAGCAAGGCCTGGTTGTACCCGTCGATCATCGTCGGGATCTTTATCGCGTTCGTATTGGAATAGGAGCCGGAATAGTTGATCTTTGGTTTTCCCGGCCGTCCCTTCTTTGTCGTGACGAGAATGACCCCGTTGGCTCCCCGGGCTCCATAGATGGTGGCAGACGCATCCTTGAGTACCGTGATGCTCTCGATCTCGGAAGGGTCGAGATTGTCGAAGGCGGTCTTGCCGGTCGGGTCGACGCCGCTGCCGGTGCCGATGATCGGCGCCAGACCGTCGATGATATACAACGGGCTGGTCGTGCCTCCGGAGGCAAAGGTGACTGCGTTGCGGATCACGACATTGGTCGTCGCTCCCGGCTTGCCTGAGGTCTGATTGACGCCCACGCCGGGCACCTGGTTCACCAACAGGGTCGACAAATTCGCCGCTGGGAGGTCCTCCACCTCTTTTGGATCGATGGTTGCCACCGATCCCAGAATATTCGATCGCTTTTGGGTGCCATAGCCGACGACCACCACATCATCCATTTTCTTGTTGGAGTTCACCAAGGAGACGATCACCGCTGAATCGCCGGTGGTCCTGAATTCCCGCATATCGAATCCGATGTAGGATACCAGCAAAGTGACCGGTCCCGTCTTTCTGATGACGGGCAGGGAGAAAACGCCCTGTTCGTCGGTGATCACGCCGCGGGAGGTCCCTTTAACGGATACCGAGACGCCCCGGAGCGGTTCTTTGGTGTCCTGGTTGATGACCTTCCCGGTGATTACCCTGTAGCGTCCCTGTGAGAGTACGGCGTCCCGGAAAACAAACAGCAGCAGCAGCACAATCGGGCACCTCTTCAATAGTTGCAAGTTCATATGGCATTAGTTTGGAGAAAATGAGCAATCCTTATTTTGTTCAAGTTGATCCGGGCTCCTGCCCGTTTACAGCTTTTAGTACACCGGCCCTATTTGACTTCGCCGGCATTGGACGCGGCGGCCTTACGCCGCTTCTCCCACTCTTCACCGGCCTTCTTCATGTCGATACCCTGGGAAGACAAATAGTTATTGATCCGGCCCTTGTATTTGCCGAACCAGGCGTGCTTTTCCTTGCTCGACCCGGCATCCATGGCGTGCTCTCTCGCTTCCGTGAGATCCGCAAGGATCAGCGCCTTCTGGTCCGCCGTCAAGTTGGGCAATTCTTCCTGATAACCTTTGTAGGTCACCTCAAGTATACTATAGGTCATCCCGTCTTTGATCTGATCGACCTGATTCGGTGTAAGGAGTTTACCCAACCGGGCGAGATAGGCCTGGTGCAGCTGTCCTACCTGCTCGTCCGCATCCTTGAGAATGAGTCTCTTGACAGAGTCGACCTGCGCCTTGTCACCGCTCAACGCTTTCAGCTTCCGGTCCCTTTCTGTGTAGACCGAATTCAGCGACCGGTATTGATCGGCCACGACGCCCCGAAGGCGATAAAAGGACGCCGAGTCCCGCAATCCCAGTGCGGCGACGATCTTGCCTGCCCGGGCGGTGATCATCCGGAGATACGCAGAGTCTTCATTTGTAATCGGGGAGTGGGGTGAAGCAGCCTGGCTGCCTGGAGGGTAACAGAGGATCAAGATGAACGCAGAACCGAAAGCAAGCAATCTTTCCTTCATTGTCTTTTCCTTTTTTGGACCATTAGCGATGGGGCTAAAGGTACAGGCGCCATATCCGCGAAACAATGTAAGGTTTAACTATAATGATGGATTATTTTACTATTTCCTGAAGTTTCCATGTATGCCGGACCGACGGACGTTACCGCACCGCGCGGATCGTCACCGTTGCCGGCGCCAACCCATATCCGCTGACCCGGACGAAGATCGCCCCCTGCGTTTTTACAGCGCGGACGATCGCCAGACAAAGCCCGTTGTATGCGTGGTGGCGGTCACCCCGAAAGGATTCGAGATCTGCCTCGTAGCCGTTGTCCATCCCGGCCAGGCTTCCCGCGCCCGATACTTCACAGCGAAGTTGCATCGCTGCATCCGGGACCAGGTTGCCGGTTGCGTCGGTGATCCCGATCGTGACGAAACAGAGGTCTTTGCCGTCGGCATGGATTATCTTCCTATCTGCCTGCAACCGGATCTGTACCGCCGGTCCCGCGGTCCGCACGCTGTCCACGGCCACGGCTTTTCCCCGCTCCATCGCGACTGCTTTTAGCGTCCCGGGCCGCCAGGCCACGCGCCAGGATACGTGGAGGTCCTGACCGGCTTTGCTTCTCGCCCCAAGCGGTTTGCCGTTGAGGAACAGGAGCACCGAATCGGCGCGGTTATAGTAGGCCCATACATCGACGCTGTCGCCTGCGTGCCAGTTCCAATGCGGAAACAGATGCAATACCCGCCGCGCCGTCCACTCCGCCTGATACATATAATAAATGTCTTTGGGAAAGCCTGCCAGGTCCACGATCCCAAAATAGGAGCTGCGTGCCGGCCAGGCATAGGGCGTCGGCTCCCCAATATAGTCCCAGCCCGTCCAGACGAACAGGCCGGCAACCGCGGGGTTCCTCTTCGCCGCCTTCCACGTTTCTTCGTGCGTCGATCCCCAGTAAGCCGAGACATTGTCGTATGCGGACACAGTCCAGTCGCGGTTGCCGCCTTTCAGCGGTTCCTTTGGTCCCTGCGGCCACCTCCTGATGCTGTCCGCCGGCATATCGTAATGCCCCCGCGTTTCCAGCGCCGAGGTGGTCTCGGTCGCAAGAAATGGCCGGCCGGGAAACCGCTCTCCAATCGAGTCATAGAGTCCCTGGTGATAGTTCAGCCCGACGATATCCAGGGCGCCGGAGCGGTAGATGAAATTCCTGTTGGTATC
>DATNBP010000162.1:0-40607 GCA_035572015.1 Puia sp. | reverse complement strand
GAACCGGGGCTTTAATTCAATTTAAACAAATATCAATATCTGTTTTTATTGTAGCTGCTGGCGTTGTTAAAATTACGGCCGTTATCATTGCGAGCCGGTCGGGCCTCTTTAGGCCTTGCTTCATTGACCTTAATGGTCCTGTTCTCGACAGTTGCCCCATCGAGTTCAGCGATCGCCCTTTTTGAAGCAGCTTCATCAGGCATTTCAATAAAACCGAATCCACGGGATTGGTTCGTTATTTTATCCATTATGACTTTCGCGGAGGTTACTTCGCCATAAGGAGCAAAAAATTCTCTTAAGTCTTCATCCTGTACGTTGAAGCTCAAATTAGAAACATAAATGTTCATACTTAACAATTAAAAAGTAAAAGATATGAGAAAAGCAAAAAATGTAGAGGAAAAGAAATCCGGTTCGTGAGGCAGGATAAATTAACAAGTACAAATGCAGAACTCAAATTAACACCGTGAAGATACATCTTCTAACCGAATCGACCAAATAAATTATCCCGTTGCAAAGAACGGGATAACTCAAAACGGATCGATGATACGCTCAGTTCAGCAGGTTATCGAGCGGTATGGCCTCCAAATAAGGGCTCAAAACCTCGACGTTGTCAAACACCCTGTACTCTTCGATGGCCTTATTTGCGGGATTGCAATACGCTTCCACATAATAGCTGCCAAGCTGAAACAAAAATACCATTGATTCGAAGCTACTTCTCTTGGCGAGAAGAACACCTCTGTGAAGGACAGTCGATTTTTTTTCTTGCTCATTCAATAAAATAAACTCAGAAAGTCTCATAGTTAACATTTTAAAAAGTGAACGTTTTAAATTATTTACTAAAAACCTTATGCTGAAAAAGTAATCGTTGCCGCGAAAGAAGTGGTGATGGATGTAATGTAACCCGATTAAATGAATATCGTCGCCTTATTTTTTGCTGGTGCCGGTATTAATTGGTACCTTTCAATGACGACGGCGGATCAACTTGATCTTTTGCCGGACGTTGTCTCCCAATAAGATACTTATGAATATCAGGATCTCCAATATCAGCTTGAATACGACCGACTCCGAGCTAAGAAAGCTCTTCTTTCAATACGGCAATGTCGACTATGCCACGGTGAATAGAAATTCCCTCAATGGCCGCTCGCTAAGGAGTGGAGAGATTTGCATGCCAGTATCGGCACAGGCCAGGCAGGCGATAATCTCACTTGATAAGACAATTTTTAACGGGAAGATCATTTCTGTGAGCGAACTTCCGACGGAACTATACTAAGGCTGTTGAAGAGGCCCGTCTCTAAAAAGTCTACTGGATTCATCGAACCTCCATATTAATAGCTCCGCACCTCCATATTAATAGCGCCGCAGCAACTCCAATGAAACCAGGACATCCCCGGACAATAC
Organism: Puia sp.; assembly: GCA_035572015.1. Lineage (GTDB taxonomy): Bacteria > Bacteroidota > Bacteroidia > Chitinophagales > Chitinophagaceae > Puia. Next base: position 39,209 of record DATNBP010000162.1, on the reverse strand, counting down.
GAGGTCCAGACTGGATAGGTCGGCAGTATAGTCTGAGGGGGTCATGATTGATCCTGATCTTTGTCGGAATATTTTCCTTTGTCGCCCCGTTTACAACATATCTCAACCTTGCCAAATACCTGTTGTTCGCTCACCTTTTTCGACGCCTATAGATCCAGGAAACCGGATGACACGCTAAATCTATTGTTCTGATGCTTCTAATAAAACCCGGCGTGAAAAGGAATGACGTGCAGAAACCCTCGCCGGGAAAGATAAAAGTATGTTAATACTTTTATTAAAATTATGTTTCTATCTTTGTGGAGACGCTAAAAAAAATGGTTATGCCTACAATACAAGAAAACACACTCGATGTCACCCTGCTGGAACCCCGGCAGAAGCATCCTACCATCTTTGCCCGCTTCGATCAATTGTCGGGAGGGGAATGCCTGACCATCTTCAACGACCATGATCCTAAGCCACTCTATTACCAGCTGCTGGGAGAACGAGGGGATGTATTCAACTGGGAATACCTCGAACAGGGTCCCGAATGGTGGAAGGTCCGGATCACCAGGCGGGGAAGCGGGGAGGCTGGTCATACGCTCGGGCAGATTGCCGCGAAAGATATTCGCAAGGCGCAGGTGTTTAAGAAGTATGGCCTCGACTTTTGTTGCGGAGGTAAGAAAACGGTCGTTGAAGCCTGTGCCGAAAAAGGCATCGATGTTACCCGGGTGGAGCAGGAGCTCCAGCAGGCCGGCAAGGACAGGGATGTTCATCCCTTGCCGTATAATGAATGGGATCCGGGATTTCTGGCAGATTATATCGCGAATACCCATCATCGGTACATCAAAAAAAATCTCCCCGACATCCTGACTTATGCCTGTAAAGTGGCGCAGGTGCATGGAGCGCACCATCCCGAGCTGCCGGCTGTATACGAGTTGGTAGAGCATATCAGTACCGAGCTGAGCGCGCACCTGGAGACCGAGGAGCAGATATTGTTCCCTTATATCAAAGTCCTGGCGACTCGTGGAGCCGCCTCGAAAACGGAGGAATTGCTGTCTTTCGGTCCTGCGGGCAACCCTATACGCCGGATGGAGATAGAGCATGAGACGGTTGGGCAGACCCTGGAAGCCATCAGGGAGCTAACGGCGGATTATTTCCTGCCGGAGGATGCCTGCGCCAGCTACAGTCTCCTGTTCCGCATGTTGTCGGAATTTGAAGAAGACCTTCATTTGCATGTTCACCTGGAGAATAATATATTGTTCCCCAAAACATTGGAACTGGAGGAACAGCTGGGTTTTTGAATTTACGAGGGCAGCGATATCGCGGTAACGAATAGAATCACGCAAGAATGGTAACCGTCGATGTTCGCGAGCTGTCAATGCCGATGCCGATGATGATGATCCTCGGGAAGCTGGATGATCTGCCGGAGGGGCATGCGTTATTCGCGCACCACAAGCGTATCCCGTCTTCCTGCTGCCCGAGCTGGAAGAAAGGGGTTTCGAACATCGAGTCCGGGAGGGGGCCGTTCTCCTGGCGGCGTCCGCCATCGAGATCGGTCTGAACGTGGTCGACCTGGGATTGATCTACCGGATCGAATTCGATGAACCGGCTTCTCGAATAACGGTGACCATGACCCTCTCCACACCGTATTGCCCGGTGGGTGAAACCATTACCGCTGCGGTACAACGAGTCTTATTGGATACATTTGCGGGCAATGCGGCAACGATAGAGCTGACGTTTCAGCCGCCGTGGAGCTATGACCGGATTTCGGAAGCCGGGAAAAAATACCTAAGTACATAAACCATGCTGAGCTTAACTTGTAAAACAGCGATTAAAGCCGTTATCTACCTCGCTTCACGGACGGGCCGAGGAGAGCGGCCGGGGATCAAGGAGATAGCCGCCGCCATTGATGCCAACGAACATACCGTAGGGAAGCTGCTCCAAGCCCTCGTCAAGCAAAAGGTGATCAACAGCGCCAAGGGGCCGTCCGGCGGATTTTACATTTCCGGTGAGCAGCAGAAACGGCCGATCATGAAGATCATTGAAGCTATCGACGGCGACGCGATTTTCACAGAGTGCGGCTTGGGTTTGAGCAAATGTTCTGCGGTGCATCCGTGTCCCATTCACGATGATTATAGGGAAGGCAGGATGCTATTGGAAAAACTTTTCAGGACCCACCGGATCATCGATCTGTGCGGAACGGTCAGCAACGGCTCCGCTTACCTCACAGGGTAGGATAAGCTGCACCCGGCTCCAGGGGTATGCCCATCTTTTACGAATCCGCTAACAGATCGTAGTATTCGTCATCCTCGTTTTTCCCCCCAAATCCTTCACCGATCTTTTCACTACTCTCCAGGAATTCGATAGACCGGATCCATTTGACCATTTTGTAACCGAGCTGGTTCTCGACCCGGAGCCGCAGCGGTGCGCCATGCTCGACGGGCAGCGGTGAATAGTTCATTTCCCAGGCCAGGATACAGCCTGGTTTGAGGCAGTTGTCCAGCGTATGGGTATCGTAATAGGTGCCTCCATAGAGGCCCTCACCAAAGGAATAGAATGCCACGATGGTGGCGCCAGGCTTAGGCTGGACCATTTCGACGATCGCGCGCATCGGTACCCCGCCCCATTCGGCAATGCCGGTCCACCCCTGGATGCAATGGTGCATGGTGATCTGCTGCTGTATTCCCATGGCTTGAAGGTCCGCGAGGGAAAGCTGCACCGGATGGTTCACCATCCCTCCGACAGATAGCCGGTAGTCCCGGAAGGATTGATCCGCCAGCCGACGCCATTCCTCCGATTGCGGCATCTTGCCGTTCATCCAGAAATAAGGTGAAATATCCTGCCGCCGGTAATATAGTCTTGGCTTCAGGCGATTAATGGTCAGCCGCCACAAAGTCCCGTTCATGACTGCCTCGACCCGTTGCAGAACCCGGGGCCGCCGCCAGGACAGCCAGTGCGCGAAAAATGCAAAGCACACAACTGCCAATACGATGGCGCTCCCGATAGTGATTCCCCTGTGATCCGACAGGCTGTCGGTACCCAGGATGATATGATTCATGTTCCGCACTGCGCCCGTCAGGACCACCAGCGCGACATGGATCACCAGGAAGACCAGGAACGCCAACAACACGAGGAAATGTACCGAGCGGGCTGCCTGCCGGTTGCCGAACAGCTTAGGCAGCCAATGCAGCCGGTTCTCCACCGCAGGTGACATCGCCATCCCCGAGACCAGGGCCACCGGTGCGAGCACGAAGACTACTACGAAATAGGACAGTTGCTGCAGCGCATTGTAGCGGAAAAACCCGTTTGGTTCGGCCGGCCAGTGAAAAGTGGCATAATGCACAAACACATTCCATGCATCGGGGATAATCGACCAGGACGTGGGAACCAGCCGCCGCCAATGGTCCGTCGCCAGCAGTAAGACGATAAATATCACCCCGTTCAAGATAAAGAAAGGGACGGTGATAAAATGCCAGCATCGTGCAATCCCAACCGAGTGCCGGAACCCCGGCAGACCCAGCACCGGGCTGATATACCGGGCGTCATCCTTGGCCGTATATACCCGGTCCCGCGGCACCTTGTGGGGCGTGAACCGGATCCATTCCGAATCAGGATTGCAGCCGTTGTTCCAATATAGGCGCGGATGGTCGGCAAGGATCGATAACCCACTCCGCATGATCAACGCAAGAAAAAAGAAATTCACCCAGTGAGAAAGCCGGACCCAACCGGGAAAACCATGCGGTAATGCTTTTGTGGCCGTCGCGAGGACCGGGCCGACCGGGCCCGGGTCGGCCGGAAGTCCACCAATCGCCAGTTGCAGCCATGCGGCACCCACCGTGACTACGAGGAGCCCGGCGAGTGTCCACCAGACATAGTGTTTGAGCCCAATGAAGACACGCCTGTCAGCGGGATATTTTACTGCCCGCTCCGCTGGTGAAAAATGAGTAAACATAGAAAAGCGTCCGACGCATGAAGTTAAAACAGTTTTCGCGGTGAACGACCGGTATTTTTGCACGTGGTCAAAGAATCGAAGCCCGTGTGCTCAAGGTCACCGTGGAATACGGATTTCATAGAATACGCATTATTCTGCAGTTGTTGATCGTTCTTTCTTCAAATCGGATATGCCGGTCCAGCGTATCGGGAAAGGCCGCCAGCAAATCTTTGTTTGATTTATCTCTGGTGATCCGCTCAACAAACTCATAAATCCTTTTATGATCGCCAAATGCCTTGGCCCGGACAAAATCACCTGCGGGCAGTTTAGAGAATAAGCCTCTTCTTCCTTCCTGAAATGAGGCAACAAATCTTGCTGAAAGAAATAAAGCAGATAACTGCTGATTCGTTCTGCGGATATAGCTGATTCCAGGCCGCGTCTTATCTTGTTAATAGGTTCTCCATGATAAATTTTTTGTATAATATACCTTCTTCCTTTGCCATATGCCTCGTCAATTCCGAGCTGATTACCGGGAGGTTTCTCCTTATGTACGCATGATGGACGTTAAAGATGTAATCTGCCAAAAAATCTGCACTTCAGTCATTATACGGTGATGGAGGTGTTGAAGGGTAATACAGTGGCCCGAGTTCGAAACAGATGATCGCCTCAAGTTTTTCGGGCAGGCGCGCCGGGTTGGGAAGACAACAGCCGAACGTATACGTGCTGGATGCCGACGGCAAGAACTCCGGTTGGGCAAAATATCTTTTATCTGTACATTCGGCGCTTTTTTTACCCGGGCTGCCGACCAGACCCGGATGGCAAGAGTATCCGGGAGAAATATTAAATTTGTGGGCAGCCACGTCGGCGTTTCTATCGGCGAAGACGGTCCTTCCCAAATGGCCCTGGAAGATAGTGCATTGTTTGGCGCAGTGCCTGACTGCGTTGTTTTTCAGCCCGCTGACGCAGTTGCCACGGCTCAAATAACGGCTTTACTGCTTCAGCATCAGGGGTTTGCATATATGCGTATGCTTCGCCCAAAGACAAAAGTGCTGGATGCCAATGATGAGAGATTTTATATTGGTGGGTCAAAGGTTGTCCGCCGCAGATCAATTGAGGGGCCAGAGTGAAAGACCTATTATCAAGGAACGGCAAGGGATAGCGGAAATGTAATTGCCGGATAAAAACCAGGAGGGTAATAATATGGGACTAAAGATTAAAAGAGTGTATGAAAAGCCAGCCAAAGAGGACGGCAGGCGTATTCTCGTGGACCGGCTATGGCCGCGCGGTCTTACGAAAGAGAAGGCCCACATTGATTTGTGGCTGAAGGAGATTGCTCCGAGTACAACACTCAGGAAATGGTTTGGCCATGACCCTGCCAAGTGGGATGAATTTCAAAAGAGATATCGCATGGAGCTAAAAACGAATAAGGAGCAGGTCTCGTTGCTAAAGGAAGAGCAAAACAAAGGAGTTGTTACTTTGGTTTATGGCGCCAAAGATGAGGAGCACAATGAGGCCCTTGTTCTCAAAGACTGGCTTGACCATTGAGTTTCGCAGCTAACAACCACGATTGGCTTAAAAATATAACTTATGTCGAAAGATCCCTATCAGGTAAAAAGGGCATTGACCACTAAAAACGGCACTTTCACCGATTTCAGTCTTGAAGAACTTGCCAATAAGGGCCATGGTATTGCTAAATTGCCTTTTTCCATCCGGATCTTGCTGGAGAATGCGTTGCGTAATTTTGATGATTTCGCTATAACCCATGACAATATAGAAACTATTCTTCGGTAGAAACCCGCCGGCTCGGATAAAGATATTCCATTTAAACCTGCCCGTGTATTAATGCAGGATTTTATAGGTGTTCCGGCCGTTGTGGATATTGCTTCACTCCGGGCGGAAGCGAAAAATCGACTATGGCATTTTCCCGCCATCAATCCAAGCATCTGCTTCACAAAGAACTACCGTAAATTTATAGCAAGAAATCGGCATCAAAAAACAGCCGGCCACAGCGCTTGGGCGCAGGCTTTTCTTTTTCCCGATTTGGCTACGTTGGCGCAACTGTCACTGTCTGTCTAGCCGCGAATATATCTGCGCTAGTACTGCGGCCTTGTCTTTTTTGATTTCATTGGCAAAGGCAATGGCCTGGGGATGGACCTCGTGGTGTTTCTCGCTCCAGGCAATGATCTCTATGAGAACGGGTGCCAGGCCGGCTCCTTTAGGCGTGAGCTGGTAAAGTACCTTAGCCTTGCTTTCCGGATGCCTGGTCTTGGAGATGATGCCGGCGCATTCGAGCAGGCCGAGCCGGTCGGCAAGGATATTGGTGGCGATACCTTCCCCGCCTTTCAAAAGATCACCGTATGTGTTGAGTCCCTTGAACATCAGATCCCTGATAATGAGCAGAGACCATTTGTCCCCGAATATGTCGAGGGCCGTGCTGATCGGGCAGTCCGACCGGAACACAATTTTCCTTTTATTCAAGTGATACCAATTATTGGACTTGCAAATTACAAGTATTTTTTTATTTTTACACTTGCAAATTACAAGTTAATCGTAAAATCAACTGTCAATGAGCACTTTACAGGCCAGGAGTGAAGCTTTGCTGAACGCGTCCGTCTCGAGGGTGTGGGCGATCGTCACGGATATAACCCTGCTTCCAAGAATCAATCCGGGTGTAATAAAGGTGTCGGGTGCAATGAACGAACCGAACGCAGTGCGGACCTGCGAGGTGGAAAGCAAAGGCCGAAAAGGGATAATTACGGAAAAGCTCGTTGAATTTGTCCCGGAGAAGAGGATGGTATGGAAGGTGGAAAGCGATACGATGGGCATGAGCAAAATGTTACTGGATACTCGATTTTCGCTCCTGCTGGAAACGGTGACGGATTCGAGTACGAAGGTGACGGCGGAGACACATTATTCACCAAGGACGATCCTGGCCAGGATGATGAACGGACTTATGATGAAAAAAATGTTTGCCAAGGCACAGGAAAAAATCTTACAGAACCTACGGGCACTGGCCCAAAATCAGTAATTTATATGACCACACTGCATAATGAGATCCTTATCGACGCGCCCATGGAGAAAATATGGGATTCCCTTTCCAATATTGAAGAATTGGAAAAATTCGATCCGACGGTAAAAAGGTCTAATGCGCTTACACCGGTGAAGGCCGGGATCGGCGCAGCAAGAAGAGTGGAGATGAAGGATGGTAAGAATTGGTTTGAGGAAAAGGTGACGAGTTGGGTGCCTGGTAAAGCGCTGACCTATGAACTGACAGCCTGCTCTTTTCCTATACAGGGCCTGTCCCATACCTACAGTTTTGAGCGGGCGGGAAACAGGATCAGGGTAAAGCAGGTGATGATATACCAGGTGAAGTTCGGATGGCTTGGGCGGGTTATGGACAGACTGATCATCAGGAGACAATCGGAAGCCGGCATAAAGAAATTCATGGCCGGCCTTAAGGAATATGCTGAAATAAAATAGCGGTCTTATGTCATACAGCGAAAAATTAGCGGATCGGATCCGTAGGCGATTGGCGGGGTTGCCGAATATAGCGGAAAAAAAGATGATGGGCGGACTCACCTTTATGTACAACGGAAAGATGTGCGTGGGCATCATCAAAGAAGAGCTGATGTGCCGGATAGATCCTGCCTTGCATGAACAGTCGGTTGCCCGAAAAGGATGCCGAACGATGGATTTCACTAACCGGCCGATGAGTGGCTATGTTATGGTGGATGAGAGCGGGATGAAAAGCAAGGCGGATTTCAACTATTGGATCGATTTAGCCCTGGATTTTAATAAGCGGGCCAAGGCTTCGAAAAAGAAGAAAGCGTCATAGGGCTTCCAATGATTATCAGCCATAAAAAATTTGACCTGTGGGGTAAGACGCTGATCGAAACGATCATTATCAAACCACCTTACCGCCTGTCGGTAGATTTTCCGCAGCAAGCCTGTTTCATTTATTACAAAAAAGGAAAGACACAGATCAACTCCCCGGCCGAACAGGTGCTGGTCGGGAGTGATGAATCGGTAATTTTGAATTGCGGGACGTATTTTGCCAACCTGCTCGAATATTCCGATGGCGACTTCTATGAAATACTGGTCTTTCATTTACATGCGGATACGCTCAAAAAATTGTACCGGCAGGAATTCCCCGCCTTTCTGAAAAAGGGCAATGAGCAACCATATATCCAAAAGATAGCCTCAAAGGACATTATCAGGAAATTTATTGAAAACCTGGATTTCTACTTCGAGAACCCGACCTTTGTCAACGACGATATCCTTGAGCTGAAGGTGAAGGAACTGATCCTCATTCTTCTGCAAAGCAAGAACTCCACATCAATAAAGGACTTGCTGCGGGACTTATTCACGCCTCGCGAACTGAACATCAGGGACATTGTCCAACGGCATTTGTATTCAAATATTACGGTGAAGGATCTTGCTGAGCTGGCAAACATGACTTTGGCAACCTTCAACCGTAAGTTCACCGAAGTATTTCAGGATACGCCTGCCAATTATATCAAAACCAAAAGATTGGAAAGGGCGAGGGATCTGCTGCAGGTCAGCACCCTGACCATTAGTGAAATTGCCTTTCAAACCTGCTTCAATGACGTGTCGCATTTTTCAAGATCGTTTAAGCAACAATTTAAGGTTACTCCCGCCTCCTGCCGGGAAAGGGAAAGCAAGCATTCGTCTCGCTGAGTGAATTGTTCAACAAATTGAAATTTTTAGGCAAGGCCAAAAGGGACCGAAATTGCAACTTTGCGTCAAGGACAAAAAGAATGCGATGAAACCAATTATCGATCCGCCGATGTTCGGAAACTGGGCTTTGATCACAGGAGCTTCTTCAGGCATTGGGGAAGAATTTGCACAACAGCTGGGGGCGGGAGGCTTGAATTTGGTCCTGGTCGCCAGAAGAAAGGAGCTGCTGCAAACGCTGGCCGGGCAGCTTTCGTCCCGGCATAAAATTGAATGCCTGGCTATTCAGGCCGACTTGTCAAAGCGGGAAGACCTGCATTCACTGATGGAAAAGACCAGCCACCTGGAGATTGGCTTGCTCATATCAAACGCAGGCACAGGAGATGTAGCGAGGTTCCTCGATCGTGGGATTGACGATCTCGGCGACAGAATTCATCTCAACGCTATATCACACTTGTTGCTTACGCATCACTTCGCAAAAAAAATGGCAACAAGAAGGAAAGGCGGCATTTTGCTGACCGGCGCTATGGGGGCGGTGGAGGGAGTAGCATACATGGCAGCCGAGGCGGCAACTAAAGGTTTTATTCAGGCATTGGGGAAGAGTTTGCATACGGAGTTTCGAGAGTACGGTATACATATCACTGTTCTGGTCACGACGCCTACGGAGACGCCTGTTTTTTATAAACTTGGATTTACTCTTCAAAATACGCCGGTAAAACCACTCCGTGCGGAGCAATGCGTGGCCGAAGCATTGGCTGGTTTGACAAAGAACCAAATGTTGGTTTATCCTGGTCTGAAGTTCAGGGTGATAAGAGCACTTACACCTGAATCCTTAAGTCGAAAAATGGCGGTTAGAATGCTGAAAAAGAACAACAATATAAAATAATATGAGACGAAGATTGGTTTATATCATCAGTACTACATTGGTAGTCCTGATGTCTTTGATTACCGGGATAGGTAACCTGATCCCTTTTCCGCACATTGAAGGCGATCTCATCCACCTGGGCTATCCGCCCTATTTCAGAATCATACTTGGCACCTGGAAGGTAATTGCAGCAATTGTAATAATATTCCCCCGGAGGTATGGATCAAGGACCTGGCTTATATAGGAATTTTACTTGACCTATCGGGTGCCGCTGCATCGAGACTGGCAGTAGGGGACGGCTTGATAAAGGTGATCCTGCCACTGATCATTTCGGTTTGGGTTGCTGTTTCGTGGTGGAATTTCAGGACACGGCTAAGCGATTGAAAGGATAGCCGCAATAAGGCTCCGGCATTTTTCTGACATTTGCCTGGGAGTAAAGGAGAGTCCATCCTGCAGCCAGGAGACCATGAGGCTCATTACAGCGGTAGCTGCCGCGTCGGCGAGATATTCCATATTCTTATTCATTTTTACCCGCGGCGACCTCCGCTAAAGTGTCTTTTGATCTTTCTCGAAATATTCTGATGAAAATGATCAGGTGTAATATGCGCGGTATGGGGAATCAGCATGACCTTGGCCAGATCGATGTTTTCTGCAAGATGGCTGAACAGGTTGAGAAAATCCATGTCACCTGAGGGCTCGCTGTCTTCAAAGAGGTGCACTTCCATGTTATTCGGGCCATCGAGCAGGAGCTGTTCCTTGCTTTCATAGTGAAAATAAAAAGTGGATCGTCCGACATTGGCCTTGTCGATGGTAGGTCACGAATTGCTCACTGAAAGCTCACGCAAAATGAGGCAAAATGAAGCAAAGCTCAGACACTCTCATCAAGCAAAAAGCCCGTCAACACTCGGTCAACAGGCTTTCGACGGAAAGTTTGAGAAACTAACTGCGGAGAGGGAGGGATTCGAACCCTCGGTACGGTTGCCCGCACAACGGTTTTCGAGACCGCCACAATCGACCGCTCTGCCACCTCTCCGGAGGATTTTGCGCGAGGCCGGGTCGGGCCTGGCGGGTGTCGGCGCGGAATGCGGGACACGCGCTTTTGCGTGGTACAACGGGACGCAAAAATAAATGATTTGTGCGAAATAGGAGGGAGACATATCGGTTTTGACCAGTAAAAATAATGGCAACATTAGATTTCTGATAATCAATGACTTAATTTGGCCATTATACTATGCCCGCAAATGAGATATGTTGGATGAGGGAAATAGATACATATGTTGGATGAGGGAAATAGATACAAAAGATGTGCGGCGGGGAAAACCAGGAGGTAGCGGCGGTTTATGCCGCGTGCGGGGCCATCGAATTATGACGGATTGTGGGAAAAGGGATAAATTCACTGCCTAATTCGCTCAAGAATGCCGACGGGAACGGTTCTGATCATCGATGATGAAGAGAAGCTGCGGACGCTGCTGGCCCGGATCATCCGGCTGGAAGGTATGACGGTGCTGGAGGCCGATTCGCTTAAGGCGGGCAACCGGCTGCTGGAAAAAGGGGAAGTCGATGTGGTGTTCTGCGACGTCAAGCTGCCGGACGGCAACGGGGTGGATTTCGTCCGCGACATCAAAGTGCGGCATCCGCTCATCGAGACGATCCTCCTGACGGCCTACGGCAATATCACCGATGGGGTGACGGCGATGAAGAATGGCGCATTCGATTACATCACCAAAGGCGATGATAACGAAAAGATCGTCCCGTTGCTGTCGCGCGCGCTGGAGAAGGTACAACTTCAAAAAAGGGTCAGCCAGCTCGAGCAGCAGGTAGGCAAACGCTATACGTTCGACGCCATTCTGGGAAATTCACCGTTGATCGCCGAAGCGATCGCTCTTGCCAAAAAAGTGGCGCCCACCGAAGCGACGGTATTGCTGCTAGGGGAGACAGGGACGGGCAAAGAAGTGTTTGCCCAGGCGATCCATTTCGCAAGCAAACGATCGACCAAACCTTTTATACCGCTGAACTGCAGCGCCTTCAGCAAGGAGCTCCTGGAAAGCGAGCTTTTTGGGTATAAGGCCGGCTCGTTCACCAGCGCAATCCGCGACAAGAAAGGCCTCATCGAGGAAGCCAACCCGGGCACGCTTTTTCTCGACGAGATCGGCGAAATGCATATCGATCTGCAGGCGAAGCTGCTGCGGGTCCTGGAGACCAATGAATTCATCAAAGTAGGCGATACCCGTCCGACCCGCGTGAATGTCAGGGTCATCGCGGCTACGAACCGCGATCTGAAGCAGGAAGTCGCGGATGGAAAATTCCGGGACGATCTTTTCTATCGTCTCAACGTTTTCTCCATCTCACTGCCTTCGCTGCGCGAACGGAAAAAGGATATTCCGGCGATCGCCGAGTTCTACCTGCGCTTTTTCGCCGCCAAAGCCAGCAAACATATCGACGGCATGAGCAAGGAATTCCTCGAACGGCTTCAGCAACACGACTGGAAAGGCAATACACGCGAATTGAAGAATATCATCGAACGGGCCGTCATCCTCTCCGACGGCGGACCATTGACGCTTGAAAACCTTCCCGCAGACCTCCAGGTAATCGGTCTGCGCTCAACCGGTCCCATTTCGGCCTTCGATCTGGCCAGCGTCGAAAAACTTCATATTCAACGTGTCCTCAATCATACCCGCGGCAACAAGACCGAGGCCGCGCGTCTCCTCAACATCGGGCTGACCACCCTTTACCGGAAAATAGAAGAATATAAACTGAGTTGCGAAGCATAGCCACCATTCCCATTTTGGCGAAATGCCTTCCATTTTGATATGGCGCCGCTGAGAGCGGCAACGAGCGCAGGCGGCTGTAATGCAGTGCCGGCGCCTATCCAGGCACTTTACCTGCTTTCGGGCATTTATTTTGGCATCTCCCCGGTAAAGACCATGATGACGGCCATCTTTATCGTTTCGATAGCGGTATTCATCTACCTGCTGTATGTTTTGCTGAAACCCGAGAAATTCTAAAATCATGCGCACGGAACTATTCGGTGTAATAGTCACCTTTCTGATAACGGTGATACTCGCTTTCCCATTTGGAAGGTATATCGCCAAAGTATACAAAGGAGACCGTACCTTCCTCGATTTCATGACAAAGGTGGAGCGGCTGATCTATCGATTTTGCGGGATCGACCCGACCCGGAAGATGGGATGGAAGGAATTCCTGAAGGCCATGCTGACGATCAACCTCGTGTGGTTCGTCTATGCCTTCATCCTTTTCCTCTTCCAGGGCCAGCTGCCCCTGAATCCAGACGGAAATCCCAGCATGAGGCCGGATCTGACTTTCAATACGTCCGTTAGCTTTCTCGTGAACTGCAATCTGCAGGATTATTCGGGAGAAACAGGCGCCACTTATCTGACCCAGCTGTTCGTGATCACCTTTTTGCAGTTTGTCAGCGGGGCGACGGGCATCGCCTGTGTGGTGGCGCTGTTCAATGGTCTCAAGGAAAGGACCACGCAGAACCTCGGAAATTTCTGGGATATCTTTACCAGGACGATAACGCGGATACTGTTGCCGCTGTGCATCGTCATTGCAGTTCTATTGGCTTTTCACGGTACGCCGACCAGCTATGCCGGAAAGGATACGATCACAACGTTGCAGGGCGACACGGTACAGGTGTCGCGCGGACCGGCCGCAGGTATGATCGCGATCAAGCATTTGGGTACAAATGGAGGCGGTTGGTTCGGCGCCAATTCGGCACACCCGCTGGAAAACCCGGATTATTTTACCAATATGCTGGAGATATGCACGCAGGCGCTGATCCCGATGGCACTGGTATTTGCACTTGGGTTTTACATCAACCGAAAGAAATTCGCCTATGTGACCTTCGCGATCATGACGATTGGGTTCTTCTGTCTCCTTATACCTACCATGGTCAGCGAGATTCACGGCAATCCGGCGATCGAGCGAATGGGAATCGCGCAACCTACAGGCGCGATGGAAGGTAAAGAAGTCCGTTTTGGACCTGCGGCTTCCGCATACTGGAGTATTCTCACGACCGTCATCTCGACCGGATCGGTGAACTCGATGCACGACAGTGGAATGCCAATGTCAGGCCTGATGCAAATGCTGGGGATGATGGTGAACGCCTTTTACGGCGGATGCGGCGTGGGCATCCTCAACTACTATATCTACGTGATCATCGCGGTCTTTATAGCGGGGCTGATGGTCGGCCGTACGCCGGAGTTCTTTGGCCATAAGGTGGAAGCCCGGGAAGTCAAGATCGCCGCACTGGTGACCCTGCTTTCCGCCTTTCTCATCAAGGGCTTCACCGCCGTTGCCTGTTATATCCTCATTTATCATGGCAACACCGCCTGGACGGTAAAACCTTCTGCCTGGCTGAGCAATCCGGGTTATCACGGCTTTTCGGAGATGCTATACCAATTCACTTCAGCCAATGCCAACAACGGCAGCGGATTTGAAGGGCTGGCGGATAACAATGTCTTTTGGAATATTACCAGCGGGATCGTGATGATCCTTGGCCGGTACCTGCCCATCATCGGTCCGGTTGCTATTGCCGGACTACTCGCCAACAAAAAGTATATCCCGGAATCTTCGGGAACCCTCCGGGCGGATTCCCTGACTTTCGGTATGATGATATTCGTGGTGATCGTGATCGTCACAGCGCTGTCGTATTTCCCTCCGCTGGCGTTGGGGCCGATCGCCGAATATTTTAGTTTAAGATAATTGAATAGGCATGCGACATAATAAATCAATTTTTCCCAGGAGGATAATAATGACGGCGTTGAAAGATTCCTTCGTGAAGTTGCACCCGGTGACAATGTTCCGCAACCCGGTGATGTTCACTGTTTATATCGTGACCTGGATCATGGCGGTGGTTTGTGTTTGGGTGCAGACGGGGGAGCGGTCCCAGGGCCGTTTCGGTTATAACCTCGCGATCTTCCTGGTGCTCCTGGTGACGGTCCTTTTCGCCAATTTCGCCGAGGCGATCGCGGAAGCAAGGGGCAAGGCGCAGGCCGACAATCTTCGGAAAACAAGGGAGGATACGCCTGCCAAAAAGATATTTCCCTTCGGAGAGATCTATGTAGGCGAGGTGAAGGTGGTGCCTTCCTCGACGTTGAAGAAGGGGGATCTATTCATTGCAGAAGCAGGTGACATGATCCCGATGGACGGAGAGATCATCGAAGGGCTGGCAACCATCGACGAAAGCGCCATCACCGGTGAATCCGCTCCCGTCATCCGGGAGGCGGGCGGGGATAAATCCTCCGTTACCGGCGGTACCAAGGTGCTGAGCGATAAGATTAAAGTGCGCGTGACCACTTCACCGGGGGAGAGTTTCCTCGACAAGATGATCGCGCTCGTAGAAGGTGCGTCACGGCAAAAGACCCCCAACGAAATAGCCCTGACGATCCTGCTGGCCGGGTTTACCCTGGTCTTCCTGATCGTTTGCGTGACGCTCAAGCCATTTGCCGACTATGCTCATACGCCGATAACGGTAGCGGCGTTCGTGTCGCTGTTCGTTTGCCTGATACCGACTACAATTGGGGGATTGCTGAGTGCCATCGGCATTGCCGGGATGGATAGGGCGCTCCGGGCCAATGTGATTACCAAAAGCGGGAAAGCAGTAGAGACGGCGGGCGACCTGGATACGTTGCTGCTGGATAAAACGGGGACGATCACCATCGGTAACCGTAAGGCAACCCATTTCTGGCCCGCACCGGGTGTCGACGAAAAGACCTTTATGGAAGCGTGCGTACTGGCATCGCTGGCGGATGAGACGCCGGAAGGTAAGTCGATCATCGAACTGGCTGGTGTCAATCCCAATACGTATAGCACCAATGGGGCGAGATTCATCGGTTTTTCCGCTGAAACGCGCAGCAGCGGCATCGATATATCGGGGTTGCAGATCCGTAAAGGCGCCTTCGATGCCATCCGCGCGATCGTAAACCGGGCCGGCAACGTTGTCCCCGATAAAACCGAGGACAGGGTGAAGGAGATCGCTTCCAATGGTGGTACACCGCTTGCCGTAAGCGAGAACGGGCGGGCAATGGGCGTTATCGAGCTGCAGGATATTATCAAACCGGGTATCCAGGAACGATTCCAGCGCCTCCGCAAGATGGGCGTCAAAACGGTGATGGTGACGGGTGACAATCCGCTGACCGCAAAATATATCGCCGATAAAGCCGGCGTGGACGATTTCATCGCGGAGGCCAAACCGGAGGACAAAATGAACTATATCCGAAAGGAACAGCAGGGCGGCAAACTGGTGGCAATGATGGGCGATGGTACGAATGACGCGCCGGCGCTGGCGCAGGCGGACGTAGGGGTGGCCATGAACAGCGGCACGCAGGCAGCCAAGGAGGCAGGCAATATGGTCGATCTGGACAACGACCCGACCAAGTTGATCGAGATAGTGGAGATCGGCAAACAGCTGTTGATGACCCGGGGCACGCTGACGACGTTTTCCATAGCAAGCGACGTAGCAAAATATTTTGCGATAGTCCCGGCATTGTTCATAACCTCGATCCCTGCGTTGCAGGCGCTAAATATCATGCATTTGAAAAGCCCTGAGACCGCCATCCTTTCGGCGGTGATCTTCAACGCCCTGATCATACCGATCCTGATACCGCTGGCACTTCGCGGAGTGGCATATAAGCCTATCGGGGCCGGCGCCCTGCTGCGGCGAAATTTACTTATCTATGGCGCAGGAGGCGTCATTGCCCCTTTCATAGGGATCAAAGCCATCGACCTGCTAGTGGGTTTGGTCATGTAAACCAAATAAATGGAAATATGAAAAAACATATATTGCCGGCCCTGAAGTTGACACTGGTGTTTATCGTCCTCTGTTCGGTCCTCTATCCCCTGCTGTTGGCGGCGATCGGCCGGCTGACCCCAGGACAGGGGAGGGGACAAACCATATCGGTCAAAGGCAAAGTGGTAGGCTATGCCAACATTGGGCAGAGGTTTACGGAAGACAAGTATTTCTGGAGCAGGCCTTCGGCGGTTGGATACGATGCCGCCGGCAGCGGGGGCAGCAACAAGGGCCCTTCCAATCCGGACTATCTCAAAGACGTCGAGGTGCATATCGACACTTTTCTGGCGCATGATCCGGGAGTGAGAAAGGAGGATATCCCTGCCGAACTGGTGACTTATTCCGGCAGTGGTCTCGATCCCGATCTGTCGCCGGCGGGGGCGAAAGTGCAGGTTAAACGGGTGGGGAAGGCGCGGGGAATTTCAGAAGAAAAACTAAATGCGCTGGTGGATCGTTATACGGAAGGCCCATTCCTGGGTATCTTTGGACCAGCGAAGGTGAACGTGCTGAAACTGAACGTGGCGCTAGATCAGATAGACAATGGCGGACACTGAAAAACAAACGACACCGACGGACAAAGCTCCGGATGTTCAGCATTTCCTGGACCTTATCCGGCAATCCCGGCGTGGCAAGTTCAAAATATACATCGGCATGAGCGCCGGCGTAGGGAAGACATATCGAATGCTGCAGGAAGCGCAGACCCTCCTGCGGAATGGAGTGGACGTGAAAATAGGCTATGTGGAGACGCATGGACGGTCCGAGACCGAAGACTTGTTACAGGGTTTGCCCGTTCTGCCGCGGCGCCGGCTGTTCTATAAAGGAAAGGAGCTGGAAGAGCTGGATGTGCAGGGCGTGATCAACCTGCACCCGGAAGTGGTGATCGTCGACGAGCTGGCGCATTCCAATATCGAGGGCAGCAATAACGAGAAACGCTGGCAGGACGTGCTGGATATACTGGACGCCGGTATAAATGTCATCAGCGCGGTCAATATCCAGCACATCGAAAGCCTATACGAAGAGATCAGGGATATAACCGGTATTGAAGTATCCGAACGGATTCCCGACAGCGTGCTGGAAGAGGCGGATGAAGTGGTGAATATCGATCTGACCGCCGATGAATTGGTTACACGTTTAAAAGAGGGGAAAATTTATGCAGCAGACAAGATCGCGATCGCGTTGCAGAATTTCTTTCAACCCGAAAAGATACTGCAGCTGAGAGAGCTAGCCTTGAAGGAAGTAGCGAGCCAGGTGGAACGAAAGATCGAAACCGAATTGCCACGAGGCGCGCATCTGCCCAATGAACGATTCCTGGCCTGTATCGGCAGCAATCATCAGACAGCTAAAAAGGTCATTCGTAAAACGGCGCGGCTGGCCAGCTATTATCACAGTCGGTGGTGGCTGTTATACGTGCAGACGCCGAAGGAGGACGGGGACAAGATCGGGCTGGCGGCGCAACGGCATTTGATCAACAATTTCAAGATGGCAACTGAATTGGGTGCGGAAGTGATCCGCGTAAGACAAAGCAATATCGCCAAAGGGATAATGGAAATTGCTGAGAGCCATGCTATTACAACAATCTGCATCGGGAAGCCACATCTCAGCCTGTACAATGTGATCATGAGCACGGCGGTATTCAATCAATTGCTGAACAAGCTCGCGGCTTCGGATATCGATATAGTGATCCTTTCGTGAGTTAATTTTGGAAAACATGAGCATGCGCTTGAAAACTAAATTGTCGCTTGGGTTGATCTTCCTGTTCGTGGTCATCCTGCTTTTCGGCGTGCTGGGACTGTTTTATATCAACCGGCTCAGCGATGAAGGGCGGGTGGTGCTGCAGAACAACCACGAGTCGCTGGTCTACTGCAACCGTATGCTGCAGGCCCTGGAAGGGCTTCCCGCCGACAGGAATGCGCTGAACCAGTTCAGAGTCAATCTGAAGAAACAGCAAACCAACATTACCGAGGTAGGGGAGAAGGAGGCGACGGAAGAATTGACCAGGAACTTCAACGAGCTGATGGCCGACCCATCCGATCCGGGCAATTATGCCGATATACGGCGGGCCATAGGGAAGATTGAAGACCTTAACGAGAATGCGATCGTCCGGAAGAATGCGCTCACGCAAAAGACAGCGGATGACGCCAAGGAAGTGCTCGCGATCATATTCACGATCCTGACACTGGTGGCGTTTACGTTCATCTTCAACCTGCCGGGTATCATATCCGGACCGATCAGCAGTCTTTCGGAGGGCATCAGCGCGATTGCGGGAAAGAACTACAAGAAACGCATCTATCTCAAACAGGCCGATGAGTTCGGCGAGCTGGCGAATGCGTTCAACACGATGGCTGAAAAGCTGGATGAATACGAGAGCAGCAATCTTGCGCAGATCAAATTCGAAAAAAGGCGGATCGAGACGATCATCAATCAAATGCGGGACGGGATCATCGGCCTGGATGAAAAGCGGCACGTCCTGTTCCTCAACGCGGTCGCGGAAAAGCTGCTGGGCGTCAAAGAATCGACTATTGCCGGCCGGTATGCTCCCGATATCGCGGTGTCCAATGACCTGATGCGGACGTTGTTGCAGAACGATCCGGCGCGAAAAGAACTGAAGATCTATTGTGACGATAAGGAGAGCTATTTCAATAAGGACGTGCTGGACGTGACCAATAACCAGGCAACCATCGGGCAGGTGATCGTGTTGCGGAATATCACGCCTTTCCACGAGCTTAATGAAGCGAAGACGAATTTCATTGCAACCGTGTCACATGAATTGAAGACGCCGCTTTCCTCGATCAAAATGAGCGCCAGTCTGCTGACGGATATGCGGGTAGGAGCGCTTAATAATGAGCAGCAAGAATTGGTCCGGAGTATTACTGACGACGCCGACCGCTTGTTGAAGATAACGGGCGAACTGCTGAACATGTCGCAGGTGGAAACGGGGAACATACAGCTGAAAATGCAGCCGGCCAATCCTGCCGCGATCGTGAACCAGGCGATACAGGCGGTGCTGTTCCAGGCGCAGCAGCGGAGGGTCGATATCCGCGCCGATCTGCCGGAGAACCTGCCATTCATCCAGGCAGACGTGGAGAAGACCTCCTGGGTGCTGATCAATTTCCTTACCAATGCGATAAAATACTCTCCCGAGGATTCGCAGGTCGAGGTTGCCGCACTTCGCAACAAGGACAATGTGGAATTCATGGTGAAGGATCATGGGCGCGGCATCGATGAAAAATATCTTCCGAAGATCTTCGACCGGTATTTTAAAGTGCCGGGGACGCATGATCGAAATGGGACGGGGCTCGGGCTTTCGATATCGAAGGAATTCATCGAAGCGCAGGGCGGGCATATCTGGGCGACGAGCCGGCTGGGAGAAGGAAGTTCGTTCGGGTTTACGCTTAATGCGGCGTGATTGGGGTGAGGAAAATGACGTGATTAGGGTGAGGAAAAAGGGGCGATTGGGGTGAGGTAAAGGCGTAGTTAGGGCGAGGAAAAAGGGGTGATTAGGGTGGGGAAAAAGGCGTGAGAGGTAAGATAAAAGAGGCGTGAGGGTGCGGTAACAGGTGTTAAGGGTCAGGGGAAAGGTGCGATTATGGGAGATAAAAAGGGAAGAAATGGGGTTTAAAAAAGGTCTTTGCAGGTTTTTGCGGGTTGTCCGGACAGGTCAAAAATCTTCGCCGGAGGTCGCGGAAGGTGATAGACGGACGGGCGTTTGGTGGAAAAAGACCACGGAAAAAGGGCCGGAGGAACATGAAAAGGTCATAATGCCTCCGGGTGAGTGGGTAAAATCGCCTGAAAATGAACAATTTATCGGCTCGTGTTTGGGCGACCTTACTATATGCTTTTTACTAAGAAAATTCTAAGGGTTTTTATTTAGGTTATTTTGTATTGATTTAAAAATGACCGCAGAAGATTTTTGTGAGAAAATAGAAAAATAAGTACATTCATATTCTAATAGGATAAGGTTTAATGGTTATGGTATTTGATTAGTGCATCCCCGCCTAACAGCGGGGATTTTTTTTGAGGGCCTCCGGCACTCCTGGCGGGGATTTTTTCTTTTATCACATTTTCAGCGTACCTACAACCGATTGTTATAATGAATAGCGGTCTTACCATTCTGACTGTTGAAGATAATCCTAGTGATCTTTTTCTGCTGGAGCACATGTTACGATCGTCCGGTCTCGCGATCCGGCAAATCTACTCCACCTTCACCATCCGGGAAGCCATTACCGTTCTCGCCGCCGGAGAGATAGATGTGGTATTGCTGGATCTTACGTTGCCGGACAGTTCCGGCATTCAATCGTTCATCCATCTCAAGCCCGTGGCACAGCGCATACCGGTGATCGTTCTCACGGGCATGTCGGATACGAATGTGGCGTTGGAGGCCATCAAGGAGGGCGCGCAGGATTACCTGGTGAAAGCCGAGTTGACGGATAGCCTCCTGGCCAAGTCCATACAATACAGTATGGAACGCAAGCGAACGCTGGAGCACCTGAGGGTCAGCGACGAACGGTTCAATGCCGTGGTCAAGGCGACCAACGACGCCATCTGGGATTGGGACCTGGTGAATGGCAAGCTTTTCATCGTCGGGGACACCTACAAGCAACTGTTCGGATACGATTTTGTAAATAGCTATCCGCCCGGCGGGCTTTGGGAGAGCATCCTGCATCCGCAGGACAGGGACAGGGTCCTGGGCAAGTTGTCGACGGTGATCCGCGAAGGCGTGGCCAATAAGTGGGAGGACGAATACCGGCTCAAGAAGAGCAACGGAGAGTATGCGTATGTGCATGACCGGGGATATATCATCTATTCCGCCGAAAACCGCCCGATCCGGATGATCGGGGCGATCCAGGACATCACCCCGCGTAAACGGTCGGAAGAGGATGTCGCACTGCAGCAGCGGCTCAAGCAGCAACAGATCACGGAGGTCGTATTGGGCGCCCAGGAAAGGGAGCGGTTTGAAATCGGGCAGGAATTGCACGACAATATCAACCAGATACTGGCGACATCCAAATTATACCTGGACGTGGCTATCGAGGAAAGCCAGCCGAGGCCCGAGCTCCTGGTCAAGAGCCGCAACAATATTTCGATGGCGATAGAAGAGATCCGTCGTTTGTCAAAGGAACTGATCACGCCGGGCCTGAACGATCTGGGGCTGGTGCAATCCATAAGGGAGCTGATCCGGAATATACAGATGGCGGGGAAGATGAAGATCCGGCTGGCTATATCCGGATTGGACGAGAATGCGCTGCAACCCGAGCAAAAGATCAATGTCTACCGGATCATCCAGGAGCAGCTGAATAATATCCTGAAACATGCCGAGGCTTCTTCGGTATGCATAGAGTTGAACAAACACCACGAGCAGATCCGTCTGCGTGTCGAAGATGATGGGAGGGGGTTCGATCCGGCGATGCGGCGTTATGGGGTCGGGATCTCGAATATCATGAGCAGGGCGGAGCTTTACAATGGAAAGGTCGAGATCGATTCTTCGCCGGGGAAGGGTTGCAGGTTGGAGGTGATACTCAATTCGAAGTAGCTGTCGGAGCAGGAGTGAAGGGGAGGCGGGGTTGGAGAGGGGGAAGGCGCGGTCGGGTCGGTAAAGGAGAAGGCGTGGTCGGGTCGCCGGCAAAAACAATCGATTGCAATGGATGGATATAGAGAGAGATAGATAAAGGCCCTGCAGTTTGCAGGCGGTGAACCGGCGGATGGGCCAGCAGCGGAGGAGGGCGGATCGGTTACAACAATGGCCTATTGCTACCCTTGTGCATTACGCTGAAAGGGTACTGTTTCGCCAGAACGTTCAGACGCCTGAGCGTTTCTTCATCGGGAGGGGAAAGCTTGAAATCCTCCTTTTCAATTTTTGAACTGGGATGTCTGACAATCCTGGCGGTCGGCAAAGCGGTCAGCGGATTGCTGACGGAGGGAATAGTTGTAACGGTGACGACGTTGGGCTTCATCTGATGAGGTGTTAAAGATGATTGAATATTGGTTCATAACACATCTTCCTATGCAAGCTATTTTCTAAAGGGAAACAGAATTGAGTGGGCGCGATCGGCGTACAAAGATATAGAGAAAAGTAGATGAATCGCAAAGGAGAGCACGACTTTTTTTAAGAAAAAAAATTCAACGGCGGTTATGGGTGCGTAGATTAGACACTATTAAAACCTTTTAGCTGCGTAGGGTGGGCCTGGCGTGATGGAGATCCAGCGGATGTGCATAGGCGGCGTCATGGAGAGGGCGGCTGGAAGATACCCGGCGAGCGAGAAAAAATTTTAGGTTAGGCTAAAACGATTTAGTTCTTTTCATATCTTTACATGAACGTCATAGGCGTTCCAGCACATACCCAATATTACATGAAGAAAGTCTCCATCAGCGATATCGCCCGCAAAGCCGGAGTGTCGGTTTCCACGGTCTCTTTTGTGATGAACGATAAGGCGGTGAAAATGCGCATAAGCCGCGAGGTGATAGAAAGGGTAGAGCATGTCGCCAGGGAGATGGGTTATCGTCCTAACCAACTGGCACGCGGGTTGCGGACCGGCAAGACCAAGACGATCGGGCTTATCGTAGAAAATATTTCCAACGCATTTTTTGCCACGCTGGCAAAATCGATCGAGGACGAAGCCAAGCGATACGATTATAAGGTAGTCTATTGCAGCACGGATAACGACGAAGAAAAAGCGCGCGATCTGATCAATATGTTGTCGCAGCGGCAGGTGGACGGGTATATCATCACCCCCACGCTCAACCTGGCGGAGGAGATCCGAAAACTCCAGGGGGAGAGCAAACCGGTCGTTCTCATCGATCGCTATTTCCCCGCTCACACAGAAATACCGGCGGTGCTCGTCGACAATTATGAAGGCGTGTCGCGCGGGATGGAATATCTCCTCGCCAAAGGCTACTCCCGGATCGCGCTCGTGACGATCGAAACCGAGATGGCGCATATGAAGGACAGGCTACGCGCCTATCGTGACGTACTGAGGCGTCATGGGATCGGGGAGGAACTGGTGCTGGTGGTACCTTATAACAGCGATCACGAGGCAGCATTGCAGGTCGTGACGCAGATGCTCACCCGGGCGGGCGCCGATTTTGATGCCGTTTTTTTCCTGACCAATTATCTCGGCGTGCTGGGGATCGAGGCGATCAAGAAATTGCAGATCAAAGTCCCGGAGCAGCTGGCCGTCCTTTGTTTCGACGACAACGATATCTTCCGTCTGTTTACTCCCAGCATATCGGTGATCCGCCAGCCCATCGAAGCCATTGGGCAAAAAGCGGTCTCCACATTGATGGAGCGTTTGCGTCATTCCGGTGAGGAAGCTCCGTTGACAAACCTGCCCGTTCAACTGGAGGCCGATCTTGTCAGACGCGAATCGATATAGATTTTTCCCTATTTTCGCAATTCCAGAAGCCGCCAGGGGCGGCTTGCCACGGGTGAGCGTAGCGAAGCCCGCGAACAAGGGCCGCTCCAGTGGAGCGGCCGAAGTTCAACAGACATTAGCGCTTTGCGGAAAATGCGCTAATTTTGAGGAAAGCGTATTTTCCGCACATAAAATTTTTTCCCCGTATGAATCTACATGAATATCAGGCCAAAGAGCTACTGAAGAAATATTCGGTTCCCGTCCAGGAAGGCATTCCGGTTGACAATGCAGGAGCCGCCGAAGAAGCGTACAAGCATCTCAGGGTCCAGTTCGGGAATAATTTCGCGGTGGTGAAGGCGCAGATCCATGCAGGCGGAAGGGGAAAAGGCAAGATACAGGGGACGGAGCAGAAGGGCGTTGCGGTAGGAAAGGGCGCCGAAGAGATCCAGCAGATCGCTTCCCGTATCCTCGGCGGAACCCTGGTGACCATTCAGACGGGTCCCGCGGGTAAAAAAGTGAATAAGGTGCTGATCGCGCAGGACGTCTATTATCCCGGCGCCAACCCCGTCAAGGAATTCTATCTGTCGGTATTGCTGGACAGGGCCAAGGGACAAAATGTGATCATGTACAGTACCGAAGGAGGGATCGATATCGAAGAGGTGGCGCACAAAACGCCGGAAAAGATCTATAAGGAATGGGTTCACCCCGGTGGAGGGCTTCAGCCTTTCCAGGCGCGCAAGATCGCCTTCAACCTGGGGTTGAGCGGCGAGGCCTTCAAGAATTGCGTCCGGTTCGTGACCAATCTCTACAATGCCTACGTCGGCCTGGATTGTTCAATGCTGGAGATCAACCCGCTGTTCAAGACCAGTGACGAGAAGATCATCGCCGTCGATTGTAAAATGAATTTGGATGATAATGCATTGATGCGGCATCCCGAGTTGGAAGCGTTACGGGATATCAGCGAAGAGGACCCCACGGAAGTGGAAGCCGGCAAATACAATCTCAATTTTGTAAAGCTGGATGGCAATGTAGGATGCATGGTCAATGGCGCGGGTCTGGCCATGGCGACCATGGATATGATCAAGCTGAGCGGCGGCGAGCCTGCGAACTTCCTGGATGTCGGCGGAACGGCCAATGCGCAGACCGTTGAGGCGGGTTTCCGGATCATCCTCAAGGACCCCAAAGTAAAGGCCATTCTCATCAATATTTTCGGTGGCATCGTCCGTTGTGATCGTGTAGCCCAGGGTGTGATAGACGCTTACAACTCGATCGGGGATATCAAAGTACCCATTATCGTTCGTCTGCAGGGCACGAATGCGGAAGAGGCCAAACAACTGATCACGCAAAGCGGGCTGAAGGTTCAGTCGGCGATCCTGCTGAGCGAAGCGGCGGCACTGGTCAACAAAGCCGTCAGCTGACATGCACCTCACCATTTTACAGCAGCTGGAAGAAACGGTCAGGTATATCCGGTCGGTTTGTGCGGAGAAACCTGCGGTGGGCATTATACTGGGCAGCGGTCTGGGCAATCTCTCGCGCGAGATCGTTGCAGAAAAGGAGATACCTTATACCGATATCCCGCATTTCCCCGTAGCAACGGTAGCGGGACACCAGGGAAAGCTGATCTTCGGATCGGTTGCCGGGAGGCAGGTGGTGGTCCTTTCCGGCAGATTCCATTATTATGAGGGTTATTCACCGTCGCAGGTGGCATATCCCATCCGGGTGTTGAAATTCCTGGGTGTGCAGACGTTATTGCTGTCCAATGCCGCGGGCGGCATGAACAGGGCGTTTCGGGTAGGCGACCTGGTGATCATCCGGGATCATATCTCGCTGTTCACGGTGAACCCGCTGCTCGGTCCGAATGAAGATGGACTGGGACCGCGGTTCCCGGATATGAGCGAGCCTTATGACCGCGCGTTGATCAAAAAGGCGCAGGCGATCGCCGGCGAGCTGCAGATACCCATACATGAGGGTGTGTATGCGGGGGTAACGGGGCCCACTTTCGAGACGCGTTCGGAATACAAGTTATTGCATATTGCCGGTGGAGACGTCGTGGGCATGAGCACGGTACAGGAAGTGATCGCGGCGCGGCATATCGGGATGTCGGTCTTTGCCGTCAGCGTCGTAACGGACCTTGGCATAAGGGAGGAAGATAATATCATCACGCATGAGGAAGTGCTGGCGGCTGCCGCGGCGGCGGAGCCCAAGCTGACCGCGCTGTTCAAGGGCATGATTAAGGAAATGTAATAATGCGAGGATGTAGAACGATATTAGTGCTGGTGGCGTTGTTTACCGGCCCGGCCCTGCTGGCACAGAACCCATTGGGCCGGTTTGGCAACATCGGAAGTGGTGGCGCGGGAGGGGGCAAGGACTCTTTGCAGCACCGTAAAGCGGATACGATCACCATCAATTTCCGGTTCCTGGACAGCAGCCGGTTGCAGCATATGGATTCTTCCATCTACGACCTGGGCCGGAAGATACCGCGTCCATCGACCTGGATCAACCTGGGCAACCTGGGTAGCGCGGCGCGTAACCTCGTGTTCACGCCCAGGATGCGATCGGGCTGGGACCCCGGCTGGCATGCCTATGATCTGTATGCCTTCACCGTGGATGAGACCAGGTTCTATCATACGACCAAACCGTATACGGAGCTGGGCTATGTGCTGGCGGCCCGGGCGGAGCAGGATATCGATGTCACGCATACGCAGAACATCCGGCCGAACTGGAATTTCGGTCTCGAATACCGGCTGATCAATGCACCCGGGACCTTCATGAACCAGAACACCAACCACAACAACTATCGTGTCAGCTCGTGGTATCAATCGAAGAATAAGCGGTATCAGAATTTTTTCGTGCTGGTGGCGAGCAAGCTGACGGCCTCCGAGAATGGGGGCATACAAGACCCCGCCGACCTGGATTCGATCCGGTATAGTAACCAGGCAACCGTTCCCGTGCAGATCGGCCCGAACCTTGCGGCAGCGACGGGGAACCCCTTTGCGTCTACTGTTTCGACCGGTACCAGGTATTCGACGTCGACCTACCTGATGCGGCAGCAATACGATCTGGGCCAGAAAGACTCGATCGTTACGGACTCGTCCGTGATCCCCCTGTTCTATCCCCGGTTGCGGATCGAGAACACCGAAGCCTATACGACGTACAACTATAAGTTCATCGATAATTATTACCCGGGGAATTACGAGCTGGATACGACCTATTACAAGCACAACCTGGGTCTCGGGTATGTAATGCCGACCGATACGCTGATCAGGCAGGACAGCTGGCACCTCTTATCAAACGACTTCAGCCTGTACCAGTTTCCCGACGCGAAAAACCCGCAGCAATTCTTTAAACTTGGGGCCACGCTCGAAGTGCTCAGCGGCCGGTTCGACACGTCGGCGCTTGTCTCCAGCAGGCTGCTGACCGCACATAAGGTCCACGATCAAAACGTTTTTGCGCATGCGGAATACCGGAATAAGACCCGCAATCAGAAATGGGACATCGAAGCCTATGGCAGGCTGTATCTGAATGGCCTGGACGTCGGGGATTACAATGCCTATATATCGCTCAGAAGACTGATCAGCCGGGAACTGGGCTATTTTCAGGCCGGTTTCGAGAACACCAACCGGACGCCCGGCTTCATTTTTGACCGGTCCAGCAGCTTCAACCTGGATACTGCAGCGCAGCACAGGAACTTCCTGAAGGAAAATACGACACACCTGTTTGCCTCGATCGATCAGCCGCAACATCAGCTGAACCTCTCGGCCTCGCTCTGGCTGTTGAGCAATTACGCCTATGTATCGGACTATTACCGGGAGGGCCAGGCGTCATCGTTGTTCAATCTTTTGCAAATTACGCTCAGAAAGCAGTTTACAATCTACCGGCATTGGCATTGGCGGACGCTGACGATCGTGCAGCAGGTGGCCGGCTCTTCGCCTGTCCATCTCCCCCTGCTGGTATCGAGCAACCAGGTCGGTTTTGACGGGAGCCTTGGCTTCAGGAACCTCAATCTAAGTTTTGGAACGGAGATCCGTTATATCAGCCCTTATCGCGCGGATGGCTATTCGCCGGTGACGGGGCAGTTCTTTACGCAAAGCGCAATCCATAAGACGATCACGCAGAGCCTGCCCGATATCAATTTGTATCTGCACATGCGGATAAGGAGCTTCACCGCCTATATACAGGGCGAGAATCTCAACTCGATGGCGTTCAGCCCGCATGGGTTCGGGTTTTACAATAACAATTTCGTAGCGCCCTACTATCCCGAGCCCGGATTCATGGTACGCGTCGGAATTTTCTGGGGGTTTATCAACTAATTAGGGGGCGGCTGAGATGGGACCGCGGTTGGCGGGGCGGCGGTTGGCTGAGATGGGACCGCGGTTGGCGGGGCGGCCGGCGGAGATCAGCAGTCCGGTTCGTCGCAGGGGGCGTCTGCCGTTTCGACTTCGAGGGTGGCGTGCTGGATATTCTGGTGCAGCAACTCGTGCTTTATCCGGTGTTTCAGTTTCTCGATGAATTCCATATCGGCAGCCGGCTCGACGACCAGGTGAGCGGTCAGGGCATTTTCGGTCGTGCTGATGGCCCAGACATGGATGTGGTGAAAACCGTGCACCCCGCCGATCTTGCAAACGGCCTCCCTGACCTTTTTTATCTCGATACCCGCGGGGACCGCGTCGAGCGAGAGACGCAGGCTGTCGCGCAGCAGCTGCCATGTGCTGAACAGAATGACGATGGCGACGAGGAGGCTCAACACGGGATCGATCCAGAACTGGCTGGTATAGAAAATGGCGATACCGCCGAGGACCAGCGCGGCGGAGACGATCGCATCGGATAGCAGGTGAAGAAAAGCGCTGCGGATATTGAGATCGTTGTCCTTGTTCCGCAGGAAAAGCAAAGCGGTCAGGGCATTGATAGCGATGCCGATGGCGGCTACGATGGAAATAGTTTTCCCGGGAAGCGGCTGGGGTTGAAACAGGCGGTGAAGAGCTTCGTACCCGATAGCGCCGATGGAGACCAGCAGGATAGCGGCATTCAGCAAGGCGACGAGAACGGTGGTCTTTTTATATCCATAGGTGAATTTCTCGGTGGGTTTTATTTTTAATAGACGGATCGCGATCAGGGACATGGCCAGAGAGGCCACGTCGGCCAGGTTATGCCCGGCATCGGATAGCAGTGAAAGCGAATGGATCGAAAAACCCACGACGACTTCGATGATGACGAATAAAAAATTCAGAAGGATGCCGAGCACGAATGCCCTGCTCACACTTGCCAGGTTTACAGGGTGGTGATGGTGACCGAGGCCATGGGCGTGATCGTGTGAATGCGTATGCGAATGGGTGTGGGCCATAAAGTGCGGATTTAACGATAGTCGTCCCGCGCCGGTGCAAAAGAGTCGATGACCCTGCAATCCGTCACGGCAAACGCCGAATGCGGGACATTGGATGGGATGACATGGATCGAACCGTCGGTGAGCAGGTATTTTTCGCCACCGATGACCATTTCCAGCTGGCCCTCGGCTATAAAGGTGATCTGCTCGTGGACGTGATGATGTTCCGGCAGGGCGCTACCTTTTTTGATATCCCAGAATACGAGTGAACTGTTGTCGCCGTGGACCATCTTCCCGAAAAAACCAGGACGCAATTCTTTCACCGGGATGTCCCTCAAATTTTCCATTGCCGAGTTTTCCCGAAGGTACAATAAATAGTGTGGATAAGTGGATAAGCGGCGCAGGCGCGAGCCGGATTATTAATGTATCCTTGTTGCAAATCATCCATCACATGAAAACCTCTTTTGCCCTTCTTGTTTCAACCGTAGTATTTTTTTTTGGCGCGCGTGCGCAAACGCAAACTTTGTCCCCGGCGTTTGGGAACGCTATCGACTCCATCCTGCATGACTTCCCGCAAAATCTTCGGCATATCACCGGCGACCTGGTGCTGGCGCAGGGCGAGTTCGAGAATTATTCTTCGACGGTCGTTTTGCCCGGTGCGGAGGATTGCCTGATCACGCGCTGGCATTCTACCGGGGATACGACCGCCAGCTGGCAGGCTAAAATGTACAGCGGCGGAGATTTTGCCGCGGCGGAGAAATGTTACAAACAATTGTTCCACGAGTTGAAGCATTGTTACCTGCGGTTGCAGGACAGCAGTCTCGTTTTTCTGGAAGGCGACCTGGCGCCGGCGAAGGAGGAAGCTACTTTTACTTCTTCCACATTGCGGCTGGGCATCGACGATTGGCGTTATCGGCAGGTGCAGGTGGACGTAGAGTTGGTTTATTTGCTGGCGGACTGGGCTGTCCGCATCAATATCATCAGCAAGCCGCCGGACGAAATGCCGGGGGGTGAGGCGTCGGTATTCTGAAATGCCGGGCGGCGCGGCATCGGTATTCTGATATGCCAGGGCGCGGCCGCGATCTTCTAACTCATTGCCATAACGGCGCCTCCATCGACAGGTATGGTGGCCCCGGTGATATAGCCGGCCAGTGGGCTGGCTAAAAAGGTGACGAGCGCAGCCAGTTCTTCGGGTTTGCCCACGCGTCGCATGGGAATGTCTTTAACGCGCTGGGCCAGCAGCTGATCGAAGTCCGGTCCGCCGGGGGTGGGCTTGGGAAGCGTGTCTTTGATCCTGTCGGTTAGGATGAGACCCGGGGCGATGTTATTGACGGTGATGTTGTCGGGCGCCAGCTCATGGGCAAGCATCTTTGCCATACCGACCACGCCCAGACGAAGGCTGGTCGACAGGACGGAATTGGGGAAATAGGTCTTCACGGTAAGGCTGACGATATTGATGATGCGACCGCTGCCCGTGGGACGCATATGCGGGATGACCAGCCGGCTGAACCGTACGGCGCTGAGTAGCGTCAGGTTGAAGGCCGATTGCCAGGCGGTTTCGTCGAACGACTCAAATCTGCCGAAGGGAGGACCACCGGCATTGTTGACAAGGATATCGATCTTTCCGAATGCCGTGACTGCGGCGTCTACGATCTGTGCGGCCTGCCTGCTATCCTGCACGTCCACGGGAATGGCAAGTACCTGACCCTTGCCCAGCGGGCGCAGCTGACTTGCCGTTGCCTCCAGTGTTTCCTGGTTGCGGGCCCCGATGATCACATTTGCGCCTTCGGTAACCAATGCGGCGGCGCACGCTTTTCCCAGGCCTCTGCTTGCTGCGAGGACGAGGGCTGTCTTCCCGTTCAGTTTGAGATCCATATTATTCGATTGCGATACTAAAGATACGCGGTATCTTGCTTTGAAACGCGGTGTCCCGCTTGTTGCGGATGGATAAGGTATTCCAAATATTAATTGTTTTCGGGCTGGTCACGCTATTCATCTACCGGTTCATCAGGGGGCGTGAACAGTCGTATCGTCCTTATGAGTTCATCCTGCGGCTGAGGACGCCTTTGGCCGTGGAAGTGGAGCAGCGGTTGATCATTGCAGCCGCAGGGGAGGGATTCCGGCTGGAAACGGAGCATTTGCTTTTTCATTACAGACCGGAGGGCAGCCTTACGATCTACCGGCGTCGTCCGCAGGGGAGGGACAGAGAAGTACAGGAGATGGCCGTTCCGGTGGAGTGTACGGCGATGGGGATCGATCCTGTCGAGGGGAGGTTATACCTTGCGGCAGACGGTTATGTGTATGTGTATGGGCAGGCCTGATCACCGTTCGAAGAATCCCACGCTGCCGCCAACCCATTCCCTGTCTTTATTGAAATCGACGCCGATCATTTTCCCTTTGCTGAGACGCGCCAGGTTGATGGCCGGAACGGGGCGGGGCGCACCATCCTTCCAGAGATACATGATGCGGATCTCCACTTTTGCGGGGACATCGGGGGTGGGGATGAGGCCGGCATAGGTGACTTTTCGCTGGAGGATCCAGTTCTCCGGGTTTTTGACTTCCAGGTCGGCGGGGGTCGGGTCGATGATCACACCCTGGCCGGCGAAGGAGAACAGCGGTTTGAGCACATAATTTTCGAGATCGGCGGGAGGTTGTTTCAGCTGGTCGAGGAACCAGGTGGGTGGGACGAAGGGGTGACGAAGGAAAGGGAGCGTGAACTTGCTGACCCGGTAGAACCAATTGGGGTGGGTCACCCATTCGACGTCGAGATCCTGGCGGATGTCGACGTATCCGCCGGCCGGCAGGCCGGCGGACTTCAGCTCGTCGAATATGACCCGGTTGTAGATCCGGCGGATGGCGGTCTTTTTCCCGGTGGCGGGATGCAGGTAGAACAGCTGCCTGCCTTCCTGTATGATTTCGGTCAGGCATACCGGTGTGATGCCGAGGTAGTCCTGTGTACAATAAAAATCAATGCGGGTCTTTTGCCGGTGCGGCCGCAATTCCAGAAGGACCACCTGTTCGGGAGCGCAGTCGCCGACGATGACGTCGCGAAGCAGATCGAGATACGACCGGTGGTCGTAGCCATCCAGGAACTGGCTGTAATCATCCGGGATCGAAAAGTGGCGGCGCAGGGTTTCGGGGTAGTAGACCTGGAAGCCATAAAGACTGGGGAATCCCTGCATCTCGATCAGCTGCGGTTGCCAACCTCCGTGGCCGTCATCACAGACGCCGAAGTCGAAGACGAGGAAATGGGGATGGGCATTTTCATTGGGGACGCGGTCGTTCGCGGGGATGGCCCGTTCGGTCAATTCTTTGAATGCGGGGTCGAGGATCAGGTCGACGATATATTCGCAGGCATCGAGCAGCTGGTTTGAGAACGAGGATGGAATAAAGACCGGTGTTTCGGCCAGCCTGAATTCGATGGCGCCCGGATAGCGGCTGTTGAGGTCGGCCAGAAAGAGATCGTAGCGTTCGCGGGTGAACGCGGAGTTGAAGGCTTCCCGCAGTGCTGGGACCATATGGGTCTTTTGCGGGAAGTTACAGTGTTTTGGGGAAAGGAGGGGTTTGGGATATGGAGGCGGCGGGGTTCAGCGCGTAGTCGAGGAAATTCGGGATCACGTGGGAATAGGTCCACGTTATCTTATCGGGATCGTTCAGCTGCGCGATCATGCTTTTCCATTTCTCCTCGCCGTGTTCGGCGATAACGATCCGCTTACGATCTTCCTGTTGCAGATAGATGCTCATACCGGTGGGATCGGCTTCGGGGTGGAACTGGGTGCCGATCATATGTTCATTGAAACGGATAGCCATGATGGCTCTTTCGAGCGGAACATGGGGCCGTTCTTTTTCGATGGCCAGGAGTTGTGCGCCCATCCTCATCAGCCGCTCGTGATCGGGAGAGACGACCTGGTAGCTGCGGCTTTCCACGGCAAAGAAGGGTTCCGGCAGACCGGCAAATACGGGTTCGGTCATCGCTGCATCGATCCTATGTATAGGGAATACGCCGAAGGCGGTCGATTTGCGATGTGTTACACGCGCGACGTCGTAGTGGCGGCAGGCCAGCTGAAAGGAATGGCAGATGAAGAGCACCTGTTTGGGGGCGCCGGCGGCCGGATTGGCGTTGAAGTCTTCGACCTTTTTTAACCAGTCCCAATAGGCGGCTTCCCATTCGCTGCCGATGCTGTCGAGCGGGCTGCCGGGGCCTCCGCTGGAGATGTAGATATCGTAGGAGAGATCGGGTGTCTCGTGGCGCAGGCGTACTTCGAATTCGTCGAATGTCAGGGCGAGGGAGTGAGTGCGGGCGTATTCCGTGAGCAGCTCGCGAATACAGCGCATGCCCTGGTTGGGTTGGCCTTCATAGAGATCAAGAATGGCTACTTTGACCATGGGGCAAAATTAGGAAAAATCCGAGGTAGCAGGAAATGTCTGCCGGTGGAGCAGGCGATCAGGAGTTCCATTCGATGATCTGGTAGAAATCGTCCTTGAAGCTGTCCCCGATGGGGATGATCTTTTTGCCAATGTAGATCTCATTACGGGCGATGGAATCGATGTGGTCGAGCGAGACGATGAAGCTGCGGTGTACGCGGATGAACTCATCCGGCGGCAGCTTGTACGAAAAGGACTTGAGGTTGCTGAGGGTCAGGATGGGGTCCGCTTTTCCCCGGACATAGATCTGGGTATAGTCCTTCATGCCTTCGCAGAAAAGGATGTCTTCGAACCGGACCTTGATGATCTTGTATTCGGATTTTATGAAGACAAACCGGTTGTTCCGGTGATGCAGGTAGATCGTGGTAGAGAGGTAATCACTGATCTTGTTCATCGTGGAAAGGAAGCGTTCGAAAGACAGCGGGCGGATCAGGTAGCTGAACACATCCGTCTCGGTCTCTTTATATTCCTGTTCCTGTTTGTCGGCGATACAGATGACGATAGGATAGTAACCCGATTCCCTCAGGCGGACCATGACCCGGTTATCGAGGAGGCGGATGTCCCAGAAGATGATGTCTGCCCGGTGCTGGATCACGAGGGAATAGACATCGGACGCCGACTCGCATTTGCCGGAAAAGGAGAGGTTGGGCGTCTTGGCGATATAATCCTTCAGCAGGGCGCTTTGCTTGGTATTGTCCTCCACGACGATGCAGCTGAGCAC
Organism: Puia sp.; assembly: GCA_035572015.1. Taxonomy (GTDB): domain Bacteria; phylum Bacteroidota; class Bacteroidia; order Chitinophagales; family Chitinophagaceae; genus Puia. The sequence continues at coordinate 5,113 of DATNBP010000162.1, read as the reverse complement.
TCCCATCATGGGGAAGCCTTTCATCTGCCGGTGAAGTTCAAGCATAGTTAGTCAAATTTTCTTCCTTTGGTGAACCATACCGCTCCGAAGTTGAGGATAAAGGAGAGGTTCATGTAGTTTTCGCGGATGAGATTGTTGTCGGTCGTTCCCCGGATGCCGTACTGGAACACGATATTGTAGGCCAGGGGGGATTTAAGCGAGTTAACGCCGATGCCGAGGCTGACGCCCATATCCCTGAGCTGTCTGCCGTTGACGGCCAGATAGGAATTGCTGTAGTAAACGCCGGACTGGAAATAGCTGAGCTCGACCGTGCTGTTGTACAGGTTTTTCTTTTTGGAAACTTCGAAACCCATCGAAGCGCGTTCGCTGCTCACGATCGCATAGTCCTGACCGGGATAGCTGTTCAACGCCTGGACGCCGTTCCAGTCCGAATACCGGTAATCGGCCAGCCAGGTGTATTTCTGGTTGTAGGTGATCGAAAGTCCGCCGCCATAGCTATTCGGGAGATATAGATAGTGGTCCGGGTTTTGGAAATTCTGGATCGTGACCGAATCGGGGTTGAGTACCTGCTTGTTCGGTGAAGCCAGCAGCGCCGATTTCTGGCTGTAGACACCGCCGATGACATATTCCAGGTGTTTACCGATCCGCCCGTATAGCTGGAGACCATAAGTCAGGTAAAGGTTCTGCAGATAGATGTCGTTCGACGTGGAGGTAAAGCTGGCGCCGTTGGCCGTGCTTTGAAGGATATCTTTCTGGTTGAGATCGCCGAAGACGTAGCCGGCATCGACGCCCAGGGAAAGATGATGAAAGAATTCATAGGAGTTGGCCCAAAATGCCTTGTTTACGCTGCCGTGATAGGAATAAAAATGGTTGGAGACCGCCTGGTTGCTCCCCTGGATGAAATAAGGCACGTTGAACTCATAGTTCTCGGTGCTGACCGGCACCAGGCCGATGCTGGTCCCCCAGTGTTTGGCGGCCTTGATGCCCATTACGAGCTTGCGGAAGGTGATATCGGCGGATTGGGTGCCGGCGGGCTGAACGGGAGTGCCGGAATAGCTGATAAACGTTCCGCGAATGGCCGTCTCCATGGTAAAATACTGGTTGGCCAACCCGGAGAACGAAGCAGGGTTGTTGGTTATGAGAAAACGGTTGCTGCGGTACCCGATGCCGGTTTCGCCGAGACCGGATGTCCGGTTATAGTAGCCCTCGTCGAGTTGGCCGATACCCATCTGCGAGTAGGGCTGAAAATTATTTTGAGCCATCACCCCGAGAGATGTTACGGATAGCAGCGTTAGGAAGCATATGATCTTGCTCTGGTTCATCTTAGTTATGGGGGAATAAGGAGATATAATATACGGTCAGGGTGATGCGTTGGGTGACCGGATAAGACTGGTCGGCTGCGATCAGCCGGTTGAAGGCCGAATTCTCCGCCGGCGGAAGAATGGCGAGCATCAACCCTGTTTGCCTGGCGGCCGGACTGGGATTGATCAGTTGTGAAGCGACGAAATTCGTCACATCATAGGTGTACACGGTATTCAGCGGATTGAAATAGTCCTGGATCAGACTCCCGGTCTGGGCGCCGCCCGAACCCAACGAGGGCAGGGGGGCACCGAGCTGATTGTGCTGATCGGTGGTAAAGATGCCGACTTGCGGCGGCAGCCGCCAGATCTGGGAGAAACTGCCAGGCACCGGCCGGACTATCAGCTGCGCCCGCAGCAGACCGATAAAGTCCCGTCGCAGCGCGATGGCATTCAAATAGGGGAAGGTGAGCTTTACATTCAATCCTTCCATACTTTGAACATAGCCGGCATGGCCGATCTGCGCAGAGGGGGTCAGCGGAGGCGGTTGGACGGTTTGGGTAGGCCTGTTCAGGCCGGCAATCGGCTTGCCGGTACGGTCGGTCGTAACATAGTTGTATTGAACGTTCTTATTGGTGAATTCGAAATCGATGAACTTTTCCGTGCTGAAGAGCGCATTCTCGCGGTAATAGATCCGCATGATACAGCTGTCCTTGATCCCGTTGATGATATTGGCGGGAGCGCCCGCGCCTGGAGACAGGCTAAGCCCGTGGAACCACCTCAGCCACTTGGTGGAATTCTTTACGGTATCCGACTTATTGTATACCATATTGTAAATAGTCTGGCCAAGCTGGTCGTCCAGCCGGATCCTGACCGTATCCCCCGTACCCTGGCTGGTATTGGAGGCAATGGTGCCGTTGCTGACCGGCCGGTTGGGCTCGATCCTTACTGAAGTGGAACCCAGATCGGGACCGGTGGGAAGGAGGTAGCTGCTGAACCATCCATTATTGAACGGCGGTAATTCCATCAGGGTGTCCACCTGGTTGACCACATAGGTCTGGTACTGGGTGGTGTCGCCATAGTATGGACTCCCCGGTCTGAAGAAAAAGATCATACCGATCGAATCGTAGGTATCGATGCGGGGGTCTATAGCCGGCAGGGAGGGAGGCGGAGCGACCTGGAAAAAGGAGCGGCTGGTCACTTTCCCGAGCCAGTCGTCATTGTAGGAGCCGACCATGAGGTACCCGGTGCCGGCTGTGGAAACAGAGTCTACGAAGGTAGTGGAGACGTCTATGGTGGCGGTATCGACGACGACGATCTGGGCGCTTTTATTGTCATCGATATAGCTGTTCCCGAAATCCCCGAGCGCAGGTTGTTTTTGGCACGCCGAAAGAATGAATAAAGCCGTCAAAAAAAAGGACAGAAAGAAAAGCAGTTTTTTTGTCGGGTTATGTATAGTCATGCTGGATAGAAAGCTGCAATATTAGGGGGCTCAGTTGTTACTATTTTGTTAGTATGTATCAAAGCTACCAAAAAAACGACTAACCGGCTTTTTTTATCTATCAATTTTGCAGCGACAGGATGCGGGAAGATGCGAAAAAATGGGGGTCAGAAGGGGTTTTCAGTCCTCTTTTTCAGTCAGTTGGGGCCTGGTTTTTGGCACGGCCAGGACCGGAAATAAAAAAAATGCCCGGAATATCAGTTTTGTATATGAAATTTGCCGAATTATCTATTAATCCCGTTGGGTAATACATTTTAACGAATTTGCTATGAGGACTTCGAATACTTTAGCGCAAAAATATCAAAACAACTATGAAGCGAATTAACATTACTCTGTTCGCGTTAATGTTACTAGGTATCGTCTTTTCCTGCACCAAAGCTAGCATCAACTATACACAGAATGGCAACTGGGTCGGCCGCGCTTTCTTTCCCGGTCCTCCCCAGGGTTTCGGGGTGGCGTTCACGGCCAATAATTTCGCGTTTGTGGGTTTGGGTATCAACCCGTTGACGCCCAACCAGCGTCTTACGACCTTTTATAAATATACGCCTACGGCGATCAATACATCTTCCCCTACCGGCTATGACTCGGCGAGCGCCTCCGGTTTTTGGACGACGGTAGCTCCTTTCCCCGGTCCTGCCCGCAGCAATGCAGTTGCATTCACCGTGCAGAATATCGGTTATGTGGGAACGGGGGTCGCCAATGACGGCTTTACGCCGCTGGCAGACTTTTACTCATACGATCCCGGTGCCAATTCCTGGACGCAGATCGATTCGCTGCATGATGCTTATGGCAGCTATCCCCGTTTCGACGCCGTGGCGTGGGGTTTCGATACGACCGGTTACGTTCTTACCGGAACGGATAACAACACTTTTTTCAGCGATGTCTGGAAATACAGCCCGGCCACGGGTCATTGGACGAAGAAACCCTTTCTCATCGGCAACCCCCGCTCGGGAGCAACGGCGTGGGTGTACAACAACAAGGGATATATCGTAGCCGGGTACACTCCGGGCAGCCAGAAGGCCATCAATAACATGTGTTATGACTTCTGGATGTTCGATCCGCAGCTGGCGGAGGATCCCAACTCGCCGAAGGGCCCCTGGACGCAGCTGCGCGACATCTATAATACCAACCCAGGGACCTATGACGACGGGTATACGAATATCGTCCGGAAATACGGCGTAGGGTTCGTTCTGCTGAAACAACCGACGGGTGATAAGGCCTATATTACGCTCGGCCAGAACGGTACTTCGGTGAACTTCACCTGGGAATACGATTTTGCCAGCGATCTTTGGTATGAGAAGACTCCCTTTGAAGGGACGCCGAGGAGCGGCGCTATCGGATTTACGCTGAAGGATCCGGCTCCTACGGCACCTGCTCCGTTAACTCCCGGCTATAGCAGGGGATATGTCGGCACCGGTCTGGGAACGGGCAATACGTCAGGTTTCAGCGACCTGGAGGAGTTCTTTCCCCAGCAGATCTATAACCAATACGACTAATGGGCTTTCTTCGTAAATGGGGGCTTACCATCCTGTTGGTGATGGGCATCATCGGCACCTTTAGTTACGGAGGCTACAAACGCTGGAAATGGAGAAAGGAGCATTCGCTGGTCGAACTGAAGGCCGTGGAGGTTCCGGGCGGATGGGGATACGATATATTGAAGGATGGGAGGCTGCTTTTTCACCAGGATATCATGCCGGGGGTCAGCGGGAACCGCGTGTTCCGCAGCAGGGAAGATGCGCTTGCCGTAGGAAAGATCGTCTATGATCGATTGCTGGCCGGGCAGCCGCCGACGATAACGGAGAAGGAGATGCGAGACCTGCACGTCTATATTCCGCCGGACATGACCAATAGTAAATAGAAATAGTTATTCTGATATTAATGACAGGGGCCCCGCGCAAGGATTGCGCGGGGTTCTTTATCTTTAGCCCATGAGAAACTCTTTATCAGCCTTTATTCTTGTGTTCTGCGCTGTGCCTGTCATGGCCCAGACGCCTTCCCATTTCGATCAACATAAGTTGTGGGACCCGCAGTTTTATCCTTCCAACGGCACCGTATACCGGAGCGCGGGCGGCGCACCGGGGGAGAAATACTGGTCCAACCGTGCCGACTATACGATCCATACGGTATTGGACACGACCAAGCATTCGCTCGCCGGCGACGTGACCGTCACCTATACGAACAATAGTCCCGATGAGCTGTCTTTCCTGTGGTTGCAGGTGGATCAGAATATTTACAAGGAGGATTCCAGGGGTGAAGCGACCAACCCGGTGACGGGAGGGCGCTGGTCGAACCGGAAGTTCACGGATGGGGATGC